>DAMAEI010000043.1:0-2435 GCA_031997345.1 Sedimentibacter sp. | reverse complement strand
ACAGTTAAAGTCATTAGTATTTTGATGACCTTGCGGGTTCCATGGCCTTTCGATTCTCCATCGTTTTAACCCTCCCCATTTTAATGGCGAGCCGTCCCCATTACGATCAGCTGTGGCTGGACGGAAGTATCATTATTCCAAAAATGCAGGTCTTCGCAAATTAAAACTGCCATTTTAATTTTACAACTGTGATTTGCCGCTCAATACATCTAAATAATATCATCATCGCGCATCAGCTGCGTTTGCTTTCCTTTTCAGGCTGCATTTTGAATGTATCAAAATACTTATTAAGCTGTCAAGGTTGTTACCTTCTTATACATTCATAAGAAAGTTTAAATTAACTGCAATAAGCTTTTTGTTGATATGAGGACTTTCAAATGGCCTTTGCTCATTGCAGCTAAGTTAATATTCTTTTTAAGAATAAAGATGGCAATTACCTTTTATCTCTTCAATTGGTCACTCGTGTATATGTAAAATAATTCTTACGTTAATTTTATACTACATATTGTTGTGTGTCAAGGTATTTTTAAAACATCTTTTTGTTATGAAGTGTGGGATATTTTAACTATAATATAATAGAGGTGTTTATATTGAACAGAATTAAGGAACTACGATTAGAAAAAAATATTTCACAGATTGATTTAGCAAAACTTCTTAATACCTCCCAGCAATCAGTTAGCTTTTATGAAATGGGCAAGAGAGATCCTGATACAAAAACATTAGGTATTTTATCAGATTTTTTTAATGTGTCAATAGATTATCTCTTATGCAAGAGCGATGTTAAGAAACCCGAAAAATTACTTGATGATTATAATATGTTAAGCGAGGACAGTAAACAACAGTTAGAAAAATACATCGAACTCTTAAAAATTAAAGATTCCCAAGATAAAAATAAGGATGAAATGTCATTCACTTCAGAATTGGGGAGTTGAAATTATTAGAAAAATGTTTGCATCATGCTCTTAGGGGCAAACGAAGATAATGGGTGTCTCTTTTATACGCTTCTATGACATCGGTAAAATAAGTGAACTTATATTAAATAGGAAGAAATAAAAAAATTCTTTTTTGAGGATACAAGGATTAATTATTATCCATTGGTTTTTGTGTTTATCTTCCAATTTTAAAAATTATTTATTGAGGAAATTAACTATGCGACTATATTCAGATATAAATGAGGTTTTAGGATTAATTTGCGGTGCTTCAAATCTCGGAAATTTAGGAATGTTTGTAGGTGCCGGTTTTACAAAGGCTGTATTAAGTGATAGTAATGATTATGAAACATATTCATGGGCTGAACTTTTAAGAAAATGTCGCAAAAAAATGGATTTAGATATAAAGATTCCTATTAAAAATGGGGATTATCCCATAATTGCATCTGCCATGTGTAAGCAATATTCAAACAAAAAAGATATAAGTTATGCCGAATCTATTAATTTTCTAAAAAGCTCAATAGCAGAATATACTAATGTTTATCCAAGCGAAGAGTCCATTGTTATTTACCAAGAGCATTTTAAAAAAATGAATATAGATTGGATTACTACAACTAATTATGATACTGTTTTAGAAAATATTTTTGTTGGACAATGCTTACCAATAGGACCAGATGAATGTTTTATAAATGTAAATGCCTTGATACCAATTTATCATATACATGGGATAAGGACAATTCCAGATAGCATTGTGATCACACAGGAAGATTACACCTCATTGTTTCGCCCAAATGACTACAGGCAATCAAGATTGCCATTCTTGATTAAAGAATCCATTGTTATAATGATGGGATATGGACTCGGAGACATAAATGTTATTTCTGCAGTTGATTGGAGTAAAAATGTTTTTACAAATATAAGCAATGATTATAATACCGAAATAATACAGTTATTACGTACTGAAAATCCTAAAGACAAGCCTTATCGTGATTCCTCTGGGGTTATTATAGTTGAAATTGAAGAGTTGTCTTCTTTTTTTAATAAGCTAAATGAATTCTATGATGACTATTCGAAAAAATATGAAGAAAAACAAAAGGAAGTTAATGATTATATAAGCATGTTTATATCTCCGACTACAATAGATATTGATAAATTCATAAAAAATACAGATAATTTAAGACAAAACACAATAACCTTCATCGCTAACTTAAATGTTGAATTTAGTTACATATATCCAAGCTATATATCTTTCCTTCAAGTAGTAATTTTAGAGTTGAATAAAAGATCCTTACCCTCAGGTGCTTTTAGTGCATATGATGAAAAGCTCAAAGTTATAATTGATATTTTTGAAAATCTTAATATTAAGCGAACCCCCCCTAATTTTTTCTCTTTAATTGCAGAAGCTTTCAATGGTGTGGCGAATTTTATTGATGAAGAACCAACAGGTAGGATTCCTGGATATGCGTGGGACGCTGGGTCATCTTCAAAGATTGTGTAAACCTCCAA
>DAMAEI010000042.1:21558-27091 GCA_031997345.1 Sedimentibacter sp. | reverse complement strand
TGACACCGAGAAAATATACATAGGCCTTTTTAATCTTATGGATGAGGATACCCATGAAATAGCGGTATATGATTGGCGTGCACCTATTTCGAGCGTATACTACAGCTCAGAGCTAGGGCCTGTTGAATACAAAGCTCCCTCCGGAATAATAAAAGGAGCCGTCTCACTTAAAAGGCAATTTAAAATAACCAAGGGCGAGCTGGAATACTTTTTTGATAGCAATGTGAATATTGTTGATGAAATGCTGATGGAGGCTCTATCAAAAAATATGACCTCCAAAATGAAGACTATTGTTGAAACAATACAAAAACAGCAGGACATGATCATACGCGACTTAGATAATGATTTGCTTATTGTGCAGGGAGTGGCAGGAAGCGGAAAATCCTCCGTGGCACTGCACAGAATTGCATTTCTGCTGTATCAGGGTCTCAATCTCAAGCTTATTGCCAACAATATTGTTATCATATCTCCCAATACTCTGTTTTCAAAGTACATTTCAAGCGTACTCCCTGAGCTCGGCGAAGACAACATAAACGAGTATACCTTTGAAAACATATTTGTAAAACTTTTTGATAATAAGCTGTCTGTTAAAACAAAGAGCGAAAATTTTGAAAGTATAATATGCTCCGAAACAGAGGGAAAAAGAGATTTTCTAAGAGCATGCGATGAATTTAAAGGCTCTGAGGTTTTCCTTAAAATAATAGATCGCTTTATAATGTACTTTGAAAGGAAGCTCATACCATTTGAGGATGTGTACTTCGACGGTAAAATCATTGAAACACGCCAGCTTCTAAAGGATTTCATGCTGAGCGGAAAACTGAGCATGCCTGCTGCAAAAAAACTTAAAATTATTGAAAGCAGACTTATGGATAAAATCCGCGATGGAAGGCATGAACGCAGAAGCAAAATAGAAGAAGCAGTGAACAGGTCAAAGCTGCATGAATTTGAAATAAAGGCGTTTTCAAGGGTTCTTGCCGCCAAAGAAACATCAGTGCTTTTAAATCGATTAAAAAAGTTCACAGAATTCGACAGCTATGATTTATATAAAAAACTGTTCAGCAGCAGAGAATTATTTAAAAGGCTGGCAAAAGGCCTGGTTCTGCCGGCTAATATTGACGAGATTATTGATTTCACAAATGAATCCGTTACAGACCCGTACAACATTCCATATGCTGACGGAATAGCTATGATGTATTTAAAGGTGAAAGCGGAAGGAGCTGATTCTTTAAGCGGCATTAAGCAAGTAATTGTGGATGAAGCTCAGGATTATTATCCCATGCATTATCATCTGCTGAAGAATCTGTTCAGAGATGCTCGATTCACCGTGGTCGGAGATATCAACCAGTCTGTTGACAGAAAAAACGATCTTTCTTTTTACGATCATATAGTATCAATTTTTAACTTTGAAAGAAGCAATAAGATATTCCTGAACAAAAGCTACCGAAGCTCATATGAAATAAGCAAATTCAGCGAAAAATTCCTGTACGGAGGCATGAGCACCGAGTATTTCAGACGCAATGAAGAAGCGCCGCAGGTAATTTACAAGCAAAATGTTGAAGACCTTGAAGATGAAATGATTAGAAATATTCAAGAATACAAATTACAGGGGTTCAATTCAATAGCAGTAATATGCAAGAACAGGAAAGAGGCTTCTGACTTATTCTTCAGACTTAAATCAAAAATAGATGTAAAGCTCATAGATTATTTAGGTGAGCAGAATATCGGAGGCGTAATAATAGTACCCGTATACCTTGCAAAGGGCCTGGAATTTGATGCAGTCCTGATTTATAACACTGACAGCAAAAACTACAGCACCGAATATGATAAGCGTCTGCTGTACGTAGCATGCACAAGAGCACTGCACAGACTGTCGCTGTATCATACGGGAAAACCAAGCAGGTTTCTGAAATAAGCAAGTGCCGGAATAATATCCGGCACTTTTTACATCTGAGCACACTATCTTCATACAGTAACTTTAGAACGTTCCGGCAGCGCCCATAACAGCCATTATCAGATTTTCAAATTTATATTTTATATGCTATACTTTTGTTTATAAATTGGAATTTAACAGCTTAGCGTTATGCTCATTTTTTACAATATTATGGATAACCCATCGTAAGCGAAGTTAACATTTTGGTATTCTTTTTCTAATTTCCAAATAATCATCATATGATTTACCCCAATCTTCCTCAACATGCGTAATAATCAACCTCTTCGCCCTGATTCTTCGAAATATGTCTTGAGCATCCTCAAGACTATGCAATTCTTTCCTCAAAGGGTAGTCATGAGTTACACATCTTCCATTTTTGAGAGTATTACCTATAAAAGTATTTCCAAGTATCAGCACGTCAGCATCGTACAAAATAGGTTCATCAGGAAACGGAACACAATCGCACGGAGCATAAATTAGTTTTTTATGATTTGATTCTATAACAAAAACCGTGACCGCTTGTTCTTTCGGAACCTGCACAAAGGTTATTTTTATACTATCCTGTTCAAAGTAATTTTCAATTTCCTGTTCTTCAATAAGATTCATATATTGATAATAACTCATAAGTGATCCAAATATAAACTGCAACCGCATCTTGCATATGGATAGCCTTTTTCTCTTGCTTCTTTACATATAGAACATTGACACAACGGTTTAGGAGTACAGACGCAGCCAACAGAACCAATTATTATAAATTTCATTTTTCTTATCACCTCTTAATAAAATCAATCACAATTCAAATTCCTATTTATTGCGTTTTAATAAATAATTTGCTTCAAATATCTTTGAATTCAATATCATACCTTGTGCCGTGACTTAAAAGAACTGCATCTGTCAATCTGATACGTAGAATAATTGTATTAGGATTACTTTCATCTGTATGTCCATTGAAATACCATGCTGAAAATACTTTTCTCAGCTTTGTGGCAATTTCCGTGTTTCGTTCATCACAAATATATCCCATGTTTTCACCAACCCCATGAGCAGTAAACCATTCACCGCATATTGCAACCGCAGATTTCGCTTCTATCTGCTTAATCTTGTTGGAGAGTGCATATGTGATAGTGTAAAATGCTCCGTTTTCATAATAACTGTTTACAATGCGGACAGCAGGAATATTACCGTCAATAGTAGCGAGTGAAATTAGTGTATCATGCCCAAAACGTTCAATCATAATTTCTAGTGCTTTGGTAAGTTCAGTTTTGCCCATACTTTTAATCCTTCCTATTTTATAAATAAATTCCACTATAAATTCCTGTTTATCTGCCGTTAACAGCTATTGAACACATATTATTCCATGTTTCTCCTAACTCAAATTATTGTGTAATTTCAATAAGGCATTTCTTATCAGGCTTAATTTTTGTTACATTTTTCTTGGTAAAAAGCAACTTTTTTTCTGTAAAAAGCTTTTGTTATTGAGCATATGCTACCATATAAAATAAAAGAAGTCCATTACTTATGCAACGACTTCTTGCAGGATACTATAAAAAAGATGCATGAGAAAAAGTTTATAGCAGCGTGGTGTGTCATTAAATCTTCTTGATTTTGATCACGAATAATACATCTTTCTGTTTGCAAAAATATCATAACCGCGCCCCATCATAATAAAAATTTACCTCAAAAGCAATTTCAGCTTTTGAGGTAGATTTCGTCGTTTGAAGCGGGTGATGGGAATCGAACCCACACAGCCGGCTTGGGAAGCCGGAACTCTGCCACTAAGCTACACCCGCATACAATTATTATAATCATTTGGGTTGTAAATGTAAATCAAAATTATAGATATTTTAAAAAATACTCTTCCCGTATGTCACGGAAGAGTATTTGATTATTTATATTCTGCTTTCTCCTAGGCGGATTGCCTCATCAGCTACAGCCTTCGCAACCACTTCCACCACATTAGGGTTAAATGGGTCAGGTAGCAAGTAATCAGCTGAAATTTCATCGTCCTTTATAACCTCTGCTATTGCCCTCGCCGCAGCCTCCTTCATGGAATCAGTTATTACCTTGGAGCGTACAGACAAAACACCCTTGAATATTCCGGGAAATACCAGTACATTATTAACCTGGTTGGGGAAGTCGCTTCTGCCTGTTGCCACCACAGCCGCCCCTGCTTCCTTTGCCAGGTCAGGCATAATCTCCGGAACAGGATTTGCCAGGGCAAAAATAATCGGATCCTTTGACATCGACGCAACCATGTCTTTTGAAACTATATTTGGCTTCGATACTCCTATAAATACATCCGCGCCCTTCATGGCATCTGCCAGTGTTCCCGTAAGCTTATCCCTGTTCGTTACCTTTGACATTTCCTGTTGAGTACTGTTATTATATGGAGCACCATCATATATGATTCCCTTACTTCCGCACATGATAATCTCTCCGAAGCCCATCTGCAGGAACAATTTTGCTATGGATATTCCTGCGGACCCCGCACCGCTTATGACTATTTTCAGCTGTCCCAACTTTTTCTTTGTAAATCTCACGGCATTCAGCAATCCCGCAGCAGTAACAATTGCCGTACCATGCTGGTCATCGTGAAATACTGGGATGTCACATATCCTTTTCAATGCTTCTTCTATTTCAAAGCATCTTGGAGCTGATATATCCTCAAGGTTTATTCCTCCAAAGCTCTTGGATATATTTGCAACTGTGTTGATGATAACCTCAGGGTCTTTTGAATCAATACAAATGGGAATTGCATCAATTCCTGCAAATCTCTTAAACAACGCACATTTACCCTCCATTACAGGCATTGCTGCGCTCGGTCCTATATCACCCAGTCCAAGAACTGCAGTTCCGTCGGTTATTACGGCAACCAAATTTCCTTTTCTCGTATATTCATATGCAAGCATCTCATCCCTGGCTATTTCAAGGCAGGGCTCCGCAACTCCCGGCGTATATGCAACGGCGAGCTCCGCCTTGTTGTTTATTGGAGCCCTGGTTACCACCTCTATTTTACCCATCCATTCAGCATGTTTTTCTAAAGCATAGGTTTTATCCACTGTTCTACCTCCGTTTTATATTTATATTACAAAGGCCTTATCATATTTGAAGGAATTACCGCCTTTTCAAACTCCTCTTCTGTCATGAGCTTCATTTTTACGGCAGCTTCTTTTAATGTGATATTTTCCTTGTGTGCTAACTTTGCAACCTTCGCGGCATTTTCATATCCTATGTACGGATTCAAAGCAGTAACCAGCATAAGAGACTGCTCCAGGTTTTCCTTTATCTTATTTTTGTTGGCCTTTATGCCCACAGCACAATTTTCATTGAATGATATCATGGCAGTGGCCATAAGGTCAACGGATTCAAGAAAATTATATATCAGCACAGGCATGTATACATTTAATTCAAAATTTCCTTGTGAAGCCGCTATTCCTATTGCAGTATCATTCCCCATTACCTGCACACATGCCATTGACAGGGCCTCGCACTGTGTGGGATTTACCTTCCCCGGCATTATGGAGCTTCCCGGTTCATTCTCCGGTATGATGAGCTCTCCTATACCACACCTCGGTCCGCTTGCCAGCCATCTCACATCATTGG
>DAMAEI010000042.1:0-21548 GCA_031997345.1 Sedimentibacter sp. | reverse complement strand
TATCTTCATAAGGTTGCAGGCAAGGGCCTTGATTCCTCCGTGACAGAAAACCAATGCATCCTTGCTCGTCAATGAATGAAATTTATTTTTTTCCGACTCAAATTTTCTGCCAGTTATAAGGCTTATTTCCTCCGCAACGGTTTTGCCGAAATCACGGTGTGCATTAAGTCCTGTGCCCACGGCTGTACCTCCGATGGCAAGCTTGCTGATACCGTCAAGAGAAAGCTTTATCATCTTTTCGGACTCAGACAGCATTTCCTTCCACCCGCTGATTTCCTGCCCCAGTGTAAGAGGTGTTGCATCCTGCAGATGAGTTCTTCCTATTTTAATTATATTCTTATTTTCTTTTTCTAATTTTTTCAGTGTTTTCTTTAATTCTGCAATCGACGGAAGCAGGTGGTCTTCCACGGCAATCAGAGCAGCAATATGCATGGCTGTGGGAAATGTGTCGTTTGAGCTCTGTGACTTATTCACATGATCGTTGGGATGCAGCAGCTTTTCTCCAGCAATTTCGTTTCCCCTGTTAGCAATTACCTCATTTGCATTCATATTGGACTGGGTTCCGCTGCCCGTCTGATACACCACAAGAGGAAACTGGTCATCCAATGCACCACTAATTATTTCATCGCAGGCAGAAGAGATAATAAGTGCTCTCTTTTCATCGATCATCCCCAGCTTTAAATTTGCCAATGCTGCAGCCTTTTTTAAAATTCCAAAGGCGCGCACTATTTCCACAGGCATTTTCTCTCTGCCGATTTTAAAATTTTCCAAACTTCGCTGAGTCTGAGCTCCCCAGTATTTATCGGCCGGTACCCTTACCTCACCCATGGTATCATGTTCTATCCTGTATTCCATATAAAACCCGCTTTCCTATATTTTAATATTTTATATTCTCCACAAATTTCTTTACATTTTCAGATATTTCGGCAAATCCCAGAAGTTCTGTAGTTATTATTATTTGACGTCACAATATTTTGTGTTGTACATATAATTATAATAATTTAAATTTCTGTAACTTTCAACAATAATTATTGCACATATTGAACACAATATAAAAAAGGCGCCTTACGGTCAATCTACATGCCGTAAGGCGCTTTTCAAAACACTATCTATCCGTTAATTTTTCACAGCCGATATTAATAGCATCATTGGCCTGCGCATATCATCTCTTCTTATAAATTCCTCCGTGATAGCATATATACGTGTCCGCTTCATACTCCATCAATTTTTTAAGAGATTCCTCAGCTTTCTTCAAATTGAAAGCGTATTGCGGATTTGCAACGGCAAGCCTTCCTTCCTCAAGAACTGCAGCATCACCGGTAATAATTGTATTGTGCTCCTTGAGATACAATGAAATATGTCCCGGAGTATGTCCGGAAGTATCAATTATTTCACAGCCGCCGCACCAATCGAACATTTCTCCTCCACTGACAGTCATATCAACCCGGCATGGTTCCACCCTTTTTAACATTTCACAAAAAGCCTGCCCGAAAGCCTTGTGCTCATCAGGCAGTGTTTCCTGAAGCTTTTCTGCCTGCTCCAAACGTATTGCTTTCATTTCCCCGGCAATAAATGCTTTCTCCTTCCTGCTTGAAATAATACTTACATGAGGATATTTTTCCTTTATTGCACGCAGAGAGCCCATGTGGTCATGGTCGTGATGTGTAATTATTATCTTTGTCAGGTCCTTCATTTCCAGACCTTCATCAGAAAATGCATTTTCAATCATCGGCAGAAATCCCACATATCCACAATCCACTAAAATCATATCCTTATCATCACATAAAACGACAGGATATATATAATCTTCAATATTCTGAAAAATAAATTTAATATTCAATGTAATAATTCTCATATAAACCTCACTTCTGTTTAGCTTTCAGCATAATCCAAAAAATACTTCCCTTTCCCGGCTCCGATTCAACACCGCAGCTCCCCTCATGAATATCAACAATTTTTTTTACAATGGAGAGTCCGAGCCCAGTTCCGGTTATACCCCGTCTGTGCTTTTTATCCACCTTGTAGTACCGATCCCATATATGCGGCAAGTCTTCGCCGGTAATTCCTTCTCCGCTGTCTTCGACCTCTATCTTCACAAAATCACCGGATACACTTTGACGGACAGTTACATTTTTATCACTTCCGCCATGTGTGATTGCATTTAGCAGCAAGTTGTAAAATGCCTGAGTAATTTTCACCTCATCAGCAACAACAAATACATCATCTTCACTTTCAAAATTTATAGTGTATCCGTCTTTTTTGACAAGCTCAGCCATGCGCATTGTTGTGGACTTCAGGCTATGAGTCAGGTTGTACAATTCCCTGTTCATTTCAATTGTACCCGTTTCCATACGTGAGACATCCATTACGTCCTTAACAAGAGAGTTCAGCCTCTCAACTTCCTTCATTATGATTTCTGTCTGCTCAGCGCTGATTTCATCGGGAAAGTCATGCATCACTTCGGCATAGCTGTATATCAGTGCAAGAGGTGTCCGCAGATCATGAGAAATATTTGCCATCAGCTCTTTTCTTAGTTTTTCCACCTTGGATAATTCCGACGCAGCTATATTCAACGTATCAGACAGTTCCCTTATTTCCAGAAAACCATGGCCTTCAAATGATGTATCATAACAGCCCGACGCAAGTATCTTGGCACTTTTGTTAATTTCCTCAATAGGCCTTGAAATACGTGCGGATATTGCCACGGCAATAAACACTGCAAGCAAAAGCATAATTCCTGTGATAATATACAGCTGAAGCTGTAGTGTGGAAACAGTTGCGTCAACAGGTGTTATCATTGCGTGAAATGTCAGGGATATGGTTCTTCCATCCTGCAATATAAACTCCTTTGTTTCGGTTATGGTTTCCGGCGGACGCCTGCCTCGGTCATTATGCATCATCCTTTCGGGTTGTGCAAACTCCTTTGCCGGCATTACAATAATTTCCTTGCCCGCCTCAAGATTATTCAGGACTGTTTGCAGTCCTGCACTATCTATATTTTCTTCCACAAGAGCAATAGCCTTTTTTATTTCATTTTTTCTGATTATTTTGTACATGTCCGTTAAAAAAACTGTTTGAAAAAGCCATAAAATAATCAGCAGAAGAGCACAGAATCCCAGGAGAAAAGTGAACATTTTCCATTTAAGTTTCAATTTATCCATCAAATCTATACCCCAATCCTCTTATGGTAGTTATAAAATGTGCGTATGGACCGAGGGATTTTCGCAAAAGCTTCATATGCGTATCAAGGGTTCTGTCATCTCCGTAATAATCGTAACCCCATACTTCCGTCAATATCTTTTCTCTCGGAACCGCAATATTTTTATTTCGTATCAGGAAAAACAGCAAATCATATTCCTTTGGGGCCATGTCTGCCTGCCTACCGTCAATAAGCACCCTGTAAGCGGTTATATCCGCAATGAGCCCTTCTTTTTTGAAAACAATATGACCATCACTATTCTCGACCGATGAATCACCCTTGGCGGTACGGCGCAAAATTGCATTGACTCTAAGCATTATTTCCTTGGATGAAAATGGCTTCACAACATAATCGTCAATTCCCATTTCGAAGCCCAGAACCTTGTCATACTCTTCGCCTCTTGCCGACAGCATTATTACCGGTGTATCCGACATTTTCCGGATTTCCTTGACTGCCGAAAATCCGTCAAGCTCAGGCATCATTATGTCCATAATAATTATATCAAAACTTTCATTCCTGCAAAGCTCAACAGCCTCCATACCGTCACCGGCTTCAGTGACCTCATGGCCTTCGAAGGTAGCATATCTTTTTATGACTGCTCTGAGCCCCGATTCATCATCGCATATAAGAATTTTTGCCATTTAACATGCCGTTCGCGCCGGCTTCACCTCCGTTTCCTGTAATTAGCAATTATATCATAAAATCTCATCAAAGCAAATTAATAGTTCCTTTTCAGTCTTGCAGCGAGCAATATTGAGGTGATTAATACCCCCATCAGTGCACCTGCTAAAATCAAATATTTGTAGTTACCTGACTGCTGCCGGTTCTGCATGAATCCTGAATTGATGTCTTGATTCTGCTGTCTTCCCGGTCCTCTGCCTGCCTGAATATTGTTCATACCGTTAGCAAATGTATCTTGTGCTTCAGAACCTTCGCTGTTTCTTTGACCTCTTCCTCCCATCATGCTACCCAGATCTGAAAGCTTTAAGTCCCCTGCTGTAATCAGAGTGCCGGGATCTTCCTCCTGCCCTGATGCCGTGCTTGCAATGGTCCCGTCAAGCTGTCCCTGTACACTTTCACCCCTCAGTCTGCCTAAAAGGTTAAATGAAGAAACTGCTGTCTTGTACTGCTCATAAGTGCAAAATGCGGTAGCATCATTTTTGACATATTCATCAATTAATCCTGAAACCTCATTAATTTTAGATTCAAATCTTCCGTCTGCAAAGTATTTATCAACCAGCTCCTGCAAATATTCATGATAGTTGCTTAAATATTCTTCGTTTTCAAACAGTCTTTCTATCAGCGGGCGGCTTGACATCTCAACACCGCTTACCGGTGTATCAATAGGAAAGTTAATAACGTCTGATGCATCTCCGCTCTGGAACCCTCCCCACGAAAGATTATAGTCCCACGGCAATACTGTTAATTTTCCGCCTTTTTCGTAAATATAATAATTTTGCGCCATACTGGAAGAATAACTGTCTAAATTTACTACGATTGTATGTGCGGCAAGATAGCGCAGAATCTGGTCAACATCAAAGTATTCTTCCAGGTTCCTTCCTTCATTCAACGCCTTTAAAGCTTCAATCACTCTCTTATAATCTGCTTCCGTTCCTTTGCCGACTACATTGTTGAATATTGCACTGTAGCTCGAAACATTATCATCGGAATATTCTAAACTTCCTCCGTTGCTGCCTCTGCCTCCGCCCATTCCTCCCGGCTGTCTGCCTTCAAAGCGGATGCCCTCACCTGAAAATTCACCCTCAATATTTTCCTCCATGTCAGGAGTAAAATTACCGGCACCGATCCCGTCAGGTGCTGCAGGGAATGCTCCATTTGGTACTGCACCTGGCATACGTCCGGCATTGCCATCAGCATTGTTTCCTCCAATATCCATGCTCTTCACATTATAAAGCATACCTGTTGTATCTCCGAATGCACACTGTTCATAGCTGTCGTTATAAAGCTCCACCGCTAAGTAAAGTCCCCTGTTTTCACCGTTTATACTTATGTTTGAAAACCCAAAATACGGTGCATCCACGCCAATTTCTTTCATAAGGTCGTAGGAGATATATTCCTTCATATAAGTATTATCTCCAAGCATGTTATTTAAAACAAAACTTGTTAACCCAAAGCATGTCTGCCCCTTGACATATTTGTCAAACTGAAGCCTGAAGCTATATCTCTGACTGTCCGACTGAGCTACCTGACTAAGACTTGAGTTGCCCTTCGGCCGTATTCCCACCTTTTCAAACTTTGTACCGTTTACGATTACGTCAGCCATGATAAATTCTTCGTTCATTGCATCTTCCAGCATTTTCTGCCACTCGTCTTCATCTGCAATGATTTCTACAGAAATTATATCTGTGCCGAATAATCTTGATGCATACAAAGGTTCTGTTCTTGTATCCTTGTCTTCTCTCTGAATATTTCCCATTACAACTAGAAAAATACTTACAATCAGGGATAAAAGCACAGAAATTGCAACAATTACATTTATCCTTCTGCTTTGTATCATGCTCTCACCTCAGTTTCATATGCTTATGCCGTATATTCGCCGTTATAGCTCACAAGGCATACATTGTTTACACCCTTTACTCCAAGCAGCTCATTTACCAATTTGGCCGACATATCAAGCAATCTCACTTCTACCGTCAGCTCTATGCCGTTGTGAGAAACCGTCTTGGCCTTAATCAGGGACTTTTTCGTTTTGGACCTTATCATGGACATTGCTCCGTTTTCCGCCTCGTCATCCGTAAGGTTAATCACAATGATGTATGGTGTGTCCGTACTTTTATTATTTACAAACACAAGCAGCACAATTCCAATAATTACTGACCCTATAACTGCAAGGGGAATAAGGCCTGCACCTGTAACAATACCGACAGTTATGGACCAGAAAAGAAAAGCAATATCAAGAGGTTCCTTAATTGCCGTTCTGAAACGCACAATCGAAAGAGCACCCACCATTCCCAAAGAAAGTATTACGTTAGATGTTACAGCCAAAATAACAAGAGTTGTAATTAATGTCATTGCCATTATCGATACTCCGAAAGACGCCGAATACATAACTCCTGCGAACGTCTTTTTGTAAACATAGAAAATAAACAATCCTATTGCAAAGGATAAGAGCATCGCAAGCCCTACATCAAGTATTGAAAATTCTGTTGCTTTTTCTAAAAAGCTTGATTTAAAAATATCATTGAATGTCATAATAATTTCCTCCTAAATAATTCTTGCAGCAGCATATTTTGAAAATGCCGCACTCTGTCTGCTGGACAGCGAAACTATGCCGCGCATTAACTCCGGCAGAAACTCGTCATATTTTACTTCCAGTATAAATACTTTCGGTATTGGAACAGTATTGATTTCAGTCTCTAAGAATGAACTTATATCAGAGCCTGTTCGTATGTCATAATCCAACGTAATGCGCACATTTCCCGCGGGGAATACATAGGCTTCCCGCATATAATCAACTATATTTTTCGGCCGGAGCTGCTGAAAACACATTTTTGCATACAGCTCCAGAAGAAGCTGATTGCCATTTTCCTTGAGCACTCCCGTATCACCTTCAAGCAGTCTTTTGCATTCTTCCTTTGTTATCAAGGCACTTTCTTTGTAACAAAGTCCGTTTTTCTTAGCTTTCTTTTCCAGACGTATAAAGGAACTGTCATTGTTGTAAAGACGAAGACGAAACTTTTCACGTTCGTCTACGCCATCTATTTTTTCACGCAGCACCTTGTCATTATAATTATCGAAATAAAGGCTCCTGACCCGATATCCGATGCCGTCCACAGCATTTTCATCATGATGTGCTGTGCACTTCAACCTCGATCTGAGCTGCAATAAATCTCCATAATTTATATAATGCTTCAGTTCATGTCTTCCGCCTGATTCTTTCATTTTCACCACTCCTTCATCTTTGTTAAATATACTTTACAGCATCAGACTGAACTTGGTTTGTTTGCTGTCTGAACTTTATCTGAATTTTATTTCAGAAGTGGTTCTAGAAAGTTCAGACCACGAAATTTTAACCCTTGTTCAATATATAAATATATATTAGAATTATAATAGCAATTTCTTATCCCACCTGGAGAGTAAGTATTATGAAAATTGACCGTCTAATCGGTATAATTACCGTACTGCAGCAAAGAGGAAAGGTGACGGCACCTTATCTCGCAGAAAAATTTGAAGTTTCGCGCCGAACAATTCTCCGTGATGTGGAAGACATATGCCGTGCCGGTATCCCTATTGTAACCACACAGGGCGAAAATGGCGGCATCTCCATTATGGAGGGCTTTAATCTGGATACAACTGTGTTTACTGTGGATGAAATGCAGGCTCTTTTAATTGGAATGAAAACTCTCGACAGCATCTCTCATACTTCAAGGCACACACCATTGAAAGAAAAGCTTGCAAGACAAAAATCTGCCATTTCTCTTTCCGACAGCATGCTCATTGACCTGTCCTCTTTTTACAAGGACAGCCTTTCTGATAAAATAGAGCTTCTTAGGGAGGCAATTTCAGCCAGCAAAACAGTTTGCTTTCATTATTATTACAGCAAAGGTGAACAGGATAAGTCAGTAAATCCGTACCTGATTATGTTTAAATGGTCCGACTGGTATTTATTTGGGTGGTGCAACGAAAAACAAGATTTTAGAATGTATAAGCTAAACAGATTATGGGATCTTACAGTAACCGAAAACAGCTTTATCGCACAGGAGGTTCCTCATGAGAAAAAAGATTTTGGTGCACATCTGACAGACGATTATTTTGTCACGGCAATTTACGACAGTTCGGTAAAATACCGCCTTGTAGAGGAATACGGCCCTGATTCTTTCACCGTCATGAAAGACGGCAGATTATACACCAGATGGGGTTTTACTAATCCTGATAATACTTTACTGTGGTTTCTTGGCTTCGGTAACATGGTTGAAGTTTTAGACCCTCCGGAAGTACGTGAGAAGCTGAAAGCTATATCACAAAATATTTTTAAAAAGTACGATTGAACATGACAGACAGATGTCATGTTCTGTATGTTATGATTTTGAAAAAGGAGGTTTTATCATGAAGATTGAAATGGGACAGACAAAACCGGAAAACTTTAAGGAACATTGGCCGGGCCAATACGAAGTTTTTCATCATTTTGAATATGCCTGCGGGATTCCAAGCATTTTGTTTGCAATTACCACCCGCAAGGAAAACGGTAAGCCGAATGTGAGCTTCAGCGGCTGGAGCAGCTTTTCAGGTGACGGAAACGGTTTTTACGCAGTTATGCCGGGCATGCTTCACCACACTCATACTTACCGCAACATTTTGCGTAGCGGCGAATTTGTAATTAATTTTATAAGCAAAGATTATTTCGATTCCTGCACTAAAACCATTAACGATAATGGTGACGACACTGACGAAATTTCAGCCGGCGGTTTTACGGAAGAGCAGGCATGCAGTATTGATTGTCCGCGTTTAAAAGAAGCATTTTTATCACTTGAATGCGAATTGGAAAAAAATATTCCAATGTCAGAGCTATCCTCAGTTTTTATTGGTAAGGTGGTTCATATTGCAGCGGATGGAAATTACGCAGACGGGATTGACGGGAAGTATGAAGATACCGGCTTTATGCTCAATATTCATTCGCCCAAAAACTTAAAGACGGGCGAGGGCAAATCAAGTGCAGTTGCAGTATGCAAAATTGTGAGAGTAAATGAGGAGTAACTATTATGAGCAAAATACTTAGTTTTTCAGATTTTTGTGCTGTTTTACAGGATTGCGGCTTTTCCATGGGAGGCGGAAACAGCAAGGGCATCTTCGCAATTGTTCCGTTTAGCTGGAATGAGCAGGAGCTCGTAGATTCTCCCATACGATGGCATACAGGCGATCCAGAAACAGATCCATGGGAATGGAGAATGCGCGTACTTGAGGAACGTCATGACATTGCCTATTCAAAAATATTTTTCAAAACCAGCGGATACATAACAAGGGACTGGTACCCATTCTTCCTGTCTGTACGAAGAAACGACTTGTCTTTTGAAGAAGCATATTTAGAAGGAACCTTCAGCCATACTGCCAAGCACATATTTGATATTGTTGCACAAAATGAAGAAGTCGCACTTCACGAAATCAAGCAGCTTGGCGGATTTGGCAAAGAAGATAACTCTCAGTTTGATCGTGCCATAACAGAGCTTCAGATGAAAATGTTCATCACCATGTGCGGAAGGACACAGAAGAAAAATAAGTATGGTGAAGGTTATGGCTGGAATAGTACAGTTTTTTGTACAACAGAACGGTTTTGGGAGTATAGAAACGTAACAATGCCGAGTATCCCACAAGATGAAGCATACCAAAAAATTGCCGAACAAGTATTCAAACTCAATCCTAATGCACAGGAAAAGACAATAAAGAAGTTTATATTAGGATAGTTCACCGAAATAGCTACCTGATGTCCAAATCTTGTTCCTTGTCATGATATTTAACAGGTATATTAATACCTAATAGCTGTATAATAATCCGATTTTTTTTAATGCAGTCTTTTAAACAGAAATTTGTATATTTCAACGAAAATTCTTCATCTGAAATAAGCTTTTCGAGGTTTTTAAAAGATAAAGCAGAAAATGTCGTAAACTACGTAAACATCGGGAACCTTTATCGTGTATAACTATGCGGTATCTTTCTGCTGTTAAATCATGTATTCTCTATTACTGATTCATTAAGGCATCGCTATAATTCTTCACCTGCTTTTACTCTTTACTGATGCCATAGTTTTATTCTTAGCAAAAACCTTACTTTTTGATACAACCATAGTATGCAGCAAGGTAAGTCTTGCTACAATTATCTTTCTGTATACTATCTAGCAAAAACCACGGATTTTATCGGCCATACAAGGTATTAATCTCTATTCACACGCTCTTATGCCTGTTTCCCCTTATCAACGGAACACATACTTGGTTTTTTACACTATCCTGTACATAAAAACCCGGTTACCAGTTTTTGTGCATAAATAAAGACATACCTTCCATTGCGAAAAGTATGTCTTTTCAAAGCTGGTGAAGGGAATCGAACCCCCAACCTGCGGTTTACGATACCGCTGCTCTGCCTTTGAGCCACACCAGCAGACGCCATATATATAATTTAATACTTTTTGCATGACTTGTAAACAGTTATTCGATAAATTTTTCAAAAAATTTTTTCTGGCTTATGCCGCTTGGTCTGTTAAAGCGCTTTAATTCAAACAATTCTTCTTCCTTCCCACTCAATATATTTACTCCCTCATAGCAGGACAGAGTGGCAATAAACCCCATCTTCCTCAATACATCATTGCCTTCCTTGCACACAAAGCCAAAGGGGTATGTGAATGTAGTAGGTCTGTAGCCTGTTTTCTCTTCTATGATATTCTGAAGCTTTCCTATATCGTTAGTCATTTCCTCAGTATATTTTTCATATGATTCTCCCTTCATTATCAGACAGCCCCTTCTTTCGCATATTTCATGCATTGCATAGGAATGGTTCTGTATTTCAATGTATGGAGAATTTACAAGCTCATTGATCAAATCCCAGGTAAGATAAGAATATGCAGGATTCAGGTTCCCCTCTTCTGTGCTTTTCTGAACATATCCCCCTGTTACCGATATCACTGCCTTCACATCATATTTTTCTAAAAGTGGAAGCACATATGTATAATTGCTGTAATAGCCGTCATCGAAAGTCAACATTATAGGCTTTTCCGGAAGCGCTATGTCATTTTTTACATAGTTTATCAGGTCCTCCATAACAATGGTTGTATATCCCTGCTCTTTTAAATATATTATATCCTTTTCAATTTCCTTTGGTGAGACTATATATTTTCCCAGCCTGCTCTTGTCGTTTAAAACATGGTGGTACATAATTATAGGCAATCGTACCGATGGCTTTGCGGCAGCTGAAATTACCTCTATGGCCGGAGAATAAACAGCAAAAAAAATTATCATTGAACAAGTAATTATTGCTACTGCATTTTTTACCTTTATTGACAACAAAAAAATCACCTCGTCACATCTAATAATAAATGTTATGTTTTATTTTAGATTTTAATAACCTTTATTTCATTTCCTTGGAAATATGACGGGATAATTAAACGACATCCTTCCGCTATAAGTGAAAGGATGTCGTGTTTTAAAATTTTCTGCTTCCAGGTTTAACAGGGGATGATCCGTCTTTGCACAGGCTGCAGTTATCTGCTTCATAGGTGCCAAATTCCAGCTCTACCGCACTGTATATGGGCAAATTTATCTCACTTGCCTTTCTGTCAACTATACACCCTATACCTATTACTTTTCCGCCTAAGCTTTCAAGAACATTGGCTGTCTCAACAGATGACTTGCCTGTGGTCACAACATCTTCCATGATCAGTATTTTTTCTCCCGGCTTTATTTCAAAACCGCGGCGAAGAGTCATAACATTATTTTCTCTTTCAGTAAATATTGCGCGGGTGCCTAACTGCCTGCCAAGCTCATATGCGGCCGTTATTCCTCCCATAGCGGGACCTACAACCACGTCAATCCCAAGGTCTTTTACTTTTTCCGCAACCAGCGATACCGCCTTTTCTGTTTTGTCAGGATACTGCATAAGCTTTGCACACTGGCAGTATCTGTTGCTATGTTTGCCTGATGACAATAAAAAATGTCCCTCCAGCAACGCTCCGCATTCCTTCAATATTTGAACAACATCAACACTCATAACTTCCTCCTGCTTTTATTGATATATTGTGTATTTACACTATTCCTCTTATTTCATCAAGCGTCTTTATTCCTTCTCTGTCCATATATGCGGATAAATCTCTTATGATTTCTTCCGCAATGGTCGGCTTTGTAAAATTAGCTGTTCCTATCTGAACCAAGGTTGCCCCTTCCATTATAAATTCTATTACATCCTCTGCACTCATGATGCCTCCCAATCCACAAACGGGAATTTTAACATTCTTGCAGGCTTCATGAACCATCCTCAGAGCGATAGGCTTAACACAGGGACCTGAAAGACCTGCATATACATTGTCAAATACAGCCTTTCTTTTCTTTATGTCAATTGCCATTGATTGTATTGTATTTATAAGAGATATGCCGTCTGCCCCTGCTTCCTCACACGCTATCGCCATTTCAGATATACTCTCGGCATTGGGAGACAGCTTCACCATTAACGGTTTTCTGCATATTCTTTTTAATTTTGATACTATATCATAAGCTACTGATGATTTTATTCCAAAAGCCATGCCGCCGCTTTTTACATTTGGGCATGAAATGTTAAGCTCTATGAGGTCAACATCTGTGTCATTGAGCTTATAAATTCCTTCAAAATAATCCTCTTCGCAATGCCCTCCGAGGTTTGCGATTATTACGGTATTGTAGCTCTTCATCTTTGGAAGCTCATGATTTATAAAATTGTCTACTCCGGGATTTTGCAATCCTATGCTATTAATTAATCCCATAGGTGTTTCCCATAGCCTTATACCTGTATTACCGCCTCTTTCTCTAAGTGTAAGACCCTTGCTGCAAATTCCTCCCAGCAAGGATAAATCATATAGTTCTGAAAATTCTTCACCAAATCCAAATGTTCCGGATGCTGTCAGCACCGGGTTCTTAAATTCTATACCCATTGCCTTAGTTTTCAAATCAGCCATCTTACCACCCCTAAATTAATTCTTCGCTCATAAATACAGGACCATCCTTGCATGCCCTCTTGTTGCCATTCTTTGTAACAACTGTACATCCAAGACACACTCCCATACCGCAGGCCATTCTTCTTTCAAGCGATGCATAGCACTTAACTCCGACTTCTTTGCAGTTATTTATTATTTTGTTCATCATAATTTCCGGACCGCAGGTAACAACAGCATCATATTTACTGAAGTCCACATAATCAGTTACAAAGCCTTTTTCACCGATACTCCCGTCCTCTGTTGCAATTAACACCTGGTCTGCATATTTTTTAAATTCATCCACAGTATAAACACAGTTCTTAAAGCCGAGATACACATCCGCATTCCTGCCCAACTGCTTTGTTAAATATAGAAGAGGTGCGATGCCTATTCCTCCTCCGACAACAGCAATCTTTCCCTTAAGTTCCTGCATGTCAAATCCATTTCCCAGAGGTCCAAACAGCTGCAGCTCTTCTCCTGACCTCATAGAGCTAATTTTTGATGTTCCTTTACCTTCAGTTCTGTACAAGAATGTAACTTCTTTTTCTCCTGCATCATTTACACTTATGGGCCTTGGAAGCAGGAATGAATTATCCAGTGTCTTAAGCATGAAAAATTGCCCGGGTTTGATTTCTCCGGAAAATTCAGCAGTTAGCTTAAATATTCCGTCTGATACGGATATATTTTCCATTATTTGACTTATAACTACCTTCATCTTTTCTCCTTATATAAACGCTCTTATATCATCTCTCATTCTGATTGCTTCTTTTCTCGCATATAATCCGAAGTTTTTCTCTCCGTCCTCTTCATTTTTATATGCAAGCAAAATTCCCCTTGATGAGTTAACTACGGCACCATTTCCGTTTATAAGGTACGCGGCTATATCCTCCGCTTTTCCTCCCTGTGCGCCATATCCGGGAATAAGCAGAAAAGACGACTTCAGTTTTTTCCTGAGCGCTGTGCTCTCTTCATTATTTGTTGCTCCAACAACCGATCCTATGGAGCTGAAGCCGCATTCTCCCAGATTCTCCTCCGCAAGCTCCTGAACCTTCTCTGCGACGGTTTCATACAGAGGCACTGAACTTTCATTTCTTATATATTGAAAATCCTTTGCTCCTTTATTAGATGTTCTCACAAGTACAAACATTCCCTTATCATTTTCCTTTATGTACTTAAGGAAAGGCTCAAGACTGTCGTTTATGCCCATGTATGGATTTAATGTAACGAAATCCGCTTCAAAATCTCCGGTAAAATGCGCATGAGCGTACATTTCAGCTGTCTTTGAAATATCCCCTCTTTTTATATCTGCTATTGATATCTGGCCTTTTTCTTTTATGTATTTCAGAGTATCCGAATACGCTTTAAGGCCTTCTATTCCAAGTGCTTCATAATATGCTACCTGAACCTTGAAGCATGCAGTCACATCAAAAGTTGCATCAATTATTTCCTTGTTGAAATTAAACACTGCTTCTGACTTGGATGAAAATTTTGAGGCAAAGGCTTCCGGTAAATAGCTGTAATCCGTATCAAGTCCAACGCAAACGTGTCCTTTTTCCGAAACACTGCGGTATAATTTTTCTACTATCATAGTACCTCCGTATTTTATGTAAATAGCTGATGAAATTTCATCAGCTATTTATATTACTTAGTTATGCTCATAAGCCGTGTCGCAATACACACAACGGTAAATTTTACTTTCTCTGTCGGTGAGTCTGAATTTATTTAAAATTTCCTGCTCTATGGATGTAATGCACCTGGGATTCTTACATTTTGCTATATTATCTATTTCTTCAGGCAGCTCGAGATTTATTTTTTTAATTATTTCACCATTATCAATTACATTTATTGTAATTGTAGGATCTATAAACCCCAAAACCTTTAAGTCCATATTTATATTGTCTTCTACCTTTATTATGTCCTTTTTGCCCATCTTACTGCTTTTTGCATTCTTGATTATTGCGACACTGCAATCCATTTTATCAAGGTTAAGATGCTTGTATATTTCCATTGCCTTCCCGGCTTCTATGTGGTCTATAACCAATCCTTTTTCAACACTGTCTATCTTCAGCATTATTTCTCCACCCCCAGCAATTTCATTATAAGCGCCATTCTTACAAACATTCCGTACTTGGCCTGTTTAAAGTAGCAGGCTCTCGGGTCACTGTCAACTTCCACCGATATTTCGTTTACTCTCGGAAGAGGATGAAGGATTATCATATCACTTTTTGCCTTTTCAAGCTTTTCATTATTTACTATATAGCTATCTTTCAGTCTTATATAATCAGCTTCGTTAAAAAATCTTTCTTTCTGTACTCTTGTCATATAGAGTACATCCAGCTCTTCCATTACATTTTCAAGTCTCTCAACTTCCTCGAATTCTATTCCGTTTCTCACTAATATTTCTTCTCTTATATATTCCGGTATTCTCAGCTCTTCAGGCGATATCAAAACAAATTTGACGTTCTCATATCTCGATAATGCTTTAATGAGAGAATGAACTGTTCTTCCGAACTTTAAGTCTCCGCATATTCCTATGGTAAAGTTGTTAAGTTTTCCTTTCAGAGATCTTATTGTAAGTAAGTCCGTAAGTGTCTGTGTGGGATGCTGATGGCCTCCGTCACCTGCATTAATAACAGGCATGTCCGTATTCATTGCTGCAACCTTCGGTGCTCCTTCCTTCGGATGCCTCATTGCAGCTATATCAGCGTAGCATGCAACTGTTTTTATTGTATCAGCCACACTTTCGCCCTTTGCCGCCGAGCTCGATTCTCCCGACGAAAATCCCATTACACTTCCTCCGAGCCTAAGCATTGCTGCTTCAAAACTCAGTCTTGTCCTTGTGCTTGGTTCATAAAACAATGTTCCAAGCACCCTTCCCTTACAAACGTCCGCAAACTCCGAAGGGCTTGCAATAATTTGATCTGCTAAATCCAATATCTCGTCCAATTCTTCAAGTGTCAAATCCATTGGTTCGATTAAACTTCTGCCTTTTAACATTTTTCCTCCTTTTTAGCCTCTCAGGACTAATTTAAAGTATCACCTCGTACGCTTATATATACGAAAGTCTTCCACGCACAGCGAGGAAGACCATAATAAGGCTTATTTATTGTATGTCCTTCCCAGCCTCTCTGTGCCAGATTAAAGGTTATTTACTTTTAAAATATATTATAACATTACAACTTCCATGTCAATATGTTTTTGATTAAATATTTTCATCATCGTCAGAATTTTGTTCAGTGTCTGCATGAGTTACAATTTTAGTTATTCTTCTTTCAACCTCTTTCCTCGGAAGCCATACCTGACGCTGGCAGGTGGTGCATTTTATTCTAAAATCCGCACCTACCCTCAATATCTCCCAGTCATAACCTCCGCATGGATGCTTCTTCTTTAATTTTACAACATCCCCGACATTCAATTGCATTGGCATATTTAACACTCCTTATATCATAACCGCATTGTCTGATTCGGCTATGGTTTCTACTATATCATACATATTTGTTACATTGCCTACCTCTAATTTGTCCTTGATTTCAAAGAAATCCAGACATGTTCCACATGAAACAATTTTTACTCCGGCACTTTCAAGCTTCTTTAAATCATCTATGGATTCTGAACCTGATACAGTGAGCTTCACTCCTGAATTCAGAAATATAAGGAAATTGGGGTATGGTTTTGTCTCAGACAATGTATAAAGAAATCCCTTCATAAGTATTTTTCCTAAATCATCCGAGCCTTTTCCTAATTTATCAGTACCTATAACAAAACCCTTTTTAGGCTGCTTCAATTTATTGATACTGTCTGCAACAGCCTCTTCGGTTGCAATCTCACAATCAGTAATCTCATCATTTATAAGAGAAATGTATATTCCATCCTCTTTATTTTCCACATTTACACTGTATCCGAGCTTATTTCCAAATTTAAATACATTTTCTCTGGCAGTATCATTATCAACTATTACTGTTAATTCTTTTTCTCCTGCATCAGCCGCTTGTTTAGTCATCATTACCGGTTGAGGACAAATTTTTCCTCTTGCATCAATTATTTTCATATTATCTCCTTAGTTGTTGTAAAATCCTTTATATGAAAGGTAATTTAGTATAATATTATTTTCATAAAATATTTTGCTTGACTCTGATTCAAGCACACCCTGAACAAGCTTGTTATCCTGTAAAAATCCTATAACAGGAGAACTAAGGGCAAATATTATGTATAAAACTATAGCACCCTTTAATATGCCTGTTCCTGCGCCAAATATTCTGTTTGTGAAATTCAGCAGCGGAAGCTTGAATATGGCATTAATGAAGCTTGATAAGAGAACAAGAAGTGCGTATATAACAAGGAAAGTGATTACAAAGCTTATGGACCGGATAAGTATGATGCTTATATTATCTATAAATACAGACAAAGTATCCCCTCCAACCATATCCTTTGTATTAATAACATTGCTCAGCACTTTTTTAAGCTCCGTCGGAATATTGACAGATTCATGAAATGTCTCCAGAAGTCTATCTGAGATATTCTTTTCGAAAAAATCATGAATTTTAACAAACATCTTCGTATTATTTAATATAATATTTTCTGCCACATAATATAATTCCCTGCTTAGAAAAAATGCAACTATAACGCCCATCGTATCAAAAATTGTCTTTATAAATCCTCTTCTGTATCCTTGAAAACAAGAATAACCTGCAAAAGCAATGACCAAAATATCAATATAGTTCATACGAAACCTCCCTTTATCTGTAGCTTCTTAACTTATTTTATTTGTCCCTTTATAAGCTTGTCTTTAAATAAAATGAAGATATCATTTCCTGAAGATATGAAATCAACAATTTTATTCTCGTTATTTTCATATACTTTATCTGTCTTTGTACCATGAATCAGATATATTCTATTTTCATTATATACAAAAACCTTGTTGCCGTAAACCCTTAATTTCTGCGCATTTCCCGGAGTTTCCATCAATTCCTTCACCTTTCCCTCAAAGCTATAGGAAATTAATTCGCACCCGCCACCTTTTTTATAAAGAACATATATTTTTTGATTTTCCTTATTTATTTCATAATCCAATATTTCATTATAAATACCGTTCTTCCACATGAGCTTACCGTTGAGGTTATAGTAATAAATATTTTTTGTTCCGATTACAACAACATTGTTATTTACTATTTTAGTTTTAATCAGAATTTCATTGCCTATTTCAGCTTTCCACAGCTCAACATCATCCATAAGATTGAAATAAACAGAATTAACAGTCTTCCCTCCTTCAAGCCTCAAGGTTATGATGGAATATCCTTCTGATTTGTCACTTATGGACACCCCCGTTATGATATCCGAAAACATCTTGTTGTCAACAATTACCTCATTATTTTCATTTATAACATACAATGAATTTTTACCTGTGCTATTTTTGATTATGATGTATGTTTTGTCATTTTCACGTGAAACGCTTATAATTTGTCCGTCAATTTCAGCTATTACATAACTTTGATTATTTTTATCCGTAACCTGTATCGTACTTCCTTTTTTTCTAAAAATATATTCACCTGCTGTGAATATCGGGCTTGAAAATTCCACATCTTCACTTTTCCACTTAATATTATTGCTATAATCAAGAAAAACAACTTTTTGATTATTGTATGTTATTATTCCCCCGCCGAAAAATTCAGATTCTCCAAGAGTGTCCAATGTTATTTCAGCAGCATTTTTTACAGAATACACCTTTTTTTCATCCAACATAGTCAAAAAATCTTTCCCATATGTAAAATATATTATCCCAATTATTATCACTAAAAAAAATATAATAAACACAGTCAGTTTTTTCATACTTTTATCCAATCAGTTGATTTACCATATTATATCAAACTTTCATATGCAATGCATTAGAAAATAATTAAATATAAATATGACATATAAATAATACCCCTACGGACAGGTATAAAACAAGGACAAGAAAACAAAAGTTATTCCTGTCCTTATAAATTTTATTTAATTCCCGAAATTTCATTCAGTGCTTTCACGGCATCCATTATATCGGATTTTTTATTAAACGGGCCTATGCCAAATCTCACGGCACCTATTTTTTCGGTTCCGATTGTTTTATGTGCCAGAGGAGCACAATGAAGACCGGGTCTTACCGCAATCCCATATTGAGTATCCAGCATGAAAGCAACCTCAGATGAATCTATTCCTTCAATATTAATAGGAATAACCCCGCATCTGATATTAATGTCTTCAGGGCCGTATATTTCGATTTTGGCGTTCTTTTTAACTTCGTCGATGAATATCTCAAGAAGTTCCTTTTCGTGGCTGTAAATCGATTTTGTGCCCTCTTCTAAAATGTACTTTATTCCTGCATTTAATCCTGCAATGCCCGGAAGATTATGAGTTCCCGATTCAAGTTTATCCGGATAAAAATCAGGCTGTATCATGCTGCTTGATTCGCTTCCTGTTCCCCCTTCCCTCAGTTGTTTTATTTCAGCATCACAATTGATCATCAGCGCTCCGGTACCCTGAGGTCCCAAAAGTCCCTTATGGCCGGGAACAGCCAATAAGTCAATGTTTTGTTTTTTCATATCTATCTCAAGAACCCCTGCGCTTTGTGAGCCATCAACCAGGTACAATATATTTTTTCTTTTGCACATTTGTCCAATTTCTTCTATAGGCATTATGGTGCCGGTCAGATTTGATACATGTGTCGTTACCACCAATTTTGTGTTATCTCTTACAGCAGCTTCAATATCCTCAACTCTTACACTTCCGTCAGAGGCACATTGTACAATAGTGTTTTCAACACCGTGCTTTTCAAGCTCTTTAATAGGGCGGAGCACAGAGTTATGCTCCATTGTGGTCGTTATAACATGATCCCCCTGATTCAGGACTCCTTTGATTGCCTGATTCAATCCATCTGTGGCATTAAAGGTGAAAATTACTTTCATGGGATCATCAAGATTAAAAAGCTCTGCCAACAACTCTCTTGTTTCATAAATTACCCTTGCCCCCTCAATTGCCATGGCGTGGCTGCCTCTTCCCGGATTAGCACCATACTCAATCATAGCCCTCATGACATTCTGGTATACCGCCGTTGGCTTCGGATATGTTGTTGCCGCATTATCTAAATAAATCATTATATCACCTGCTATTATATTTTTAATCTATTATATGTCTGTATATTGTCTTTGATAATAATTAATCATTATATACGATTCTTCCCCTGCATATGGTATATTTAACTTTTCCCTTCAGCTCCCATCCTATAAATGGCGAATTGCTTGATTTCGAAATAAATTTATCCACAATATATTTTTCACCGGCATTAAATATCAACAAATCTGCAGGTGCTCCCTCCTTTATCCTTCCGGAATCAAGGTTATACAATCTTGCAGGATTAATTGTCATTTTCTCTAAAAGCTCGAGAAGTGTTAGATGACCTTTTTCTACAAGCCCTGTAATTCCCAGAGCCAGCGCTGTTTCCAGTCCTATAATTCCACTTGGAGCCTTTGTAAATTCACGATCTTTTTCCTCCCCGCTGTGAGGTGCGTGATCTGTTGCTATTATATTAATTGTTCCATCTTTCAGACCTTCTATTATTCCGGTTCTGTCAGCTTCCGTCCTCAAAGGCGGATTCATCTTTGCGTTTGTTCCGTACTTCAATACATCATCTTCAATCAATGTAAAATGATGAGGTGACGCCTCGGCAAATACGTCTGCGCCCTTAAGCTTCGCATACCTGATTAAATCAACCGCTCTTGCGGAACTAACATGCTGAAAATTTACTCTTGCCCCACTTTCAAGAGCTAAAATACAATCTCTCGCTATCATAGAATCTTCCGCCGAAGAAGAAGCACCTTTTATTTTCATACCTGAAGCAACCACCCCCTCGTTAATCCCGGGATTGCCAATCAGCGAGGGGTCCTCTTCATGAAAGCTTATAGGCACATTCAAAGCCTTTGCCGTCTCCATGGCCATCAATGCAGTTCCGGCATTAATCAAGGGAATGCCGTCATCTGTGAAGCCTGCCGCTCCGGCTCTTTTAAGCTCTGCCATATTCACAATGTCCTTTCCTTGCAAGCCCACTGTTACTGCCGCTGTCTGAAGCACGTTTATAGGTGAATTCTCCGCTTTTTTCAGAATATATTTAAGAGTATCTTCATTATCAACCGCAGGCTTTGTATTGGCCATACAAACAACAGTTGTAAATCCTCCCTTGGCAGCAGCCATAGAACCGCTGTGAATATCCTCCTTGTACTCAAAGCCCGGATCCCTGAAATGCACATGCACATCTATAAGTCCTGGAGACACAACACATCCGCACGCATCTATTACAGCCTTTTCATCGAGAACATCAATGCTTTTTTCTATTTGCGCTATTTTCCCCTCATCTATAAGGATGTCTGCAATTTCATCCCTTCCGGATTCGGGGTCTATTACTCTTCCGTTTCTTATTAGTATCATTTCCATCACCCTGTTTAAATTTAATATTATTATATCACATCAGCTCTAGGACCGAAAGAAATATTGATAATAAAAAGGCAGATGATCGCCGTCTCGTTCATCGAAGTATTCGATCCCTCCGGTCGCACACTTTGGGAGGCACAGTTTCGTTCACATATTTGCTTACTCGCTTACGCTCATGCAAATCTGGAACTCATCGCGTTTGACTCACCTGCAATTTCTTTCTCC
>DAMAEI010000041.1:22102-28350 GCA_031997345.1 Sedimentibacter sp. | reverse complement strand
CCTAACCCCATTTTTTCGACTGGAAGGAGAAAAAAATGGCGGTAGGTCAACCGCAACGAATTCCCAAAGTATGCGACTGCGCTACCTCGAACGCTTGAAGTCTCAGCTAAAGCGTAAAAAAGCCTTTTAGATAAGTAAGACACAACAAGCTTCTTTCTTGCATATATTTACTATGTTGACAAATAATAATTACTGAAGTATAATTGCAAATGCAAATTATTTGCAATTAGGAGGAACATATGGTAGATATTTTATTGGATACATTGCTTGATTCATTGAAGATACTTCCGTTTTTATTTATAACATATTTGATAATAGAATATATAGGGCATAAATCATCAGATAAGCTGATTACAGGTTTGAGAAAATATGGTGTTACGGGAGGAGCAATTTTGGGATGCTTTCCTCAGTGCGGATTTTCTGTGGCAGCGGCAAATCTTTACAGGAACAGGTTAATATCTGCAGGAACACTGATAGCTGTCTTTGTTTCAACATCGGATGAGGCTATTCCTGTTATTTTGGCGGATACGGGAAACTTAGGCATAGTCCTTAAGCTTATTGCGGTAAAGGCTGTTATAGCTATATTGGCAGGTTTGGCTGCGGATAAATTATTTGCAGGCATCTTTGTGGGTAAGGCGTCTCATGGAGAGGAAGGACACGCGCACCATCATTTTCATGAATGCCACGGTGGCATAGTAAGCTCGGCTCTTAAGCATACCCTTCAAATAACTGTCTTTATAGCGGCAACAATATTTATAATGAATCTCGCAATACACTTCATAGGTGAAGATAATCTTTCCAGGATTCTGCTCACTGACAGTGTATTGCAGCCTGCTGTGGCAGCATTGATAGGCTTTATTCCAAACTGTGCATCATCCATAATTATTACCCAACTTTATCTTGGCGGAAGCTTAAGCTTCGGCTCAGCTGTTGCCGGTCTATGCACGGGTGCAGGGGTGGGACTCGTTGTACTTTTCAGGGTTAACAGAAATTTAAAAGAAAACATTAAAATAATGGCATATATTTATATAGTTGCAATATTGGCGGGAAATCTGATACAAATATTTCTTTAGAGGTAGCTATGATTGAGGATCTTCTTAAAAAGGCAGAGCTGAAAAATACCAGACAGCGATATATCATACTTAAAAAAATAGAATCGTCAAAAGAGCCCGTCACTGCAGAAGACATATTTCGGCAGCTGATAAGCGAAGACTGCAAAATCAATTTATCGACGGTTTACAGGACACTTAATGTGCTTACAGACAAAAATGTTTTGCTTAAGATATTAAAAGGTGACGGAACAGCAGCATATGAAATAAATAATTTATCTCATAATCATTATATAACATGCTTAGTATGCAGCAGTTCTGTTCTTCTTGACGGCTGTCCCGTCAGAGAGCTAAGTGAAAATATAAGCAAGAGCACAGGTTTCCAAGTTACAGGTCATACGCTTCAGCTCATGGGCATATGCTCAGAATGTTTGGGTAAAGTAAAAAAATAAGAGGTATCCCTCTTATTTTTTTGATGTTCCTAAATATGCTTCCTTTACCCGTTCATCTTGCAGCAGGTCAGAGCCCTTGCCTTCTATGGTTATGGTTCCTGTTTCCAGAACGTAGCCTATGTCGGCAATCTTCAGCGCCTTGTTTGCATTTTGCTCTATAAGGAGGATGGTTGTTCCCTCCTTGTTTATTTCCTTTATTATTTCAAATATACCATTTACAATCAACGGAGCAAGACCAAGTGACGGTTCATCCATCATGATAAGCTTAGGCTTTGCCATGAGGGCTCTTCCTACAGCCAGCATCTGCTGTTCTCCTCCAGAAAGTGTTCCCGCCATCTGCCATGAGCGTTCCTTCAGTCTTGGGAACAAATCAAATACTCTTTTAATACCCTCATCAATTCCGTCTTTTTGCAGATATGCGCCTATCTTAAGATTTTCAAGGACAGAAAGGTTGCTGAAAACTCTTCTTCCCTCAGGTACAAGGGTTATACCTTTTTTAACTATTTCAATTGTTTCTTTGCCTGTTATATCCTCATTTAAAAAGTTGATTTCTCCGCTGGAGGCCCTTACCAGTCCTGCAATTGTACGCAGAGTGGTACTTTTTCCTGCGCCGTTGGCACCTATGAGCGTTACAATGGATTTTTCGGGAACATCAAGGCTGATTCCCTTGACTGCTGAAATTCCTCCGTAATTGACATGCAGATTATTAATTTTAAGCATCTTCTTCCACCCCCAGGTAAGCCTCGATAACCTTAGGGTTATTTTTAACCTCATCAGCCGTTCCTTCAGCTATGAGCTGACCGAAATCGAGAACATAAATTTTATCGGATATTTTCATTACCAGATCCATGTGGTGTTCAATCATAAATATGGTTAGGTTAAATTCATCTCTTATGGAATGAATGAAGTTTGCAAGCTGCTCTGTTTCGCTTGGGTTCATACCTGCTGCAGGTTCATCCAAAAGAAGGAGCTTTGCATCCGTTGCCAGTGCCCTTGCTATTTCAAGCTTTCTTTGTTCTCCGTAAGGAAGTGAGCTAGATGTTTCATTTTTCAGATGGAGCAATCCAAGCTTATTTAAAAGCATTTCGGATTTTTCTCTCATAACTTTTTCTTCATTTCTTGCCCATGGCATCCTCACTGCTGAGGAAAGGAAATCACTTTTAATATGCAGATGATTTGCTATCAATATATTTTCAAGCACTGTAAGCTTGCTGAACAGCCTTATGTTCTGAAAGGTTCTGGCTATTCCTTTCTTCGTTATTTTGTCGGGAAGAAGGCCGTTGATTTTATCACCATTGTAATACACATTTCCTTTTGTGGGTTGGTATACTCCCGTAACCACGTTGAAGGTTGTAGTCTTTCCTGCACCGTTAGGTCCGATGAGAGCAACAATTTTTCCATTTTCCACATCTATATTCAAGTTGTTATTGGCAATTACGCCTCCAAACTGCATGGTTACATTCTCAAGTTTTAAAACGCTCATTATGCCGCACCTCTCTTATCTGACTTCTTTCGGAGGAATTTTCCCACTATTAATTCCCAGGAAAGCTCCTTCTGTCCCAAAATACCGTTTCTGAAAAACAGTACAAGTATCATCAGCAAAGCAGAGAATACTACCATTCTGAATCCAGGCCTGAAAATAGGAATTACCACGCCGCCTATGGTCAGCTTGTCATCAAAAAACCTCAGAACCTCAAGTCCGGACGTTACTACAAATGATGAAATTATAGTTCCGGATACGCTTCCCATACCGCCCAGTACGATTATAAGCAGGAAGTTGTAGGTCATTGGTATATTGAATGAATTGGGCACAACAGAGCCTAAGAGAGAAGCGTAGAGGCCTCCGCCTATGCCTGCGAAGAATGCACCTATGGCAAAGGACAGAACCTTGTGCTTGAATAAATTTATCCCCATGGCTTCTGCAGCAATATCATCCTCCCGTATGGCCTTGAAGGCACGGCCATAGCTGGAATCAATTAAAAGCTTGATGAATATTACGGACAGAATCAGGATGCCGAAAAATATCCACATAGTAGGCATTTCAGGGATTCTGTTAATTCCCAGAGCACCGTTTGTAATAGGCTGGATATTTGTAATAACAATTCGTATTATTTCTGAAAAACCTAATGTTGCTATTGCAAGATAGTCGCTCTTCAGCCTTAGAACCGGAATACCTATAAGTATTGCAACAAATGCGGCTAAGAGACCTCCCAGGATCAAGGCAACAAAGAACGGAAGCTCTATTTGTGCGAGAACCGGATTTTGTTTAATAACATAAAATATGCTTGGTCTGAGCTCCACAGGAACTGTAAATATGGCAACCACATATGCGCCCAATGCCATAAAGCCTGCCTGCCCCAGCGAGAAAAGTCCGGTGAAGCCGTTGATGAGGTTCATTGAAACTGCCACTATGGCATAGACTGCGCTGGTATTGAGTACACGTCTTACATAGCTGTCTCCTATTACCCTTTTGTCCAAAAGGGTGATAAGCACTACAAAGACAATCAAAGATATAATATTCAATATTAGTTTAGTTTTTTTGCTCATTTTATTTTCATTCATATTTATATTTTTCATCATACCTTATCTGTCACCTTCTCTCCAAGAAGCCCTGTTGGCTTAACCAGCAAAACAACTATTAGTATTACAAAAGCAATGGCATCTCTGTAGCCTGTCAGCGATGGAAGGAAGGAAACAAGCAGTATTTCTGCCATACCCAGTATGAAGCCCCCAAGCACTGCTCCGGCAGTGTTGCCAATTCCGCCCAGAACTGCGGCTATAAAACATTTTAATCCAGGCATTACGCCCATGAGAGGCATAACGGAAGGATATTTTGAACCCCATAATATTGCCCCAACGGCTGCAAGTGCCGAACCGATTACGAATGTTGAGGAAATAACACGGTTTATATTTATTCCCATGAGCCTTGCGGTCTCAAAGTCCTTTGATACGGCTCTCATGGCCATTCCGATTTTTGTTTTATTTGTAATGAACATTACAACATACAATAGAACTATAGTTACCACAGGTGTTATCATGGTTGCTACAGAAAGGGACACACCTGCTATGGAAACTGATTTTGTCAGTATTGCAATATTTGGGAACCCCTTAGGAACTCCGGTAAACAAGTATGTTGCCAGGTTTTCCAAGAGAAAGGATGCACCTATTGCAGAAATCATAATTGACATTCTGGGTGCATCTCGCAGCGTGCTGTATGCTGCCTTTTCTAACAATACTCCCAGCGCGACAGTTGCCAGAATTACTATTATTGAAGCTATATACCATGGAAGACCGAAGTTGACAACGCTGAAAACCATGAAATAAGCTGCCATCATGAATATATCGCCGTGCGCGAAGTTTATGAGCCTGAGTATACCGTATACCATGGTATATCCTATGGCAATAAGAGCATATAAACTTCCCAGTGAAATACCGTTGGCGAGCTGCTGTAAAAATGTTTGAAAAGTCATAGTATTCCTCCACTAAGGATAAACTTTAAAAGGCGAACGACTGTCCGCCTTCGTGTTCTTAATTTCTTTCCTGATTATTTAACAGTGACAGTGTCGATGTAAACAAATCTTCCGCCTTGAACGGTCTTGATAACAGCCATGTTTTTATCTGCATCGCCATCTTTGGTGAAGTTGATTAAACCTGTTACACCTTCATAATCCTTTGTAGCGTTAAGTGCGTCTCTTATTGCGGTACCATCTGTAGAGTTTGCTCTTTCGATAGCATCGCGCACTAACAGATATGCGTCATATCCAAGGGCTGCAACAGCTGGAATAATAGGCTCTTTGCTTCCAAGCTCTTTCTTGTAGCCTTCTACGAATTTTTTAGCTTCTGCTGTTACAGGGTCGCTCTCATCGAAGAATGTAGATAATACGATACCTTCGGCATCTGTTCCGGCAACATCGATAACGGCAGGATTTTCCCATGTGTCTCCGCCCATTATGAGGGCGTCAATACCAAGAGCCCTTGCCTGTTTTATAATAAGAGGAGCTGTTGTAGCTGAGCTTGGGGCAAATATTACATCCGGCTTTTTAGCTTTTATATTTGTGAGAATCCCGTTGAAGTCTGTATCATTTGTCTGGAAGTATGATTCGTCGATTATACTGTTAGGGTCTCCTGTCAATTCTTTAAAAGCATTTATAAAGAAATTACCAAGACCTATGGAGTAGTCATCACCGTTTTGCATAATAACAGCAGCGGTCTTTGCACCCTTTTGAACAGCATAGTTTGCCATTACTCTTCCCTGGAAAGGATCAAGGAAGCATGCGCGGAAATAATAGTCATTTCCCTGTGTAACCATTGGGTTTGTACAGGAAGCACCCATTGCCGGTATCTTTGCATTCTTGATTATATCTCCTGCGGCAATAGAAACACCTGAACCATATGAACCTATAATTGCAACAACCTTTTCACTTTCAATCAGACGTGATACCGCTGTTGCGGCTTCGGCCTTGTCACTTTTGTTATCAACAATTACAAGCTCTATTTTCTTGCCTAGAACTTCAGGATACATTTTGTTTGCATACTTGATGCCGTCTGTTTCCTGTTGTCCTCCTCCGCCGTTTTCACCTGTAAGCGGTTCGAAAACACCTATTTTTATTACATCATTCTTTGCTCCGGAGCTTGTTCCCTGTTCCTTTGCACATGCAGTAAACATTGATAGAATTAATAATAAGCATAATAATAAAGATAATTTTCTTTTCATATTTTACCTCCATTACGCCGTTTCACGGCGTCA
>DAMAEI010000041.1:14394-22092 GCA_031997345.1 Sedimentibacter sp. | reverse complement strand
TCTTCTCCTCACTTATTGACTAAATTTCTAATGATTATAACACTCAAAAGCTTGTTATGCAAGAAAATTTTCCGTGTTATAAAAACAACATTCTCTGCTTTAAATACAAAACCCATTTATTGTCTTCGCGATAAAACATTTTCCCAACAGAACACATAAGATTTGAATATAAAACAGAGCCTAATATAATATATTAGACTCTGTCCACGTTTATGATTAACTATTTGACTGAAATAATTATGTTAAAACTTTGATGTTAATTCCAAAACCCTGTTTTTCAATACAGTCTCGTCTTCTGTCCTGCTCAGGGAAGCGTCAATTATTGAAGCAAGCTCTGCCATTTCAGCTTCCTTCAAACCTCTTGTGGTCACTGCCGGTGTTCCTATTCTCAGGCCGCTGGTAACAAAAGGACTTTGCGGATCGAAGGGTATTGTGTTCTTATTTGTTGTAATGTGTATCTCATCAAGCATTTTTTCGGCTTCCTTGCCTGTGAGGCTCTTGTTTCTCAAATCAACAAGCATCAGATGGTTGTCTGTCCCGCCGGATACTATTCTGAAGCCTCTGTTTGAAAGCTCCTGAGACAATGCCTTAGCATTTTTTATAACCTGCTGCTGGTACTCTTTAAATCCGTCTTCCATTGCCTCCTTGAAGCACACGGCTTTTGCGGCTATGACATGCATCAGAGGTCCTCCCTGAATACCTGGGAATATAGCCTTGTCAATTTTCTGGGCAAATTCGTTTTTGCACAGAATCATTCCGCCTCTTGGGCCTCTTAGCGTTTTATGAGTTGTTGTTGTTACAAAATCAGCATATTCCACCGGATTGGGATGAAGCCCTGCAGCTACCAGACCAGCTATGTGAGCCATATCAACCATGAAGTATGCACCAACTTCATCTGCAATTTCTCTGAAGGCTTTGAAATCAATAAATCTTGAATATGCACTGGCGCCTGCAACAATCAGCTTTGGTTGTTCACGTTTTGCTGTTTCTCTGACCTGGTCATAGTCTATGGTTTCAGTCTCTTTATTTACTCCGTAAAAAACAACATCGAAATATGAGCCTGACATATTCACGGGACTGCCGTGTGTCAGGTGACCGCCCTGAGACAGGTCCATTCCAAGTATTTTATCTCCGGGTTTTAAAACTGAAAAGTATACTCCAAAGTTTGCATTTGAGCCTGAGTGAGGCTGCACATTGGCATGGTCGGCACCGAATATTTTCTTTGCTCTGTCTCTTGCAAGATCTTCAACCTTATCAACAAATTCGCATCCGCCATAATATCTCTTTCCAGGATATCCTTCGGCATATTTGTTTGTAAGATGGCTTCCCATTGCTTCAAGAACTGTTTCGGAAACAAAGTTTTCAGAAGCAATAAGCTCTATGTTGATATTTTGTCTTTCTTTTTCTTCCATCATTGCGCTATATAGTTCAGGGTCGTTTTTAGTTATTAAATCAAAGTTCATAATTATCTCCTATACATATATTTTTGGCAGTCTTTTTCCTAAATTTGTGAGGACTTCATAGGATATTGTTCCTCTCATGTTTGCAACATCTTCCGCAGTCATGGCACCGTCTGTTCCGTCACCGTAAACTATTGCTTCGTCGCCGATTTGAGGATTTTCAACATTGGAAAGATCCACCATGAACTGGTCCATGCATACTTTTCCTAAAATAGGGCATTTAACTCCTTTTACAACAATGTATCCCTTGTTTGACAGAAGTCTTGAATATCCGTCTGCATATCCCATTGGAATAGTTCCTACTACAGTTTTTCCGGTTGTATTGAATAAGTGTCCGTATCCTACGCCTTCACCGGTTTCTATGTTTTTTACATTAGCTAGCTTAGCCTTCAATGTAACACATATTTCAAATTTATACTCATCCTTATTTACTTCGTCAGATGGATAGAAGCCTGACAATATTATTCCCGGCCTTACCATGTCAAAATGATATTCAGGAAGGTCAATTATAGTTGCACTATTTGCAATATGCTTAATAGGAATTGTAACGCCGCGTTCTTCAAGCATTTTTATGAAAGACATGAATCTTCCTGCCTGCTTATGTGCTGTTGTTTTATCCTTTTCATCGGCTCTTGCCTGGTGAGAATATATGCCTTCAATGAATATATTGCTCAAAGCTGCTATTTTGGCAACCTTATCGGCATTCTCTTCAGTTGGCAGGAATCCCAGCCTGTTCATTCCGGTCTCTACTTTTATGTGTATCTTTGCGGTTTTATTGAACTTTTCGGCAACAGCGTTCAATTTCTCCGCAAGCTCAAGGGTGTAAACGGTCAGTGTTATGTTGTTTTCGATTGCGTCATCGTAAAATTCTTCAGGAGTGTAGCCGAGAACAAGGATATCTTTGTCTTTTATTTCTTTTCTGAGTTCCATAGCTTCGGAAAAAACAGCTACCGCAAGCATGTCAACCCCATTTTCCAAATACATTTTAGAAAGTTCGACGGAGCCCATTCCATAGCTGTCGGCTTTTACAACGGCACAAACCTTAACATTGGGACCTACGGCTCTTTTTACTTCCATGAAGTTGTGAATTGCCTTTTTTCTGCTAATTTCCACCCATGCAGGTCTTAATTTTTCGTTCATTATATATTTAATCCTCCTAAAATTTACTTACAGTTAATTATAGCAAACGGCATAAATTAAATCAACGAAATGTAAAAAAATTTAAGCGTATTGCAGATAATACTAATTCGTATTAAATAAGTGCCCTTGAAGCGAATTAGTATATACTGTTTTTCTATGTTGCGGACAATTATTTGTCCGCCTTTTCAAATAAAAACAGTATAAAATTTCAAAAATGTGTTTACAAGGGCAACAATATTTATTAATATAGGGTTTGGATTAATTATATTAAGGAGAAAGTATGAGTGTTTTAGATGTAAGAAATGTAACTCACGGCTTCGGAGCCAGGGCAATACTGGAAGATGTATCATTCAGGCTTTTGAAAGGCGAGCACGTTGCCTTGATTGGGGCAAACGGAGAAGGTAAATCTACATTTTTAAATATTATAACAGGAAGACTTATGCCCGATGAGGGTACGATTGAATGGTCCAAAAGAGTGACCGTAGGATACTTGGACCAGCATTCCGCATTGAAGCCGGGAACAACTATAAGGGAAAACCTGAGGCTTGCTTTTGACGGACTGTTTAAAATGGAGCAGGAAATGATGAAGCTTTATGAGGATATGGCTTCGGCTGAGGATGATGAGGTCAACAGGATGATGGAGGATGCAGCCGATATACAGACCATGCTGGACAGCAGCGGCTTCTACACCATAGATACAAAGATAGAAGAGGTTGCCAACGGCCTCGGTCTCGTAGACATAGGTCTCGACAAGACAGTGGATGAGCTTAGCGGCGGTCAGAGGACAAAGGTGCTTTTAACAAAGCTTCTGCTTCAGAATCCCGTAATACTGCTCTTGGATGAGCCTACAAACTATTTGGATGAAAACCACATAAGATGGCTAACAACATATCTTCAGAACTATGAAAATGCATTTATTCTAATTTCACATGATATACCCTTTATAAATGACGTGTGCAACATCATATATCATGTGGAAAACTGTAGCCTAACACGATACGTGGGCAATTATGAGGAGTTCAGGAGAATATATGAGCTTAACAAGCAGAAGGAAGAAAGAGAATACGAGAGACAGCAGAAAGAAATTGAAAAATTAGAGGATTTCATAGCCAGAAACAAGGCAAGAGTTGCAACCAGAGGCATGGCAAACAGCCGTATGAAGCAGCTTGAAAAAATGGATATTATTGAAAGGCCCAGAGATAAGCCGAAACCAACATTCAGATTTAAAGAAACAAAAGCACCAAGCCGATTTTTAATAGATGCTAAGGACCTTGTAATCGGATATGACCACCCGTTGACAAATCCAATGAACTTTCAGATAGAAAGAAATAAAAAAATTGCTCTTGTGGGAGTTAACGGATTAGGAAAGTCAACACTTTTAAAAACGATGCTCGGTATTATTCCGCCAATAAGCGGAAGTGTGTCCTTCGGAGAAAATGTGGCATACGGATATTTTGAGCAGGAGGACTCCAAAAATAACAACAGCACAGCATTGGATGAGGTATGGAACGAATACCCTTCCCTGACAAACCATGAGGTCAGACTGGAGCTGGCGCGCTGCGGACTTACCACCGAGAATATAACCAGCATGATGAAGGTTCTGTCAGGCGGAGAAAATGCCAAGGTGAGGCTATGTAAAATTCTGCTTAAGGAGTTGAATTTCCTTGTTCTTGATGAGCCTACAAATCATCTTGACCCTGAGGCTAAGGATGAACTTGAAAAGGCCCTGGCGGAATTCAAAGGAACAGTGCTGCTTGTAAGCCACGAGCCGTATTTCTATGAAAGCTTTGTAACGGATGTTTGGAACATTGAAGACTTTACAACAAAAATAATATAATAAAAAAGAGATTCTTTAATCTTCGGAAAAAAGAATCTCTTATATTTTTAATTTAATTGAAAACAATCACCACATCTATTATGCCGTCAAATCCTCCATATAAATCGTAAAGCTGGACAATGGAGCCGGCCTTGATATCTGACTTTGAGCCTGCCTTAAAGCCTGTAACAATGCCTGACCTGTCAACGGTACAAACATATACGGTTAAATTTGAGGAATACTCCATGTATGTTATTTTGTCAATAAGCATCTGGTTTGAAAAAATCTGCGTTACCTGCACCTTATCGGTTTCAGGCGGAATTTTATCAATGGATGAAACAACTCCGTTCACTATTTCGGCCTTTACGTAGGTGTTTAAAACCGATGAAGTCTTTTTTCCCGCCGCAGAAGTGTTTGAAACCGAAAACACGGTGCTGTTATTGAAAAACTGTACATGGCTTGTGGAGTCGTCTATTTTTGTAACCCCCTTGATTATGCCGTAAATTGTTCCATTATAGGTCTGGGGTACCTCGGGAGTAACGGTTATAGAGCCCTCAGGCTTGATGCCACGGCTTAAATACAGTGCATCTATGTGACCGTTGTATCCCAATACAGCCTTGCCGACGAGGTATGTATCCAGCTGTCCCGGCTCAAGAAGCTGGTATTTTCCATTTGATTCGTAAACTATAAACGTATTTGATGAAACCACATATCCGTTTGACAAGGTTCGGGTTTCAGCGTTGTAGTTGTTTGAGATATATGTGGGAGACGGTACATATTCAATTATTTTCAAGTCTCCGTTTGCAACAGGATCATACTTTATAAAGTCATTCTTTTTCAAAGATGTCTGTTTAGTTTGAGCACCATTATTTTCTCCGATACTCACAACACTTGAATTATCTGCAAGAGAATATGTTTTTAATGCTCCGAATTTATCGAATATTCTCACGGATGCACTTCCTCCCGCGCTGTTTGCCGAGCTTAATACTATGCCGAAGGTGGTGGGGTATTTCCCGTATCTCAGCACATTGATTTTCAGTATGTTGTTATTTTTGTCAAGTATCAGCTTTACATTGTCGTTAACAGAAATATTTTCAGTGAATACAAAGTCTTCGCCATTCTTGTAGCTTATTCCGTTAACGGTGTAAAATGTGCTTCCGTTTACTTTTTGTATATTTGTTACCACGCCTTCTGTCTGCTTTCTTAAAACATTTATAGTGAGGGCCGTAACTCTGTATGAATCTTTAGTTTCATAAAAATACACAACGTCATCCTGTCTGATTTCTTCTAAGGTGGAAGCATCTCCGTAAATGTGAAGCTTGCGGTAATTGATTTCGCCGTTGCTTTTCAGAGGCAGGGCCTTTCCTGCAAATGTCTTGCTCCCTTCCTTGTAGAGATTTTCTCTTTCAATGTCTTTAACATCGGTCACCTTATATGCTACTATTCCTATTACCGCTCCGTTGGAGGATTCGTCTTCATAAACAACCTTTATCTTGCTGCTATTCAGGTTGCTGAATGTTCCCTTCTCACCATTTATGGCAATAGGAACGTCAGGCAGTTTAAAAGCTCTTACATTTCCATACGCATCGGTTACGAAAATTACTCTGTTTGTCAGGAGGCTTGTTACTGTTCCGTTAAATTCGCTATATCTTGGGTTTGTAACAAATACTGGGTTTCCGTTGCTGTCGTAAAAAACATCCCACTTATTGAACAGGTAATCCGAAAAGTCAAAGCTTTCGGTTTTAAGGTCGGCAAGAGTTATTTCTTTTGTTGCTTTCTTGCCAAGAGATGAAAGCAGCGTCTTTCCTGTGGAATATGTAGTAGTATTGTTGTCCCTTACCTTTACCATGTCACAATCAAGTGCGTTATAAAGCATCAATGTTATGTCTTTCCTTGATGCGAATACGGAATTTGTGTTTACATTTTTAAAGAGGTTGAGTTCAACAGCCTTCTGATAATAATTTGAAGGCCAATAACCCGCCAATGATTTGTCGCTGTATCCCAGCAGCCTTATTATCATCGTATATGCTTCCTCAAACTTAATGAGGTTATCCGGACCGTAGGTGGTGGGTGAAATCCCGTTTACGAGGTTGAGCGCATTTGCCAGCTCTACGTATTTTTCTGCCCAGTGTCCGTGCATATCCTCATAGACGGAAGTCATATTTTGTGAGTATTCGGAATATCCTGACGCAACTATAATTATTTTCGCCATTTCAGCGCGGGTTACATCCTTATCCGGTTTAAAGGTACCATCGGGATAACCCTGTATGATACCGTAACCTGACAATAAACCCACTGCTTCCTCCAGGACAGCATTCTTCTGCACATCAGGATAGCTTTGTGCGTATACATTCATATATGAAGCTAAGGTCATTATCAAAACAATAATTATCAACAATATTTTTTTCATTTTTCATACACCCTGATTTTCAAATAAAAAATACTATATATACAGTATTTTCTTATATTATTATATAATAAATACGCATTTATAGTATTACATTAAAATTACAATGGAAATTTCTTACCCTGATAGCTTTCTCTTATTTTCAATGTTTTATCAATATCAGATAAAACCTTAAGCTTGTGAAGTGTCCACAAGGGCTCAATTAAATCTGATTTTTTTCCGTCTCCCGTAAGCCTATGCACAATCGTTTCCTCGCTGAGCAGCTCCAGGGAATCACACACAACGTCCACGTATTCTTCAAGCGTGAGCATATGAAATGGGTTATGCATGTAATAATCTGCCAAATCGGTTCCTTTAAGTATGTGCAGCATATGAATTTTAACACCCCATAAATTCAGCTTCGCAACATATTTCACAGTATTCAGCATATCAGTCTTTGTTTCGCCGGGAAGTCCCATTATCATATGAACAACGGTACGTATATTTTTATTTTTTAGCTGTAAGCAGGCTTCCTTAAACTGCTGTGTTTTATACCCTCTTCGTAGAAATTTCGCAGTTTTATCATCAGCAGACTGAAGTCCCAGCTCAATCCACAAAAATGTTTTGGAATTCAATTCACTCAGCAGCTCCAGCACATGTTCATCAATACAATCCGGTCTGGTGGCTATTGCCAGCCCCTTAATATTTTCACAGTCCAAGGCTTCGTAAAATTTTTTCCTCAGGTTCTCAACAGAATCGTACGTATTTGTGTAATTTTGAAAATATGCTATATAGGTGCTGCTTTTCCACTTTCTTGACATTATCTGCTTTTGCTCTTCTATCTGTTGTTCTATGGATTTGCATCTTTCCGAGCTGAAATCTCCGGAACCCCGTTC
>DAMAEI010000041.1:7595-14384 GCA_031997345.1 Sedimentibacter sp. | reverse complement strand
GCCTCTGTCTCCTGCGGTGCCGTCTCTGTTGGGACATGTAAATCCTCCGTCAATTATCAATTTAATTGTTTTTTCACCAAAAACTTTTTTCATTTCATAATCCAATGAATGGTATTTTTTTTCATTCCACATGTAAAATTCATCCTTATAAATTTGAGTTATGCACAGTCTTAATTGTTTGTTTGAATAAGTTATACACAAATTTTATGCCTTTTTAGGCAGTTGTCAACAGATTTATCCACAAATGTGTACAATTTTTGATATTGCATTAAATTCGGCTTTATTTTTTCAAAGACACATTTTCCTGTTTTTCTTTTAAGCGCAGCTCTATAAAAGTATCAATGAGGGACTTGGTCAATGCTGCCACAGGTGTGGCAAGGAACAGTCCAACACCTCCAAAAAGTCCGCCGCCTACTATGATTGATATTATAACAATTATAGGCTTAACTGACAACCTGCTGCTCAGTATTTTAGGGTCAATTACCAGACTGTCGACCTCCTGTACCATCAGAATGTAAATAAGTAGCAAAAATCCTTTTCTTGAATCATGAAGCATGTTTATCAGCAGTATGGGAACAGCACCTATCAGTGTTCCGAAATACGGAATTATGTTTGTAACACCTATAATAACGCCATCAATGACAGGGTATGGGGTTTTTAATAAATATTTAGAGCCCAAGTATGTCAGTATGCCCGTAATAACGGAGGAAATAATTTTACCTCCTATATAGCCTGATACATTGTCATACAGACGGTGCATAATTTTAAAAGCATTATGTGTTGTCTTTCTTCCAAACATGCTGCAGCACAGCCGCATCGTCCAATTTTCTATTTTTTCCTTGTCAATTAATATGTAAATTGAAATAATTACAGCTAAAAGCATGTTGCCTAAAGCAGCAACTATATTTATTACTTTCTCAATTGCAAAATTCAGAATAGAGGATATGAAGTGTGAAAATTTGGCCACTATTTCTTCGAGGAAAATTTTCAGGATGGAATTTCCTTCTCCAAAGTCGGACAGGTATTTATTTGCCCTGTAAAAGAGCACAGGAATATCTCCTGTTAATTTCCGGAGACTCAGCACGATACTTGGGGTAATTATTGTGACTATCAATGAAATAATTAATAAAACAAACGAAAAAGTAAATAATAGAGCTAGATATCTGCTTTTTATATTCAATTTATGCTGGATAAAAAGCAGCACCGGATTTAAAACAGACGCAAAAATTATCCCCATTATAATGGGAAGACATACCTGTAATATCAGAGAAAGTCCGTTATCCAAGTAAATAAAGCGAAATATTGATATGTAAAGAACAAACATAGGAAGAAAAAGCAAATATTTTTTCAAGGCACCACCCTCTTCATTTATTCATATTTTTAAAAATTAAATATATGAATAAAAAATTTAAAATTGCACATAATTACAAATAGATAATACTTTTTTATCTTCTTCCAAATCATATAGACATCCCGCAGACTAAAAACCTGCGGGATGTTTGTATGTAAATTCAGTATTTGACGTTAATAATTAACTGCTATATAATTATGATATTATAAAATCAGGAGAAGAGTATGAAAAAAGTATTGTTAGGCAAGACAGGAATGGAAGTTTCAGTTATCGGATTCGGAGGAATACCTATTCAAAGAGTAAACCAGGAAGAAGCTACAAAGATTCTGACTGAAGCTAATAACAGAGGTATTAATTTTATTGATACAGCACAGGCATACACAGTAAGTGAGGAATACATAGGAAATGCCCTTAAAGAAATAGGAAGAGAAAACTTCTACATTGCAACAAAAGCTATGAGCTACGATTATGAGTCCATGAAAAAGGCAGTGGAGAAAAGTCTGAGCACAATGCAGGTTGCCTATATTGACCTGTTCCAAGTTCACAACGTGAGCAAACAGGAGCAGTTTGATTCGGTCGTTTCGGAAAACGGAGCGCTTAAGGCATTGATTGAAGCCAAAGAAAAAGGACTTATAAAGCATATAGGAATAACAGGACATATACGTGAAATACTCATTCAGGCAATAGAGTACGTTGAGTTTGAAACAATACAATTTCCTTTTAATCCGGTGGAATCACAGGGAACAGAGCTGTTTGAAAAGGCATTGGAAAAGGGAATCGGCACTATTGCAATGAAGCCTATGGCCGGAGGGGCGTTTACGAAACAGATGCTGTCATTGAAATATATTGTGAACAGCGGCTTAATCAATGTTGCGATTCCTGGTATGGATTCCATTGAGCAGGTAATTGAGAATTCCTCCATAGGTGATGGAACAGAAGCTTTAACTGCAGAGGAGCAGGAAGAAATAAATGAAGAGGTTAAAATTTTAGGAAATGATTTTTGCAGGAGATGCGGATATTGCAAGCCGTGTCCAGAAGGAATAGATATACCAAATGTATTTCTTTTTGAAGGATATGTAACAAGGTATAATCTGCCCGAATACGGAAAAAGCAAGTATGAGGCAATGCCCATCAAAGCAACAGCATGTGTGAGGTGCAGAAAGTGTGAGAGAAAATGTCCTTACAACCTGCCTATAGTAAATAAGCTTAAGCATGCGGTTGAAACATTTAAAAATATATAATGACCAAAAGTTAAAATTGTGTACAACAGAAGGAAATATGCGTGATTAAGGTGCTTGATATTTGGGTCCGACAATGATCGGACCGAAGTACCCGTTTGACATGATTGTACTCAGATGCTATAATAATTTTGCAATGTAATGGTTAGTTATTTTTGCTTTAATAAGATTGAATAAGAAAGATTAATTAAAAATAATATTTCAATATATTAACAAATGAAAGGTTAGATAAAAATGGAGATACAAAAACTTCCCAAAAAAGAAAATTTAAGCGAGAAGGCTTATAATATTATAAAAGAAATGATTATAGATGGAAGATTGAAACAGGGGGAAGTTATTAGTATAAATTCAATGACAGAAATTTTAGATATTAGCAGAACTCCAATTACTAATGCCTGTCAAAAGCTTGAATTTGAAAAGTTTCTGACTATTATTCCAAAACAAGGCGTGGTTGTAAATTCTATTACGATCGATGATGCTAGAGAGCTATATGAATTAAGAGCTGCTATAGAATCATATTCCGCTAAAAGAGCTTTTGATAACATTAAGCAGGAGGATATTGAAATTTTGAAAAAGAGCTTGAACATCCAGAAAGAACATGTGAAAGATGGGAATGTGTATGAATTCATGAAAGAAGATACAAACTTTCATAAGTTCTTGTTAAGTAAATACAATAATACGCAATTTTTTTCAATTATAAATACTTTATATGACAGATCTTTTATGGCTAGCTTAAAAAGCGGCGAAAAATCTGAAAGATTGGTAAATAATCTTAAGGAACACGAAAGAATTATAGAATCTTTAGAGAATAAAAATAAAATGGAATTTATAGAGGCAATAGAAATTAATATTTTAAATGGTTACATAAACTTAACGGGAAATTATGAGTTCAGATAGTTTTGCTGGAGAGCTATTTTTGAGGTACAAACTTCTTCAAAGCAATTTTTTAATTTGGTATAAAAAAACCAAATTAAAAACATTGACAATATTTTAAAAAGATGATATGTTTTATTAAGATTATTACATCAGTGTTAAAAGCTGATTATTTTTTTAAGACAAGCTTACATGCAAGTTGCATTTATGGCTAATTAAATTATAAAAGGAGGGGACATAAGGATAATTTTTTTTAGCAATACTTACATACAACATGTATGCATGAAAGAAATTGACTCACCTAAGGAGGTTATTATGAGTATTAATAAGGCTGCAAAAGTTTTATTGACAACGTGTTCAGATTGCAAAAAGGATGAAAAAATTTTATTTGTTACAGATTTGACCAGTTTTGAAGTTGCTAAGATAATGTGGGATGCCGCAACTGATTTTCCTAACAGATCACTGATAATGATGGAAGAAACAAATATGCATGGTCAAGACCCTACAGAACTAGTAGGACATGCTATGAAGAATGCTGATGTAATTTTTGGCATTACTAAATTTTCTTTGTTCCACTCTCAGGCAAGGAAGGATGCTGTTGCTAATGGGGCTAGATTCGTGAACATGGTAGATTATAATACCAAGATGATGGAAGAGGGTGGATTACATTGTGATTTCGAAGAAATTGGAAATGTATGCAGCAATGTAGCTTCGAAGCTTGAAAATAGGAAAACATGTACGATTACCACTGATAAAGGTACTAATTTTACTTGTGAAATCGAAGGCATTAAGCCGAATCCACAATATGGCAGAAGCTTAAAGCCGGGTTCTTCATCTTCACCCCCTGATATAGAATGTGCTACTTGTGCGTTGGAAGGTACAGGTGAAGGAATTATAGTTGTTGATGGAAGCATTCCGCATCCGGAATTAGGACTAATAACTGAAAATATCAAATTGACAGTTGAAAAAGGACTTATAGTAAAAATTGAAGGCGGAAAACAAGCTGAGATTTTGAAAAATGTCTTAATAAACTTTAATGACCCAAATGTTTACAATATTGGAGAAATAGGAATAGGTCTTAATCCCATGTGTGAGCTTAACGGAAGCATGTTGGAAGATGAAGGGTGCAGCGAAACTCTACATTTTGGAGCCGGTGATAACAGAGGCTTTGGAGGCAAGACTGCCAGCAATTATCACTTAGATATTATAATTAAAAGCCCTGATCTTGAAGTTGATGGTGAAAAAATATTAGATAAGGGAAGAGTTCTTTAGTTAATAAGAATTATAGCATTAAGTTTAACTGCTATGAATGTTTTACTATATTATGATAACATTACTCGGAGGAAGTAAAATGAGCGATTATAAAAATGGATTAGCTTTTGATGAAGAATTAGTAAGAGAAATTAAAGACAAGTTTTTTTATGTAGATTCAGACCCGGTATCAGGTAAAAGATTATTTTTCGATAATGCAGGTGGTGCATTTCGTCTTAGAAAAGCAGTAGAAAAACAAGGTGAGGTTGAAGCATTTCCGGATTGTCCTGAAAGAGATCATGCAATGTCTCATTATTTACAGAAAATACAAAGACAAGGTGAGGACGATATTCGTCTTATACTTAATGCGAAAAACGGCGGAAGTATTATTACTTCGTTGACTGCATCACAAGCTATGTTCCAAATTATAGGAACAATTGCCGAAAATGTAGCAGGTACTAATATGGTAACTACTGTTTTAGAACATCCATCTGCTTTTGACGCTGTTGATTATTATGCAAGAAAAACAGGAAGAGAATTAAGAGTAGCCATGAGCAACAAAGAAAATGGCAAGGTGGAAGCAGAAGACGTTGTTAATCTGATTGATGATAATACAGTGTTGTTAAGTGTAATGCACGCATCTAATTTATCAGGAGCGGTTTTTGATGTAGAAGAAATAGTTAAAAAAGCGCGTGCGAAAAAACCTGGTTTGTTTATTGTTGTGGATGCTGTTCAACATGCTCCTCATGGAGTTATAGATTTAGAGAAAACACCGGTAGATGGAATAAATTTCGGACCATATAAGTTCTTTGGATGCAGAGGATCCGGAATAGGATATGTATCTGACAGAGTTAGTGCATTCCCACATCATAAGATTATAGCTAAAGGGGATGAAGTATGGGGATTAGGTACACCTTCACCATCACAGTTTGCAGTAATCACACAAATGGTTGATTATGTTTGCTGGATAGGCGGCAAGTTTAGCGACAGCACAGACAGAAGAGAGCTTTTTGTAGAAGGAATCACTCGAATCAAATTACAGGAAAGAGCTTTGTTACATAGACTGCTAGAAGGTTCTGAAGAGGTTGAAGGTTTAAGAAAATACAAAAATATAATGATAAATGCTGATAATAAAGATCTTACCGAAAGAGATTTAATAGTGGGTATCGCATTTGAAAATATAGATTGCGCAAGTGCTGCAAAGGAATATGAAAAAAGAAAAGTTATAGTTGCCCCAAGATTAGGCACCAGTATATATTCAAAAAGAATGCTGGATTCTTTCAGCATTAAGGATGGTGTTCTTAGAGTATCACCACTGCACTGCCATTCTATGAATGATATTGATGAGTTTTTAGAGATCACTAAAGAGATTGCTCAATTATAAAAATTGAACTAATATTAAAAATTGGTAATATTATAGATATTGTTGTCAAACAGCCTATATGGTAATCTGAATAGATTAGATTTCAAGAAGGAAATGCTCTATACTTTCTATATAGGTCTATATAGGCGTTGACACATGTTAATTAGTTTAATTGTGTGAACTATAATTATATTTGCACTTGAATGCTCAGCAGGAAAACACTTACTTGTTAGTAGGAGTTATTTAAAAATCATTTCATGACATGAAAGGAATTAAATATATGAAAAAGAGTAAAAAGTTAGGTATTGTTGAAATAATGTTAATCGCATTAGCATCTGCATTTATTGTAGGAGCAATTTTTATGTATGCTCATGACAAGCTTATTAAAACCGGAAATGAACACATATGGAACACCATCTATGCAATATTTTTTCAAGATATAACCGTAGCAGGTGCTAAGGGATTAGGAATATTTTATGTGATTGGAACATTGTTTATGAATGCTTTACGTCTGACAATTGTTCCGTTGGTGTTTACGTCATTAATACTTGCTATGAGCAGTATTACGGACTTGCAAAAACTTGGAAGAATTGCATATAAGGGATTGTTTGGCTTTTTAGGAATGTATATAACTGCATGTTTGTTTGCCGGTTTTGTTGCACTTTTGGCGAGAAACATTGGCTGGATTTCAGTAAGCTCTTTAATAACATCTG
>DAMAEI010000041.1:4802-7585 GCA_031997345.1 Sedimentibacter sp. | reverse complement strand
AATATAGTAAAGGTTGATACTGCAAATCCTCTGGCTATTTTTATAGCAATGGTTCCGCAAAACTTTGCCGGGGCTTTATCAGATAATAATAATGTTTTAGCAGTAGTCTTCATTGCTGTTGTACTAGGCATCAGTATTGGCGTTTTAGAAGATAAGACAAAGGGAGTAAAGGCTTTAATAGAAGAAGCAAATGAAATAATTCAATTATGTATCGGATTTCTAATTAATAAAATTGGTCCGATTGCTATATTTTCTTTGATAGTAAGAGCATTTGCACTTTATGGGATTGAGCAGATAAAGCCAGTTTTGATATACGTTGTTGTTACAATAGTTGTTCTTCTAATATACTTGTTATTTGGTTATACAATTATTGTTGCAGTTGCTACAAAATTAAATCCAATTATATTTATGAAAAAGATGACAAAGGTAGCTTTAATAGCATTTTCTACGGCTTCATCATCTCCGGCACTGCCTCTTAATCTAAAAACAAATACAGATGAATTAGGAATAAGCAATGAAATAGCTAATTTTATATTGCCGCTTGGAATGACGATAAATATGAATGGTACAAGTATCATGCATATTATCGGAACAATATTTATTGCCACTGTTTCCGGATATAATGTTACAGTCGTAGACTTATTTATGATGTCAATGCTTTCAATTTTAGCAGCAGCCGGAACACCTGCACTTCCAGCAGCAGGTACTGTTCTGTTATTTACGGTTCTAAACGGAATGGGATATGTTAATGAAACTGCGCTAATCACATATTCATTAATTTTAGCAATAAACAAGCCTGTTGAAATGGTGCTTACAATGCTGAATGTCGTTGGAGATGCAGCAACATCCTTGATTGTTGCTAATTCCGAGGACGAATTAGATAAAGATATTTATTATGATAGAAAAAAGATATAACTTATTAAGTCGAATGATATAGGAGGAATAGAGATGTTTGAAAGTAAGTTTGCTAAAAGAGTTATAGGATTAGGCACTGAAAAGGCTTTTGAGGTTCTTGCCAAATGTAAGGAATTAGAGGCTCAAGGAAAGAATATTATTCATATGCAAATAGGAGAGCCTGATTTTGATACTCCTAAAAATATAGTTGAAGCAGGAGTAGAGGCATTAAGAAACGGATACACACACTATACGCCAAATTCAGGAATGTTTGAAGTTAAAGATGCTATTGTAGACTATGTTAAGAAATATAAAAACATAGATACAAATAGAAACGAGGTAGTTGTTGTACCCGGTGGTAAACCGATTATGCTTTTTACAATCTTAGCTCTTGTTGAAGAGGGAGATGAAGTAATATATCCTAACCCTGGATATCCGATATATGAGTCTCTAATCAGATTTGTGGGCGGGATACCTGTTCCGATGCCATTAATAGAAGAGAATGATTTTAGAGTTGATATTGAAGATTTAAGAAAAAAAATAACATCTAAAACAAAATTGGTTATACTAAATTCACCTGCAAATCCTACAGGAGGAATTTTAACAGAAGAGGATATGAGACAAATTGCTGAGCTTATAAGCGGAAAAGGTATATTTGTTTTATCTGATGAGATTTATTCCAGAATAGTATATGACGGAGAGCCGATATCTATAGCAACTATGCCGGGAATGAAAGATGATACTATTATACTTGAAGGCTTCTCTAAAACTTATGCCATGACCGGATGGAGAATAGGTTTTGGTGTAATGCATGAGGAAATTGCAAAGAAAGTCGACAGGCTGATTGCAAACTCTACATCTAATACGGCTGCTTTTACTCAGCTTGCCGGTAAAGAGGCTTTACAGGGACCTCAAACTGATATTGACAATATGGTGAAAGAATTCAGAAGAAGAAGAGATTATTTAGTTGATCGATTAAATGCTATTGATGGAATTACATGCAAGAAGCCACAAGGTGCCTTTTATGTATTCCCAAATATCAGAGGCACCGGTTTAGATTCAGAGGCTTTGGCAGATTATCTTCTGAAGGAAGCAAATGTTGCAGTCTTAGATGGAAAATCTTTTGGAGAGTACGGAGAGGGGCATATAAGATTATCTTATGCAACTTCAATGGAAAATATTGAAGCTGCCATGGATAGAATAGAAAAAGCAATAAAGGCTTTAAAAAATTTATTAATTGTAGTAGAATTAATAAAATGTATTTTAGATGGGGAGATAAATATGCGAGATTACGGTGTTTTTGATATATTAGGGCCAATAATGATTGGACCGTCAAGCTCTCATACCGCAGGAGCGGCAAGATTGGCGAAGGTTGCGGCAATCATAGCCGGAGGAAAAATCAAAAAGGTTGAATTTTTGCTCCACGGTTCATTTGCCCAAACCTACAAGGGGCATGGTACGGATAAGGCTCTGGTTGCTGGAATCCTTGGGCTGGATCCATGGGATGAAAACTTAAAAATATCCTTCAGCCTTGCTCGGGAAAAAGGGATTGACTTTGAATTTGTCGGTAAAGATTTAGGTGATGTGCACCCAAATACCGTTAAGTTTGTCATAACAAAGGAAGATGGCAGCAGTACAGAGGTAACGGGCTCCTCAATAGGAGGGGGAAACATACTGATTTTTAATATAGACGGGCAGAATGTTGAGTTTACCGGCGAGCGTCCTACAATACTGACACATCACAAGGATTTGCCCGGTGTCATATCAAAAATATCCTCCATATTGTACGAGGAGAACATAAATATAGCAAACATGAGGGTTTACAGAAGCGGCAAGGGAAGAATGGCGACTATGGCCTTGGAGACTGACAGCGTGATTTCTGAAAATGC
>DAMAEI010000041.1:0-4777 GCA_031997345.1 Sedimentibacter sp. | reverse complement strand
AGAATCAAAAATACCGAAGAGGTTGAAAACGTGAAATTTATAAACCCAGTTGCGGAAGGAGACATGTAATGTTCGTTTCAAGCGGTGCTGAATTAATTGATATATGCAAAAAAGAAGCTATCACCATAGGGGAATACACTATAAGAGAAGAAATGGCAAGATCTGAGCTCAGCAGAGAAGACGTAGAAGGCAGAATGAGAAAGAATCTCCATGTAATGCTCAGTTCCTCCAGCCTTGCTCAGGAAAAGGAAGTTAAATCCGTAAGCGGTCTGATAGGCGGAGATGCCTTCAGGATTCGGAAATATGCGGAGGGCAATAACACTCTGACAGGAGATTTTATGGTCAGAGCCATGGCAAGAGCTATTTCATCCTCCGAGGTAAATGCGGCAATGGGAAGAATAGTTGCCAGCCCCACGGCAGGCTCATGCGGCATATTGCCGGCAGTAATAATTTCTGCTGCTGAAAGGCTAAATAAAACAGAGGATGATATGACTAACAGTTTGTTTACGGCTTCAGGGGTAGGAGTTATCATAGCCAAAAATGCCACTCTTGCAGGAGCGGAGGGAGGCTGTCAGGCAGAATGCGGTTCAGCCGCAGCAATGGGCGCCGCCGCAGTTGTGGAGATGATGGGCGGAACTCCAGAGCAGGCATTGAATGCAGCCGCCATAGTCCTGAAAAATATTTTAGGCTTAGTATGTGATCCCGTAGCAGGTCTGGTTGAAGTACCCTGTGCCAAACGCAATATAGCAGGAGCGGTAAGTGCCCTCACAACAGCAGATTTGGTAATGGCAGGAGTTGCAAGCAAGATTCCCTTTGACGAGGTCGTATGGGCAATGTACAAGGTAGGAAGGCAGCTTCCTCCGGAGCTCAGAGAAACGGCTCAGGGTGGAATAGCAATAACCCCAACAGCCCAGAAATTAAAGGATAAAATCTTCAAAGAGAAAAACACACTATAAATGTAACATCAGACCTTATTTTGCCTATAAGGTCTTTTTTATTACTCTTATTTCATTCAAGTCTATTCTTTTGGGAATGTTTATTTTTAAATTGTGTTGACAAAAAACCTCCAATTAGATAAACTAATATAGTCTTAAAACATGGAGGCGTATCGAAGTGGTCATAACGAGCCTGACTCGAAATCCACTCGGTCAGTTGCCTTGATAATGCCAGAAACCTTTGAGTTTCCGTGGGTTTTCGGGATTTTGAAAAATTAGCTTTTTACCGATTTCTACGGTTTTTCTACACTTTGCCTTGACTTCTACGAAAGGCTTTGTGTGTTAAAATAAAATATGGAGGCGTATCGAAGTGGTCATAACGAGCCTGACTCGAAATCAGGTTGTCCTCACGGGCACGTGAGTTCGAATCTCACCGCCTCCGCCATGAGCCTGTTTGCGGTCAATGTCCGCAGCAGGCTCTTCCTTTTTTGCTCTTTTCTACGCTCCCTTTTGGGGGCGTTTTTCTGCTTTCGCAGAAAACGGATATGCTTGAAACCTTGTTATATAAGGCTTTGCCGTATTCTGATAAAGCAGTCCGTAGAAAATCAATTGGTCGTTGCAAGTCCAGTAGGTTCTGCCACTCGGTTTCTTTCAAACATCCCGTCCATAACCAAGCCAGATTCGATTTGCGCATGGAAGTCCAGATGAGAGTAAATATCCGCAGTGGTCGAGAATGTACTGTGTCCAAGCCATATCTGGATTTGCTTCATTGATATGCCGCTTGCCAGTAGGAGGCTGGCGCAACTGTGCCTGAGATCATGGAAGCGAATCTTTTTGAGTTCAAATTTTTCAAGCAGCCAGCTGAAATGCTCTGTGACATAATTGGGGCGCATGAGCGTTCCAGTTTGATCGAGGCAAATGTAATCAAGGTATTCCCGGCAGTAAGACCGTTTGAATAGTCTGCGGTACATTTCCTGTTTCTCTTTCTCAGCAAGAAGCAGCTTTTCAACACTGGGCAGTAAAGGGAGGGTGCGGAAGCTGGATTTAGTTTTTAATACATCTTCACCGACTGCTACAAACTTCCCATCCACCTTATCTTCAATGACCTTGTGCTTAATTGAGATTGTTTTTTGCTCAAGGTTTATTGCATCCCACTTTAGCCCCAAGACTTCGCTTCGCCGTAACCCATAGTAAGCAGCCAGTTTCACACAAATCTCCAAGGGATCGTCTGACACCGCATCAAATAGTGTCATCATTTCTTCTGCAGAGTAAAACTGTGCTTGATATACATTTTTCTTTGGCCTGTCCACCTTGTCAGCAGGGTTGCTATCGATGATTTCCTTTTTAACAGCAGTTTGCAGCGCTTTGCGAAGTACCGCATGGTAGTGAATAACGGTATTCGGCGTATGTCCCTCATCAAAAATCGTTTGATGAAAATCTTGAATATGCTGTGGCGTAACCTCACCCAAAGTGACATTCAGCTCTGTAAAATATCGGCTGATTCGTCCGTCCAGCATGGTGCGATAACCCTTAAATGTCGTCTTGGCTATCGTGGGTTTGGCTTGGAGCAACCATTTCTGAAGGTACTCTATGAACAGTACCTCCGCTTGGGGATTTCGTTTGCCTTCAATCAGTTCTCTGACCCGTTCCTCTGCCTCCCGGCGTTCCTTTGCTTCTTGCTCTTGTTCGTAGTCCAACCGAATTTGATCAAAGGCCTTTTTCGCTTTTCTGTCGCTGGTTCCTGCCACTGGCAGTCCGGTGGGAATCCATTTGGTTTTTCTTTTGCCGTCCACCTTAATGTATAGGACGGCATAATAGGTATTATTTTTTTGCTGTAGGCAGCCTGTTATCATTGTTATCCTCCTTTGAAATAACAGCAATATTTGCCTACCATTGACGACACCACATTACCACAGAAAGCATAGGATAGCTACTGTTCTGCGTGGAAAACATCCAACGGATTTTTCTACGGCTCATGTCCAATAGTAAGCAAAAGCCACATCAAAAAATCTTGATGTGGCACATTTCTTCGCCCAGCAGATATTCAATAATACAAGCCTTGGGAATTTTATAAGTTCGTCCGATTCGTACACTTCGTATTTCATTATCTGCCAGAAGTTTATAGGCCAGCTTACGGCTGATGCCGCCAAGCATCTCTCTCAATTGATTTACCTCAACTACATCGGGGTACTTTGAAAACATAGCTATTTTTTCACTCATAGGAACCTCCTGTTCTCCTAAATCGATATTTTCCCCTCCAAAGGTGAAAACACAGTTATGCCGTAGGACATCAACTCTTTTATAAATGCTGATGCGGTTTCTGCATCCACTTTAATGCGGCTAATAGATTCTACCAAAAAGATTTGAAAAGCCCCCGCCTTGGCAGACTCTAAAACAGAAAGCAAACCGGGGAGCATAGACTTTAGACCTCTGCCCAAATCCTGAGAAGAACCAACAACGGTAAACCTCATTTGTGCAGCATAGTTCTCCAGCTGTTCATACTGGCCTTTCAAAATACCATGAACATCTTCAGGGGCATCGATACTACAATAAATCCAAGCGTTCTTAATATCGTCCATCTGAAATCCTCCTTTACATACTGACGGTTAGAACCGGCTCTCGGTTCTTCGGCAAGTTCCAGCCCGAAGCTGACAGCCAAGGCTTCATCTACCTGTCGAAGCTGCTGGTCGGTCAGCGTGCCTATGTAGTCACGCAAGCGGGAACGGTCAATGGTTCGCACCTGCTCCAAAAGCACCAGCGAGTTTTGCCGCAGACCGTTTTGCGGTTCGCCCAGCTCGATATGGGTAGGAAGATGCTGCTTCCCGGTGCGGCTGGTGATAGCGGCTACGATGACAGTGGGGCTGTAGCGGTTTCCGATGTTGTTCTGCACAATTAGCACCGGTCTGATGCCGCCCTGCTCGCAGCCCACCACAGGGGTTAAGTCGGCGTAGAAAATATCGCCTTTGTAAATATGCATTTCGCATTCCTCCTTTGCGTGAATTTGTTTTATACCAAAAGGATAAGGACAGCCGCAGAGCGTGATCGGTTGTACCGGCAGGGCGGCTGTCCTCATAGTTTCCGGCATAAAGCCGTCTTGTTCTTCGTTTTTTCACTTGCTCCTATTCGACACTACTTCCCGGAGCGCAGAACAGGCTTGTCCTGCATGGGCAGTCAGCTTAAACCAGCCTTGGTTGGTGGCTGTCATGGGAATTTCACCCCCGCCGGGTTCTCCGGCGGCTGCACCCTTTGCGTGAGGCTGAGGCTGTGCAGAAGTATCATGATAGGCTGTTCAGGTCATGGCGGGGCAATCTACCACAGATTGCTTTTCGGACGGACAGTTCTCGCTCGACACCTTTGATGCTATCGGTTTGACGGATAGCTCTGACCTATCCGCAGATGGTCTTGGCGTGTCCTCCGGAGCCGCTTTTCCCTTTCGGGCTGAACAGCTAACGTATTTAAGCTGCTGGATATGACCGGCAAAGCCGGTATTTGTCAAGAAACACGATGGAGATAAAAATCCCCCTCACTTCTATAAAGGAAAAAGTGAGGGGGGTGTACGGATTAACTATTAATTCTCAAGAAGTTCTCTTAGCTTTTTGAGGATACGATGCTTCCGGTCATGAAGTGTCATGGTAGCCATTCCAAGCTCTAAAGCCAGCTTACGCTCGCTTTTCTTATTGAAGAACAGTTCATCAATGAGGCTGCGTTCATCCTCCGGCAGGGACTGTAGAGCTGACCACAGCGACTCCAGCTGCTCCTGATGAATGAGCTTGTCCACAATATCCGCTTGAACACGAACAATGAGATAATCGATGTTGACACCGTCCTCATGGAACCGTTCC
>DAMAEI010000040.1:27693-28441 GCA_031997345.1 Sedimentibacter sp. | reverse complement strand
AAGAGAAGGCGGAAGAACAGTTGGTTCAGGCGTTGTTACAAGCATAGTAAAATAATCTTGATGTTAAACGGGGACTGTCCCGGTGTCGTGCTTATTTCGCGACACTGTGGACTATCTCTGTTTTTTTATGGAGTTTTTTACATATGTAAGATAATTGTACATAGGATATTATGAGTTTTTGTACAGTATTACGAAAAACTAAATGATGTGAACTTGGATTTATGCATTTTATTAGAAAAAAAGTTGGCATAATAGTTGCATTAGTTTTATTTGATTTGTATTAATTTTATATTATTCGTGAAAACATTACCAAATATTTTTAAGGGGGAAGTTTATGGGTGAAGGGAAAGGAGGGACTTGGGTAGAGGCTTAACTATACCATGTTGCAGGAGGACTGCCCCGTTGTCAGAAGTTTACGACTGTCCGAGTTTTGAAAAAATTATAATATTAAATAAGGAGAAACATTATGATGGATTTTTTGAATAATTTTGTTGATTGGGCAAATGGCTATATCTGGGGTATTGGTATGCTTGTGCTTATCGCCGGTACCGGTATTTATTTTACAGTAAGATTAGGTTTTTTCCAATTTGTTCGTTTTAGAGATATGTGGAGTCGTATCATAGAAAAAGGTGAATCTGAATCAGGTATTTCTTCCTTTGCATCCTTCTGTACTACGATGGCCATGCGTATTGGTACAGGTAATATAGCAGGTGTTGCCGTTGCAATTTATATGGGTGGCCCCGGTGCA
>DAMAEI010000040.1:27113-27683 GCA_031997345.1 Sedimentibacter sp. | reverse complement strand
TCTGCAGTTTGCTTTGCTGAGTGTACACTTGGTCAGCTTTATAAAATCCGTGTTGACGGTGCATATCGTGGCGGCGGTGCTTACTGTGCAGAGCGTGGCCTTGGCTGGAAAGCATACGGAACATTTATGGCTGTAGTTTTTGGTGTGGCTTGTGCTGTATTTATGCCAGCGGCTGCTACGTACACAATTTCTGATGCATTCCGTGAAGCAACAGGTATTCCAATGGCAGTTACCTCTGCTGTTATTGCAATATTACTGTTTATAACAGTCTTTGGCGGTATCAAACGTATAAGCTCCGTAGCTTCTATGGTAGTTCCGTTTATGACAGTTGTTTACATGGCGGTTACTATTGTAGTAGTAGTGTTAAATATTACAAAAGTTCCTGCATTGATTTCTAACGTTGTTACTTCAGCATTTGGATTGAATGCGGTATTTGGTGCCACTATTGGTACCGCTATTCAGCAAGGTGTTAAGAGAGGTACATTCTCATCTGCATCAGGTATGGGTGAGTCTACCCCAACCGCGGCTGCTGCTGAAACCAGCCATCCTGTTAAACAAGGGTTATCAAAT
>DAMAEI010000040.1:24818-27024 GCA_031997345.1 Sedimentibacter sp. | reverse complement strand
CGGAGGCGGTGTTGTATTTGTACAGGCAGCTGCAAGTACAGTTCTTGGTGGATTAGGTAATATATTTATTGCAGTTATGTTGTTATTATTCTCATTCACATGCTTAATCAGCTATTACTATGAAGCAGAAACAGCAGCTTTGTACTTATTCCAAAAACCAGAACAACAAAAAATTCGTAAAATGATAACGAGAACTATGCAATTTGGTATGCCTATATTAGTGTTCTGCTGGGGTATCATTGAATCTGGTACAGCTTGGAATCTTTCAGACCTTGCTCTTGGTACAACTACATGGGTTAATATGTTAATCGTTATATTATTATTCCCGAAATGTATTGCTTTGTACAAAGATTATGTTGAACAAATGAATGCCGGCGTGGACCCTTACTATGATCCTGACAAACTTTCCTGGAAAGGCGTTGATGTAGAACTTTGGAGAGAAATCAATGCCAAAAGAATAAAGGCTAAATAATTTGCTCTAATAATTTAATTATTCAATATCTGTAAGACACCATTCAAGAAGATTCTTGGATGGTGTTTTTTACTGTCACATTCGTCGGGCACAATTTTTGGTAATCCGCTTAAAAAGAATATATTAATTATTCAATATGTGATATAATAAATATGTATGTAAAAAATTAATGGCGGGTGATTGTATGGATTACAAGAATATTTTAAAGCTAATATCTGAAAATATCTCCAACGGATTATTTATTGTAAATAAGGAAGGGATTGTCGTTTTTTATAATCAGTCGGCAAATAATCTGGCGGGGCTCAATGTGGAAAACGCCATAGGAAAGCATATGCTGGAGATATTCCCCAAGCTTACAGAAGAGACAAGTACTATAATGAGGGCATTAACCACCGGCGAGGTCATAAAGAACTATGTTCAGAATTATTATAACTATCAGATGAAACTTGTAACTATTTTATCAAATACCGTGCCATTTTATGAAAACGGAGAAATTGCAGGAGCAATTGAAATATTTTCAGATGTTGACCAATATAAAAATCAAAATAAATATTATAAAAAACAGGAAAGCAATATAATAGACAGAGCTTACTATACAGTTGATGATATTGTGGGAGTAAGCCAGTTTGTAAATGATATAAAGCTAAAAATAAAAAAAATAGCAGACAGCAAGTCTCCTGTGTTGGTCTACGGAGAAACAGGAACAGGAAAAGAATTAATCGTACAAAGCATTCATAATTTAAGCAAAAGACGCGGTAAACCATTTATAGCGCAAAACTGCGCAGCTATTCCAGTAACATTGTTGGAAAGCATGCTGTTTGGTACTGCATTGGGAAGCTTTACGGGTGCCAAGGATTCTAAAGGACTTATAGAGGCGGCTGATGGAGGTACGCTATTTCTGGACGAAATAAATTCAATGGATATAATGATTCAAGCAAAGCTTTTGAGAGTTCTTCAAGAAGGTCAGGTAAGAAGAATAGGCGAAAATAAAACCCGATTCGTGGATGTGAGGATTATAACCGCATTGAATCAGGATCCGTACAAAGCCATAGAAGAAGGCAGATTGAGAAATGATTTGTTTTACAGATTAAATGTAATTAACTTCAGCATTTTGCCCCTCAGAGAGAGAAGTGAGGATTTGGAAGTGCTTTCATATTACTTTTTAAATGAATTCAATAGGGTTTTAAATAAAAACATAAATGGTTTTACTGATGAAGTGATTGGATTTTTCCGCAGCTATAGCTGGCCCGGAAATATAAGAGAGCTGAGGCATTCCATTGAGCATGCTGTAAATATAACCGAGAAAGATGTTATAACAATAGAAGATTTGCCGAAATATATTGATATGATTCATAAAGAATCAGATGATATTCAGGAAAACAGCGGAGAAGAGAAAAACGCAGTAGTTATTAATGCACCTTTAAATGATATGATGAATGAATATGAGCGTAAAATAATAAGCGAATCATTGAGGCAAAATAACTACAATGTATTGAAGACATCAAAAAATTTGGAGGTTCCAAGGCAAACTCTATATTATAAGATGGAAAAGCTGGGAATAAGGGTTGATAAAAGAGTGGAACAAGCTTAAAAGTTAAGAATTTGTAACAAATCAAAAAAAGCGAAAAAAACACTTGATTTATAGAAAAAGATAGTATATTATAATAAAGCTTGCCACATGCGATGACGTGGAAGGTTGCTGATTTTACTTAAAAAATCAGGGAATTTCTGCAG
>DAMAEI010000040.1:17351-24808 GCA_031997345.1 Sedimentibacter sp. | reverse complement strand
CAGAGTATGTCCTGTCAGGAAACAGGGCGACCGGTATTGTTAAAAACTAAAAACAAGAAACACCCGGTAGGGTGTATCGAGCAATTCCGAGTTGTATGGATGACATACGAAGAAGGAGGTAAAAAAATGGCAAACGCACAGAAAATAAGAATTAGGTTGAAAGCTTATGATCATCAATTAATTGATCAATCTGCACAGAAAATCGTGGAAACAGCTAAAAGCACAGGCGCAACCGTAGCGGGACCGATTCCGCTGCCAACAGAAAAACAGGTTGTAACAATACTTAGAGCAGTTCACAAGTACAAAGATTCCAGAGAGCAGTTTGAGCAAAGAACTCACAAAAGATTGATTGACATAACCAATCCTACTCCTAAGACTGTAGATTCGCTGATGAAGCTGAATTTGCCGGCTGGTGTAGACATTGAAATTAAACTGTAAAGCAAGTAGAGAAAAAATATATGATGCACTCTGCTTAGAATGATTACCATATGGTAATCCGCTGTAAGAAAATAGGAGGTGTAAAAATGAAAGCAATTCTTGGTAAAAAAGTCGGAATGACTCAAGTGTTCACAGAAGAAGGAGACGTTGTTCCGGTAACTGTTGTTGAATCAGGCGATATGTTCGTGGTTCAGAAGAAAACAGTTGAAAAAGACGGTTATGATGCAATTCAGGTTGGCTTTGGAGACATCAAATTAAAAAATGTTGTTAAACCTAAAAAAGGTCATTTTGATAAAGCAAAGGTAGAACCAAAAAGATTCTTGAGAGAATTCAAAGTAACTAACATTGATGACTATGAAATCGGTCAGAAAATAGGCGTTGACATATTCCAAGTTGGAGACAAAGTTGACGTTGTAGGAATTTCTAAAGGTAAGGGATTCCAGGGTTCAATCAAAAGACACGGTCATCATACAGGCGATGCCAGCCACGGTTCAAAATTCCACAGATTAAGAGGTTCTTTGGGAGCTTCTGCAGGTGTTGGAAGAGTAGTTAAGGGCACAAAGGCTCACGGACATATGGGTAACGAAAAAGTAACAGTATTAAACCTTGTAGTAATCAAAGTTGATGCAGATAAGAATGCGATACTTGTAAAAGGCGCGATACCGGGACCTAAAAAAGGTTTAGTAAAAATCAGAGAAGCAGTTAAAAACTATAAGTAATAATTGCATGGAAAGGAGGATTAAAGATGCCAAAAGTAGCTCTTTATGATATAACAGGCAGCCAGGTAGGAGATATCGAATTAAGCGATTCTATATTTGGTGTAGAAGTAAATACTCATGTAATGTATGAAGCTGTAAAAAATTATTTGGCCAATCAAAGACAAGGAACTCAGTCGGCAAAGACGAGAGCTGAAGTTAGAGGCGGCGGAAGAAAGCCTTGGAGACAAAAAGGAACAGGACGTGCAAGACAAGGTAGTATCAGAGCACCGCAATGGAAAGGCGGCGGAGTTGTATTTGCTCCAAAACCGAGAGATTACAGCTACGCAATTCCTAAGAAAGTTAAGAGATTGGCGCTTAAATCGGCATTAAGTTCAAAAGTACAGGATCAAGAAATAATCGTTGTAGATAAATTAGTGCTTGAACAGCCAAAGACAAAAGAAATGGTTAAGGTATTGAAGAATCTTAACTCAGGTAAAAAGACATTGGTAGTTATTCCGGAAAGAGACGAGGCTGTAATAAGAGCAGCAGCTAACATTCCTGGAGTAAAAACAGCATATGTCAACACAATCAATGTTTATGACATTTTAAACTGCGATTCTTTCTTAATAACAAGAGAGGCAGTTAATAAAGTGGAGGAGGTGTACGCATAATGCGCGATCCACACGATATAATAAAGAAACCTATAGTGACAGAAGCAAGTATGGATGCCATGGCAGACAAAAAATACACTTTTGTTGTTGATAAGAGATCAAATAAAACAGAAATCAAAAACGCAGTGGAAAAAGTATTCGGAGTTAAAGTGGCAAGTGTGAACACTATGAACATGCTCGGAAAGAAAAAGAGAATGGGCCAAAGTGTCGGCAAGAGACCGGACTGGAAAAAAGCCATTGTTACTTTGACAGAAGACAGCAAAACAATTGAGTTCTTCGAAGGAATATAAGTAAAGATAGAAATTAGAAAAAGGAGGAAAATCTCATGGGTATCAGAAAGTACAGACCAACCTCTCCGGCGTTGAGACAAATGACAGTTTCAACATTTGAAGAAATTACAACTAATGAACCAGAGAAATCTCTTTTAGCTCCATTAAAAAGCAAAGCCGGAAGAAACTCATACGGCAGAATAACTGTTCGTCACCAGGGCGGTGGAGAAAAGAGAAAATACAGAATAATAGATTTTAAAAGAAATAAAGATGGAGTGCCCGGTCGCGTTGCAACAATTGAATATGATCCAAACAGAAGCGCAAATATAGCACTTATCAATTATGTTGACGGAGAAAAAAGATATATTATAGCTCCTCACAAATTGCATGTTGGAGATATGATTGAATCAGGCTCTGAGGCAGATATCAAAATCGGAAATGCTCTTCCGGTAAGAAACATTCCTGTAGGTACAATGATTCACAATATAGAGTTAAAACCAGGCAAGGGTGCACAGATGGTGCGTTCCGCAGGAAACTCAGCTCAGCTTATGGCTAAGGAAGGAAAATACGCACAGGTAAGACTTCCAAGCGGCGAAGTAAGAATGATAAGCATGGACTGCAGAGCTACAATCGGTCAGGTAGGAAACTTAGACCACGAGAATATCACAATCGGTAAAGCAGGAAGAAAGAGACATATGGGAATCAGACCAACAGTAAGAGGTTCCGTAATGAACCCTAACGACCACCCACACGGCGGTGGAGAAGGTAAAGCTCCTATAGGTAGATCAGGACCTGTTACTCCTTGGGGTAAACCGGCACTTGGATTGAAAACTCGTAAGAAAAATAAGAAATCTGACAAGATGATTGTTAAGAGAAGAAACACAAAATAGTATCAGGTTAGTGAAAGGAGGAAATAGTGAATGGGTAGATCATTGAAAAAAGGGCCTTATTGTGAACCGAGTCTTATGAAAAAGATTGTGGAAATGAATGAAGCCAACAACAAAAAAGTGTTGAAAACTTGGTCCAGAAGATCAACAATATTCCCCGAAATGGTAGGCCATACATTAGCTATACATGATGGCAGAAAGCACGTTCCTGTATATATAACTGAAGATATGGTTGGACACAAACTCGGTGAATTCGCTCCGACAAGGACTTACAGAGGGCATGATAAGACTGATAAATCTTCAAGAGTTAAATAAGAAGGGAGGCAAGCTTAAATGGAAGCAAGAGCAGTTGCTAAATATATAAGAGTATCACCAAGAAAAATGAAATTCGTGTGTGATATGGTAAGAGGAAAGCAAGTTGACGAAGCTTTGGCAATTCTGAAATTTTATCCGAGCAAGGGAGCTAAGATTTTGGAGAAGGTAGTTAAATCAGCTACAGCTAACGCTGAAAACAACTTTGATATGGATAGAGATAAACTATATGTTTCCGAAGTTTACGCTAATCAGGGACCAACTCTGAAGAGATGGAGACCGAGAGCAAAAGGTAGTGCGTATAAGATACTGAAAAGAAGCAGTCACGTTGGTGCTGCAGTAAAAGAAAGAGAATAGTACGGTAAAGGAGGTAAAACATGGGTCAGAAGGTAAATCCTCATGGACTAAGAGTTGGTATAATCAATGATTGGGACTCAAAATGGTATGCTGACAAGAAAACTTTCGGCGAAAATTTAACTGAAGACTACAGGATTCGTGAGTTCATAAAAGGAAATCTGAATCAGGCAGGCATTGCAAAAGTTGAAATCGAAAGATTTGCCAGCAGAATAAAAGTAAGTGTATTTACAGCAAAACCAGGTATGATTATCGGTAAGGGCGGTACAGGCGTTGATAGCTTGAAAGCAAGCATCGAGAAAATAACCGGAAAAACTGTTATTGTAAATGTTGAAGAAATAAAGGTACCTGAGTTAAATGCTCAGTTAGTTGCAGAAAATATAGCAAGCCAGATTGAAAAGCGTATATCTTTTAGAAGAGCTATGAAGCAGGCTATGCAAAGATCAATGAAGTTAGGTGCTAAAGGTATTAAAACAAGCGTATCGGGCAGGGTTAACGGTGCTGATATGGCAAGAACAGAAGGATATTCAGAGGGCAAGATTCCTCTCCAGACTTTGAGAGCTGACATAAGCTACGGCTTTGCAGAAGCAAACACAACATTCGGAAAAATAGGTGTTAAGGTTTGGATATGCAGAGGAGAAGTTCTGAGAAAACCGGGTTCATTGTTATCGGACAATCGCGAGCCTGTGAAAGCTTTGAACGACAACAGGGACAACAAGAAAAAGAGAAGACCTAACAACAATTTCAAGAGAGATAGAAAGTAATAAGTCCTGAAGGAAGGAGGAACAATTATGTTAATGCCTAAAAGAGTAAAACGCCGTAAACAACAAAGGGGCAGAATGACCGGTGTTGCAACAAGAGGTAATAATATTACTTACGGCGAATACGGACTTCAAGCATTAGAACCAGCTTGGATTACATCAAACCAAATAGAGGCTGCCAGAAGAGCGATGACAAGATCTGTTAAAAGAGGCGGTCAGATTTGGATAAAAATATTCCCAGATAAACCAGTAACAAAGAAACCAGCCGAAACTCGTATGGGTAAAGGAAAGGGATCACCTGAATACTGGGTAGCAGTAGTTAAGCCCGGCAGAGTAATGTTTGAAATGTCAGGGGTTAGTGAAGAAGTAGCCAGAGAAGCAATGAGACTTGCCATGCATAAATTGCCTATCAAATGCAAATTTGTTACCAAAGATCAGGCATCAGAAAAGGATGGTGAAGCAAATGAAAGCTAATGAATTAAGAAATAAATCCGTTGAAGAGCTGAATAAATCAGTATCAGATTTGAAAACAGAGCTTTTCAATTTAAGATTTCAACTTGCAACCGGAGAGCTTGACAATCCGATGAGAATAAATAAAGTCAAGAAAGATATTGCCCGTGTTAAGACAGTTCTTAGAGAACGTGAATTAAACATTAACGCGCAGTAATAAGAAAGGAGGATCTTTACTTTGGAAAGAGGCAACAGAAAAGTAAGAATTGGAAAAGTAGTTAGTGATAAAATGGATAAAACTATCGTAGTTGCTACTGAGAAGCTTGTAGCACATCCTCTTTATAACAAGCAAATTAAAATGACTAAGAAATACAAAGCACATGATGAAGAGAACAAGTGCAAAGTTGGAGATACAGTTAAAATAATGGAAACCAGACCATTATCAAAAGAAAAATGCTGGAGAGTTGTTGAAATATTAGAGGAAGCTAAATAGACCCTAAGACAATTGAAGGGAGGTAGAAGTCATGATACAAACTGAGTCAAGACTAAGAGTCGCAGACAATTCAGGAGCTAAAGAAGTCCTTGTAATAAGAGTAATGGGCGGTTCAGTCGTAAAGTATGGCAATATTGGCGATATAATTGTATGTGCGGTTAAATCTGCAACACCTGGAGGAGTTGTTAAGAAGGGTGACGTGGTTAAGGCTGTAATAGTGAGAACTAAGAAGGGCGTTAGAAGAAAAGACGGCACATATATAAAATTTGACGAAAATGCAGCGGTTATTATCAAAGAAGATAAGACGCCAATAGGAACTCGTATATTTGGACCTGTAGCAAGAGAATTAAGAGATAGAAAATTTATGAAGATAATCTCACTGGCACCGGAAGTACTTTAATGGGAGGTGTATAAAGATGCACGTAAAAAAAGGCGATAAAGTTGTAGTTATAGCAGGCAGCGACAGCGGTAAAATCGGTAAGATTCTTACAAGCATGCCAAAGCAGAACAGAGTCATCGTTGAGGGTGTGAGAATGGTTACGAAGCACAAAAAGGCTACTAACCAGATGCAGCAGGCAGGTATTTTACACCATGAAGGCGCTATTGATGCTTCAAATGTTATGCTATATTGTGACAAATGCAAATCAGGCGTAAGAACTGAAGTTAAAATAGAAAACGGAAAAAAAGTAAGAGCATGTAAAAAGTGCGGTTCAGTTTTATAATAATGCTCGAAAGGAGGTACGAACAATAATATGGCTAGATTAAAAACGACATATAAAGAACAAGTAGTGCCGGCGCTGATGGAAAAGTTTCAGTATGAAAGCATTATGCAGGCACCTAAAATAGAGAAAATAGTTATTAATATGGGCGTTGGCGAAGCTAAGGAAAACCAGAAATTCTTAGACAACGCAGTTGAAGAAATGACGATTATAGCAGGTCAGAAGCCTGTTGTTACAAAGGCCAGAAAATCAATTTCTAACTTTAAGTTAAGAGAAGGCATGGCCGTAGGCTGCAAGGTTACTTTGAGAGGAGCTCATATGTATGAATTCTTTGATAAACTTGTGAACATTGCACTCCCAAGAGTTAGAGACTTCAGAGGTGTTTCAAAGACAGCCTTTGATGGAAGAGGAAACTATGCTTTAGGTATTAAAGAGCAGTTGATTTTCCCGGAAATAAACTATGATAAGATTGATAAAATAAGAGGTATGGACATAATCATAACAACCACGGCTAACACAGACGAAGAAGCACGTGAACTTTTGAAATTAATGGGAATGCCTTTTAGTAAGTAAGGGAGGAGCGAAAATGGCAAAAACATCTCTAAAAGTTAAACAACAGAGAAAACAAAAATTCTCTACGAGAGAATATACAAGATGCAAAATTTGTGGAAGACCTCATGCTTATTTAAGGAAATTCGGTATATGCCGTATATGCTTTAGAGAACTGGCTTACAAAGGTCAGATACCTGGAGTTAAAAAAGCTAGTTGGTAAAATTTTATATAATGGAAGGAGGTTACTTACATGGTAATGACAGATCCTATCGCAGATATGTTAACGAGAATAAGAAATGCTAATCATTCAAAACATGAATTTGTTGATATACCCGCTTCTAAGATAAAGAAGGAAATAGCTAACATCTTGTTGGAAGAAGGATATATTAAGGGCTTTGATGTTATAGATGACGCTAAACAAGGTATTATAAGAGTTGAACTTAAATACCAGCAAAACAAGGAAAGAGTTATAACAGGCATTAAGAGAATATCAAAACCTGGCTTGAGAGTTTACGTAGGAAAAGAAGAAACTCCAAAGGTTTTAGGTGGCTTAGGTATAGCTATACTTTCAACATCACAAGGAATTGTGACAGATAGAAAAGCAAGAGCACAGGGTGTTGGCGGAGAAGTAATCTGCTACGTATGGTAATAATAACGAATAGGAGGTGCTAAGATGTCAAGAATAGGTATTAAACCTATAGAGATACCTGCAAATGTTGAAATATCACTCAACAACAACTATGCGGTTGTTAAGGGACCAAAAGGAAAAATTGAACAACAGCTTCCAAAGCAGATCAAAATTGAAGTTGAAGGTTCAGTGATTAACGTTTCAAGAGAAAATGATCAGAAAGAA
>DAMAEI010000040.1:15592-17341 GCA_031997345.1 Sedimentibacter sp. | reverse complement strand
TAACAACATGGTAGTTGGAGTTACACAGGGATTTGAAAAAACACTTGAAATTGTAGGTGTTGGATATAGAGCACAAAAACAAGGAAGCAAATTAGTATTGAACTTAGGTTTCTCTCATCCTGTTGAAATGGAAGATCCGCAAGGAATCGAAACAACAGTTGAGGGCACAAATAAAATCACAGTTAAAGGTATTGATAAGCAGCAGGTAGGGAACTATGCAGCTGTAATCAGAGACTGGAGAAGACCTGAGCCTTACAAGGGTAAAGGTATCAAATACACTAATGAAGTTGTTAGACGTAAAGCAGGTAAGACTGGTAAATAACAAGGAATTTAAGAAAGGAGTGAGTATTAGTGCTTAAAAAAGTTGACAAGAATCAGAAGAGAATTGAAAGACATCACAGCATAAGAAATAAAATCGAAGGAACTCCTGAGAGACCAAGATTAAATGTTTTTAAAAGCTCTAAGCACATATACGCTCAAGTAATCGATGATGCTACTGGCACAACTATTGCGTCTGCATCAACATTGGATAAAGAGATAGTAGCTCAGGCAGCTGAGCTTAATAAATCTGATGCAGCTAAGTTAGTGGGCAAGGCAGTAGGAGAAAGAGCGAAAAATAAAGGTATAAATGCAGTAGTTTTCGATAGAGGCGGATATTTATATCACGGAAGAGTAAAATTACTTGCAGATGGAGCAAGAGAAAGCGGACTTGAATTTTAATAAGGAGGTTAGTCATGGAGCAACGTGGACGTATAGATGCAAGCCAATTGGATGTAAAAGAGAAAGTAATCAGCATCAACCGTGTTACTAAAGTTGTTAAAGGTGGTAGAAACTTTAGATTCAGCGTGTTGGTTGTAGTTGGCGACGAAAATGGTCATGTTGGAATAGGAATGGCAAAAGCTATTGAAATTCCGGATGCCATAAGAAAAGCAATCCAAGATGCTAAAAAGAATATGATTGAAGTGCCACTGATTAACACAACAGTGCCACATGAAATAATCGGCAGATTTGGCGCAGGCAGAGTTCTCATAAAACCGGCAAAAGAAGGTACAGGAATCATAGCCGGAGGTCCTGTTCGTGCAGTATTGGAATTAGCAGGAGTAAGAGACATAAGAACGAAGTCATTAGGATCAAGTAATCCTAGAAACGTAGTAAACGCAACAATTGAAGCCTTAAAACTTCTGAAAAAACCTGAGGATGTAGCAAAAATCAGAGGTAAATCCGTAGAAGAAATATTAGGTTAAGAGGTGAAAATTATGGCAAAGATAAAAATAAAGCAAACAAGGGGCTTGAGTGGAAGAACTCCTAATCAGATTAAAAACATAGAAGCTCTTGGTTTGAGAAAAATAGGCCACGTGATTGAAAAAGAAGATACACCTCAAGTAAGAGGAATGATCAGAAAAGTTGAGCACATGGTAGAAGTAGTAGAATAAAACTATAAGGAGGTGTTAAAAATGAAACTTCATGAATTAAAACCTAATCCTGGTAGTACGAAAAATAGAAAGAGATTAGGAAGAGGTACAGCCACAGGACAAGGTAAGACTGCCGGTAGAGGAATGAACGGACAAAAATCTCGTTCAGGCGGCGGAGTAAGACCGGGATTTGAAGGCGGACAGATGCCTCTTTACAGGAGACTTCCAAAGAGAGGATTTACAAATATTTTTGGAACTCAGTTTGCTGAAATAAATGTTGAAGTGTTGAACAAATTCGAAGATGGGGCAGAGATAACTCCGGAACTTCTTAAATCAG
>DAMAEI010000040.1:13084-15582 GCA_031997345.1 Sedimentibacter sp. | reverse complement strand
GTATTGTAAAAAAACAGCTTGATGGTATTAAGGTGCTGGGAAACGGTGAACTTGCTAAGAAGCTTACAGTGAAGGCTCATAAATTCAGCAAATCAGCGGTGGAGAAAATCGAGGCTGCCGGCGGAAAAGCTGAGGTGATCTAGTTGTTTGAAACCTTAAAAAATGCATGGAAAATACCTGATTTAAGAAAAAGAATTCTGTTTACATTTATGATGTTGGTTATTTACAGACTCGGGGCTGTTATTCCTGTACCGGGCATAGACAGAACCGTAGTTCACCAGATGTTTTCAGGCAATGCAGGAGGCCTGCTGGATTTCTTTGATATGATGTCCGGCGGTGCATTTAAAGATTTTACAATATTTGCGTTAAATATTTATCCATACATTACGTCTTCCATTATTCTTCAGCTTTTGGCAATAGCTATTCCAAAGCTTGAGCAGATGTTCAAACAAGAAGACGGAAAGAAAAAAATGGCTCAGTGGACCAGATATGTAACTGTTATACTTGCTTTGATTCAGGCTACAGCATATGCTGTTGGATTCTTCAATTCAGCAATCATAGACAGAAGCTTTTTGTCAATAGTTTCGGTAATAATAGTTCTTACTGCAGGTACAGCGTTCCTGATGTGGCTTGGTGAACTGATAACAGAAAAAGGTATCGGAAACGGTATATCCATGATTATCATGATAGGTATAGTTTCAAGATATCCAAAAGACTTGGGAACAGTAATATTCAATATACAGAATGGCAAAGTAAATATACTGGAAATTATATTATTTCTGATATTTGCCTTCATAATAATAGTTGGAGTTATTGCAATCCAGCAAGGTGAAAGAAAGATACCTGTTCAGTATGCAAAAAGAGTAGTAGGAAGAAAGATGTATGGCGGACAAAGCACTCATATTCCTATGAAGGTATTGATGGCAGGAGTTATGCCTGTAATATTTGCTTCAACACTTTTGGCAATACCACAGACACTGGCATTCTTTTTCCCAAGCATGGCATTGGGAGTGCAAAAATACTTCTCGCCTGCTCAGGCACCTGGAGTGTATATATACACAACACTAAACATATTGCTCATAATATTCTTCACGTATTTCTATACAGCGGTACAGTTCAATCCATTTGAATACTCAAATACCCTTAAGGAAAACGGAGGATTTATACCGGGAATAAGACCGGGTAGACCTACAGCAGAATATTTGAACAAGGTTTTAAACAGAATAACAATAGCGGGAGCTGTAGCACTTGCGATTATAGCTACAATACCTACATTGGTATTATCGTTTACGAACCTGAGCATTAATTTCGGAGGAACGTCACTGCTGATCGTAACTGGTGTGGCCCTTGAAACAATGAAGCAGATAGAAGCTCAGATGTTGATGAGACACTACAAAGGATTTTTGAAATAAAGAGAGGTAAGGAAAATGAGAACAATTTTATTGGGACCTCCGGGAGCCGGTAAGGGAACTCAAGCAGAAACAATTGTAAAGGAATTTTCTATACCGCATATTTCCACAGGAGATATATTCCGAAAAAATATAAAAGAAGGAACTGACCTGGGAAAGAAGGCCAAGGAATACATGGACCAGGGACTTCTAGTTCCGGATGAATTGACGGTAGAGCTTGTTAAAGACAGATTACTTCAGGATGACTGCGGCAATGGATTTCTGCTTGACGGATTTCCGAGAACAGTCAATCAGGCAGATGCGCTTGACGAAGCTTTGCAGAGCATGAATCAGAAGTTAGATTATGTTGTTAATATAATAGTCAGAAAAGAGCTTCTTATTGAAAGAGCTGTTGGAAGAAGAGTATGCAAGGACTGCGGTCAGACATACCACATTACGTTCAACAAGCCTAAAAAAGAAGGAATTTGCGACAATTGCGGCGGCGAGCTTCTTCAGAGAAAAGATGATGCTGAAGAAACAGTTACCACAAGAATCAATGTTTATCAGGAGCAGACAGAACCGCTTATAGATTATTACACCGGAAAAGGTATAATAATCGATATAGACGGAGAGAGACCCATTGCTGAGGTTGGCAAAGATATAGTTGCAAAAATGAGGAATAAGTAATATGATAATCCTCAAGACAAGAAGAGAAATTGAAGTAATGAGAAAAGCCGGAAGATTGGTGGCACAATCACATGAGCTTGTAAGAAAGCACATTAAACCCGGTGTCACTACTAAAGAGCTTGACCAATTGGTTGAAGATTTCTTAAAATCCCAAAATGCAATACCTACGTTTAAAGGCTATGGCGGATTTCCATTTTCAATATGTGCTTCTGTAAATGAAGAAGTAGTTCACGGATTTCCAAGCGGCATTAAGCTTAAAGAAGGCGATATTGTCAGCATAGATATAGGTTCAACCTTTGAAGGATATGTAGGTGACAGTGCAAAGACTTTTTGCGTCGGAGAAGTAAATGACGAGAAGAAGCGCCTTGTGGAAGTAACAAGACAATGCTTTTACGAAGGAATTAAATTCGCCAAGACATCATA
>DAMAEI010000040.1:2325-13074 GCA_031997345.1 Sedimentibacter sp. | reverse complement strand
CTGTCTGACATATCACATGCAGTACAGGAGTATGCTGAAAGTCATGGCTTCTCGGTTGTAAGAGACTATGTGGGTCACGGAGTTGGTAGAAATATGCATGAATCACCGCAAATACCTAACTTCGGAAAACCCGGCAAAGGACCGCGGCTGCAAGAAGGAATGGTCCTAGCTATTGAACCTATGATCAACGCAGGAACGTATCATGTTAAAGTACTTGACAACGACTGGACAGTGGTGACAGTTGACGGAAAACCGTCGGCACACTACGAGCACACGGTTGCCATTACAGATGGGGAACCGGAGCTTTTAACCGTATTATAGAGGTGGATATTTGGAGATTACAACAGATTTGAAAATTGGTCAGATTGCTAAATCAAAGGCCGGAAGAGATAGAGGAAGAGTATTTATCATAAGCCGGGTCTTGGATGAACAGCATGTGTTGGTATGTGACGGAGATCTCAGGAAACTGAGCTCCCTGAAAAAGAAGAAAGTGAAGCATTTAGTGATTTATAATACAGTATTGACAGAATTTGCAGAAAAGTTACAAGGAAATGAAAATTTAGATGATGCATATGTGAGAAAGCTTTTAACCCCTTTCACACAAGGTGCATCTGAAGAAATGGAGGTTGAGTGATCAATGTCCAAGAAAGATGTAATAGAAGTCGAAGGGAAAGTCCTGGAAGCACTTCCTAATGCAATGTTCAAAGTTGAGCTTCAAAATGGGCACCAGATTTTAGCGCATATTTCTGGAAAACTGAGAATGAACTATATCAGAATTCTTCCGGGAGATACTGTAGCAGTTGAATTGTCACCGTATGATTTGACAAGAGGAAGAATAACCTGGAGGAAAAAGTAAGGAGGTATTACAATGAAAGTAAGACCATCAGTAAAACCGATGTGCGAGAAATGTAAAATTATCAGAAGAAAAGGCAAGGTAATGGTAATTTGCGAAAATCCAAAGCACAAACAAAAACAAGGCTAAGGATAAATTAAGATATTAAGTAGCTACTAAGGTAGGAGGTGTAAACTTAATGGCCAGAATCGCGGGTGTTGACTTACCAAGAGAAAAAAGGGTCGAGATAGGATTGACTTATATATTTGGAATTGGTAGAGCAACTTCTAATAAAATTTTAAAGACAACAGGTATTAATCCTGATACAAGAATTAAAGACCTTACAGAAGATGAAGTACAGCAATTAAGAACTGAAATAGATAAAAGACCTGTTGAGGGTGACTTGAGAAGAGAAGTGGCGTTGAATATCAAGAGATTGAAAGAAATCAACTGCTACAGAGGAATAAGACACAAAAAAGGATTACCTGTTAGAGGACAGAACACTAAAAATAACTCCAGAACCAGAAAAGGTCCTAAGAGAGTTTCAGGTAAGAAATCTAAAAAATAAAAGGAGGGACTTAAGTGGCAGCAGCTAAAAAACAACAAAAAGCAACAAGAGTAAGAAAAAGAGAACGTAAAAATATCGAAAAAGGCCAGGCACATATTAAGTCAACTTTTAACAATACACTTGTAACTCTTACTGATTTGCAGGGAAATGCAATTTCCTGGGCAAGTTCAGGTCAGCTAGGATTCAAGGGTTCAAGAAAATCTACTCCTTATGCAGCAAGCATGGTTGCTGAAGAAGCTGCAAAGAAAGCTATGGAACATGGCTTGAAAACAGTAGAGGTATACGTTAAAGGACCGGGCTCAGGAAGAGAAGCTGCAATCAGATCATTGCAGGCAGCCGGACTGGAAGTTAATTTAATAAAAGACGTTACTCCGATACCGCACAACGGTTGTAGACCGCCAAAACGTAGAAGAGTATAATGGAAACGAGGTGAAAAGATGGCAAGATATACTGGACCTGTATGCAGAATATGCAGAAGAGAAGGCTTAAAGTTATATTTAAAAGGCGACAGATGCTATACTGACAAGTGTTCTATCGGAAGAAGAAACTATGCTCCGGGACAGCACGGTCAAAGCAATAAAAAATTAACCAACTATGGTATTCAGTTAAGAGAAAAGCAAAAAGTAAGAAAATACTACGGAGTTTTGGAAGGCCAATTTGCAGAATACTTCAATATGGCTGAAAAAATGGCAGGAAAGACAGGGGAGAACCTGTTAAAACTGTTAGAGTACAGATTTGACAACGTAGTATACAGATTAGGATTTGCTACATCAAGACCTGAAGCAAGACAATTGGTTGTTCACGGTCATTTTACAGTAAACGGTAAAAAGGCTGATATTCCATCAATGATTCTTAAACCGGGTGATGAAATAAAAGTTAAAGAAAAAAGCCAGAGCTCAGATAAATTCAAAGCTTTAGTTGAAAATCACAAGAAAACAGCACCTCAGTGGATGCAGGTAGATCCTGATAACTTTACAGGAAGAATAATAGCTGCACCGGCTAAAGAGGACATAGAAATACCAATAGAAGAACATCTGATTGTCGAGTTATACTCTAAGTAATAAGAATTAAGAATTATTACCCTCGGCAAACATCAAATCTAAGGAGGGTTGGGATGATAGAAATAGAGAAGCCTAATATTACGTTAATTGAAAAAAATGATGATAACACATATGGGAAAATAGTAGTTGAACCACTTGAAAGAGGTTATGGAACAACACTTGGAAATTCGCTTAGAAGAATACTTCTTTCATCTTTACCAGGAGCAGCTGTAACATCCATCAATATTCAGGGAGTATTGCATGAATTTTCTACAATACCGGGAGTAAGAGAAGACGTTACAGAAATAATTCTTAATATAAAGAATCTGGCTGCTAAAATGAATGTTTCAGGATCTGCGCAGCTTCTAATAGATGCAAAGGGTCCTAAGGAAGTTACAGCAGCCGATATCATAACCGGCGGAGACGTAGACATAATCAATGAAGATTTGCATATTGCAACTCTGGAAGAAGGTTCCGAGCTCATTATCGAAATGGAAATGGAACAAGGCAGAGGATATGTGGTTGCAGAGAGAAACAAGAAGGAAAGCCAGCCTATAGGCGTCATTCCGATTGATTCTATCTACACTCCGGTTAAGAAAGTAAACTTTACGGTTGAAGATACCAGAGTAGGAAACAGAACAGACTTCGATAAACTTACAATTGAAATCTGGACTAACGGTACAATCGAACCTGAAGAATCAGTATCTTTGGGAGCAAAAATATTAAATGAACATCTCAATCTGTTCATATCATTGACAGACCACGTAAATGATGTGGAAATCATGGTAGAGAAAGAAGAAGATGAGAAAGAAAAAGTTCTGGAAATGACAATAGAGGAACTTGATTTATCAGTTAGATCCTATAACTGTCTGAAGAGAGCAGGAATTAACACTGTTGAGGAGCTTACATATAAGTCAGAAGATGACATGATGAAAGTAAGAAACCTTGGAAAGAAATCTTTGGATGAAGTAGCGAAAAAGCTTGAAGAATTAGGTTTATCTCTGAGAAAAAACGATAATTAGTTTTAAAAGGAGGACTAAGCATGGGTAGTCACAGAAAGCTTGGTTTTAAGACCGACCATAGAGTAGCAATGCTTCGTAATATGACTGCTGACTTGATTAATCATGGCAGAATTGTTACAACAGTAACAAGAGCCAAGGAATTAAGAAGAGTTGCAGAAAGAACAATTACTCTTGGCAAAAGAGGAGACCTGCATGCAAGACGTCAAGCTGCAGCTTATTTATATGATAAAAATGCAGTAAGTAAGCTATTTGAAGAAGTTGCTCCTAAATACAAGGATAGAAACGGTGGATACACCAGAATTCTAAAATTGGGACCACGCAGAGGCGATGGAGCAGAAATGGCGATAATCGAACTTGTATAGAGTTGTCTTACACTCTTGCACTAAATATAGTGCATAAGTTCTTTAAATTAATATAACTGTCAGGGATTATTCCCTTTCAGTTTAAAAAAAGCAATTTAAATTTCCTTTAAATTGCTTTTTTTGTATGCCCTAACCCTATTTTTCAGAGTCTTTTTTCTGAAAAATAGCGGTAGGTCAACCGCAACATGTTCCCAAAAACTCCTAATACTATGCTATATGCTCTAACTCCAATAAAAATGTAAGCATGAGTATAATTAGTATATACAAATTGTATATATACTAATAGTTATACATTGAAAAGTACTGAATTTATGTTATAATATATTATATTTATATAGGATGTGAAAATATGATGTACAATATTGCAATTTGCGATGATTCTGAGGAATATGGTGAAATAGTAGCAGAATTCGTGCAAAGGGCGGCATTGGGAATTGGCATTAGTTGCAATTTATTTACATTTAATTCGGGGAGAAATTTGGTACAAGCATGTGAAGGGAATAACTTTGACATCATTTTTTTGGACATGGAGATGCCGGAACAGAACGGCATAGAAACAGGTCTCTTGATAAGAGAAATCAGCAGTGAGGCAGTCATATTCTATATTACATCACACAAAGAATATGCCTATGAGTCCTACAAGGTAAAGGCCAGAGATTATCTTCTTAAGCCTGTTACAGTTTCCGCTTTAGAAAAGGTCTTGCTTGAGCACATCGAAGATAAAAATAAAGAAAAGAAAGAAGAAGTGATGCTCCTTGATGTAAAAGATATAAACGGAGTACTGCACCGAATTCCCTTACATGAAATAACTCATATTCTTAGGAAGAAGGAGGACAGAAAGCTCCACATCTACAGGTTGAGCAAGGAAGAAATAATATTAGTTCAAACACTTGACAGTATTGAGAAAAAACTTATGTACAGCAGCATATTTGCCAGGGCAGGCAAGTCATGCCTTGTTAATCTTGATAATGTTAGAACAATTAACAAAAATGTAATTCTTTTTAGTAATGACGTCCAAGAAGAGGCAAGCAGACGTTGCCTTACAGAATTGTTGAACAGATTCAAAATAAGAAAACTGGCGGTGAAGATGTGATGAATTGGTATTTGATAGAGGCTTCAGTAAATTTTCTTCAGGTTTATGTAATATTTAAGATATTTGAATTATATTACGAGAGAAAAAGTTTATGTAAATATTCTGTAGAAATAGCTATTTTTATTATGACTACAATTTTATGTATACTAAATTATAATATTTCTATTGAAAATAACCCTTTTGTATATATAAGTTATATTTTGCTTTTTTATGTTTCTACTGCGGCTGTTTTTAAAGGGAACATTTTCTCAAAAGCAGTTACAATTTTCTTAATAATGACTTTTTTAGGTACATGTGAATTGTTGGCTGCTGTTTTTATGTCCTCGGTTTTGGGAATAGATTTAAATTCAATACACGATAAAAACTTTGGAAGACTCGAAGTAATGATATTATCTCAAACCTTGTTTATATATGCCTATATGTTTATGAAGAAGAAAGTTAATAAAGAGAGGCTAAATTTACTTAGTAATAGATATTATTTTCTTGTAGGCTCAATATTGTTTTTGACAATTACTACTATATTTATGGTTATTTGGATGTATGGAAATATTAAAATGGACGTTGATAGTATTAATGAAAAATTAGTTATATTGACCTTAAGTGTATCACTTATTTCAATTTCTTCAATAGCTTTAACTAATAGGATAATAAAAGACATGGATGAAAAGCATAAAAATGATTTGGAACTTCAGCGTATTAAGATGGAGAGTACTTATTTTTCAGATGTAAATTCAGTGTTGGAAGAAATAAGGATACTTAAGCACGATATGCGCGGAGAGCTTGTTATTATTCATGGGTACAATGAAATGAATCAAAGAGATAAAATCAGCAGCCATATTGAGAAAAAGCTTCAGGAACTGGATATTCAATTTCTTCCTAAGATGGATAGCGATAATATACTTACCTCATTCATAAACTTTAAGCTTAAGGAAGCTCAGTCACATAATATAGAAATTATATTAGAAAGCAATCTGACTGAAGAGAATGAAATAAATATTGACAAGGAAGACATATGTAGATTATTAAATAATATAATAAACAATGCAATTGAAGCTTGTGAAAATGTTGAAGAAAAATACATAAAACTCCAAATAGATATGGTAAGTAACTGCCTTGTAATTAAAGCAGAAAATCCATTCAAGGGAGAAGTAAAAACTCAAGGGAATAAAATAATTACGTTAAAGCAAGACAAGACAAAGCACGGGTATGGACTTAAAAGTATCAAAGGAATTGCAGAAAAATATGGAGGCTTTATGAATATAAATCATGGCAACAATATTTTTGTATTGGAAGTCCATATGATTGTTAAGATGTAGTATACTTATGAATAATTTTGTCTATCTTTCCCGCTTGGACAATGAAAATAACCAAATAGACAAGCTACACGAAATACATTGAATAATGAAAAAAAATGATGTATTATGTTATTAACGTTTGAAGGGAGGAATGAAAAGTGAAAAAAACTTTATCCTTTATGTCATGTATTGCTGCATTTTTGGTGGCAACTGCTCAAACAACAATGGGGACAACATGTATATTTCTGGTTAACCAACCAAAGGTTCCGCAATGCTTGTTAAAAAATGATTAACAAAATTTCTCTTTTGTTATCTGATGGAATTGGGGTGAAACTCAATTCCTCAGATGATGAAAAAGCGGTGTATGCATACAGCATAGAGGTATTATTGTCATTATTTGTGAATTTAATGCTTCTTTTATTTGTGGCACACATTGTGAATAAAAAGTGGGAACTCTTAATTTTCATAATCTTTTTCTCGGGGTTAAGAACCTATGCCGGTGGATATCATGCGAAGACTCATATTGAGTGTATGGCTTTATCAATGCTTGGTTTTGTAACATCTGCTCTATGTGGAGTGTATTTGAGAGCATATGGGGAAATTGTTCTTATATTTGGGTTGTTATTTTCAGTGTTTATGGTCTTTAAGTTAGCACCTGTGGAGTCTGAAAACAAACCCTTGAGCAAAAGTGAAAGAAAAAGATACAAAATGATAAGCAGGGCTTCAGTGGTGGCTTTGAGCTTTGCGGCAATCATTCTGTATGTATTAAGAGTAAAGACTGATTATATTTATGTTACGGCATCTGCGGCAATGGTAATCGAATCAGTAAGTTTACTGAAGAAGTGAGGCATTTTAATTGTATACGTATTGGGTGGGCAGTTCAATTTATTGAACTGCTTTTTTCAATATTACAGAAGGTTAGTGTTGTAAATTTATTGAAATAGTGTTATCATTTAATGCAGTGAAAAATAAAGATTCAGGTGCTTATATGGAAAATATAATTAAGATAGAAAATGTTAAATATAAATATGATAAAGAAGACAGTACATATGCTGTGGACGGAGTGAACCTTGGTATAAGAAAAGGTGAGTTTACGGCAATAATAGGTCATAATGGCTCTGGGAAATCAACGCTGGCGAAGCTTATAAACTCCTTGCTGCTGCCTGTAGAAGGAAAAATTTATGTAAATGGAATGGATACATCCGATGATTCAAAACTTTGGGATATAAGACAGACTGCAGGGATGGTATTTCAGAATCCTGATAACCAACTTGTTGCAACCATTGTGGAGGAGGATATCGCCTTCGGGCCTGAAAACCAGGGCGTGGAGCCGGAAGAAATAAGAAGAAGAGTTGATGACGCGCTGAATGCTGTAGGCATGTATGAATTCAGGAAAAGACCTCCTCACATGCTTTCCGGGGGACAGAAGCAAAGGATCGCCATTGCAGGCATACTTGCTCTGAATTCTGACTGCATAATACTTGATGAACCAACGGCTATGCTGGATCCTTCAGGCAGAAAAGAAGTTATGGAGACATTGGGAAAATTAAAGAAACAGGGCAAGACCATTTTATTGATTACACACTACATGGATGAGGCTGTGCAGGCTGACAGAGTAGTTATAATGGATAAAGGTAATATTAAATTAGACGGTACCCCTAAAGAGGTATTCAGAAATATAGATGAAATAAAAAGGTTCGGCTTGGATGTTCCTCAGGTTACGGAATTAGCGCAGGCACTTGCAAAGGAAGGGCTTAACATACCTTATGATACAATTGATGTAAAGGAACTGGTGGATGCACTATGTCAATAAAAGCAGAAAATATAAAATACATTTACAGTGACGGAACACCTTTCAGAACGGTTGCATTGGAGGATGTGAATCTTGAAATAAATGAAGGTGATTTTCTTGGAATTATTGGGCATACAGGTTCGGGTAAATCAACGCTTATTCAACTTTTAAACGGCTTGGAAAAGCCGTCAGAGGGAAAAATAGCCGTGGATGGGACAGTTGTCGGTGAGCACAAGAAGATGCTCAGCAAAATAAGGCAGACAGTGGGACTTGTTTTCCAATATCCTGAATATCAGCTGTTTGAAGAAACAGTTGCAAAGGATGTTGCCTTTGGCCCTCTGAATCTGAAATTATCTAATGATGAAATTGATAAAAGAGTGAGAGAGTCGCTGGAGCTTGTGGGCTTCAATTATAATAAAATAAAGGATGCTTCTCCCTTTGATTTATCAGGGGGACAGAAAAGAAGGGTTGCCATAGCCGGAGTTCTGGCGATGAGGCCTAACTACCTCGTGCTGGATGAACCTACGGCAGGACTTGACCCCGCAGGGAGAAATGAGTTGTTTGCACAGATCAAGAAGCTGCATGAGAAAGCAAACGTAACTGTTATTCTGATTTCTCACAGCATGGAGGATATTGCAAAGTTAGTGAACCGAGTAATTGTGCTGTCAAAAGGCAAGATACACATGGAGGGTTCTCCAAAGGAAATATACGCTCAGGCAGAGGAATTAGAAAAGATAGGGTTGGGCGTTCCTCAGGTTGCACAGATAGTAAATGAGCTTAGAAAACGCGGATTTGAAATAAAAAATGATATAATTACAGTTGAAGAAGCAAAAGAAGAAATCATGAGGGAAGTGAGGAGACGACATGTTTAAAAATTTAACTATCGGTCAGCATTATCCCGTGGAATCACCTGTTCACAACCTTGATCCAAGACTGAAGATTATAATTACATTTATATTTATAGTTTCATTATTTTTAATAGAAAGCTTTGCCACATACTTGGTGGTGGTGGCCTTTCTTGCAGTGGCAATCAGCATTTCAAAGGTGCCTATAAAGTTTGTAATCAAAGGTCTGAGACCTATATTGATGATAATCGCTATTACGTTTATTATAAACATGCTGATGACTCCCGGAAAGGTGTTGGTAGCAATCGGGTTCATTAAAATAACTGAGGAAGGCCTCAGGCAGGCAGGCTTTATGGCAATCAGGCTTGCGCTGCTCATTATGGGAACATCGTTACTGACGCTTACCACATCTCCCATAATACTTACGGACGGTATTGAAAGCCTGTTGAATCCGTTCAGGAGGTTCGGTCTTCCGGCTCATGAGCTGGCAATGATGATGACTATAGCACTGCGATTTATTCCAACTCTCATGGAGGAAACAGAAAAAATCATGAAGGCTCAGAAGTCAAGGGGAGCGGATTTTGAAAGCGGAAACATAGTAAGCAGGGCAAAGAATCTTGTACCTCTGCTGGTACCGTTGTTTATAAGCGCTTTCAGACGCGCTGATGAACTTGCTATGGCTATGGAAGCCAGATGCTACAGAGGCGGAGAAAACCGAACCAGAATGCGTCAGCTGAAAATTTCAAAGGGTGATTATGCTGCGGCAGGAGTATTTGCAGTTTATTTTGCGGCAATAATCGTAATTAAAATATGGTAAGAAACATTAAGCTTAAAATTGCATATGACGGTACGAATTACTACGGGTGGCAGACCCAATTAAACAGGGCTACAATTCAAGAAACCATCGAAAAGGCAATATCGGTGGTAATGAAGCAAGAAGTTAATTTAGCAGGCTCAGGAAGGACTGATAGCGGCGTCCACGCACTTGGTCAGGTGGCTAATTTTACAGCGGACACAAATATTCCCCGGGAAAAAATCAAAATTGCATTGAATGCGAATCTGCCGGAGGACATAAGAATAATGGAATCTGATGATGTGCCGCTAAGCTTTAATTCAAGGTTTGATGCTCATAACAAGACATATATGTACCAAATATATAACGATAGAGTCTGGAATCCATTTTACAGCAGATATTCGTGCTTTGTACCTGCTAATCTTGATTTTGAAAGAATGGAAGCAGCGGTCAAGTGCCTTGTAGGAACTCACGACTTCAGAGGATTTATGGCATCAGGGTCAAATGTTAAAACAACAGTCAGGACTGTGTATGAAGCAAGGCTTACAAGGGATGAAAAAGAAGATAAGCTCATAAAACTATATATTAACGGAAACGGGTTTTTGTACAATATGGTCAGAATAATAGCGGGCACGCTAATTGATATCGGAAAGGGAATAAAAAGTCCAGACTGTATTGAAAGTGCCATAAAGACTACGGACAGAACATTACTAGGACAGACAGCGGAGCCGCAGGGATTATTTTTGATGAATGTTAACTACGGTATTGACAATTGAACAAATAGCTTATAAATTGATGCGAAATTTAGTAAAAAGGTCTTGACACAAATGTGTATTTAATATAAAATATCTAAGGTATGATAAAATTGAGATAAAAACCGGAATCCAATGCCCCGGAGTTAGGTTTTTTCAATATATTATAATTAATAACAGTAGAAATACAGGAGGAAACATGATGAAAAGCTTCTTGGCTAAACCTAATGAAGTTCAAAGGGCATGGTATGTCATCGATGCCGAAGGAAAAACTCTTGGTAGACTTGCAACTGAGGTTGCAAAAATATTGAGAGGTAAGCATAAAGCAATATATACACCGCATGTTGATACAGGA
>DAMAEI010000040.1:0-2287 GCA_031997345.1 Sedimentibacter sp. | reverse complement strand
GGTTTATCTTGCAGTAAAGGGAATGCTTCCGAAAAATAGTCTTGGAAGACAAATGTTAAAGAAACTTAAAGTATACGCAGGTCCTGAGCACAATAACCAAGCTCAAAAACCGCAAGTATACGAGTTTTAAGAGAGGAGGACGATTAGATGGTCGCACAATACAGAGGAACAGGTAGAAGAAAAAAAGCGATAGCAAGAGTAAGATTAATACCCGGAACAGGAAAAATCGTTATAAATAAAAGAGACTTAGAAGATTATATAAAATATGAAACTTTGAGAGTTTTAGTTAAAGAACCGATGGTTATTACAGATACATTAGGTCAGTACGACGTAATGGTAAATGTTAAAGGCGGTGGATACACAGGTCAGGCAGGAGCAATCAGACATGGTATATCCAGAGCATTGCTTGAGGTTGACAGTGAATTAAGACCAATTCTTAAAAAAGCCGGATTCTTGACAAGAGATTCAAGAATGAAGGAAAGAAAGAAATATGGTTTGAAAAAAGCAAGAAGAGCGTCACAGTTCAGCAAGAGATAAACGAGATATATTTTCAATCAGAAGAGCTACAGAAATGTGGCTCTTTTATTTTGCCCAAAACATGCTATATGTAGCACGAAATGAGATAAAACTAACTATATAGTGTTTTGAGAAAAAATCATTAAAATAAAATGAACCCATCTTCCATTGCCTCTTCAAATGTATGCGAATTACTTTAAGTTTCAATATTTTGCAGTATTCAATTATCTCTTCATTTAATTTAATTTTCATCTTATACGATTTGCCCTTAGGTGATGTTTTTCTTATAAATGCATGATTTAGCTCCGCATTAGGCTTTTGAAACGATGAATAAGGTTCATAAGGCTTGGCTCTTACATTTTCATTTCTTGCAGTAATAAAATACAGTTGGCAATGAGGCAAAAAAATTCAGAAATACTGTAAAGACTGTTTTAAAAACGGGGAAACGTAAATAGAAAAGCTGTTGTAAATGATGATATTTAATGGTATGATATATAAATAATTACCATATAATAAGCAAATATTTAATAGGCAGGTGATAGTATTAACAAGCAGATTAAAATTTGGGAAAAGGTTTACTTTTTAAATACTACGCGTTTGGCTTTTGCTTATGCCCCATGGGCGAGCCTTTTGCTATCTGTTGTAGTGATTTTTTCCGGTTTGGCTTCGGTTTTGCAAATAAAGGTAACCGCCGGTTTTTTGGATTTGGCTATAATCGCCGCCGGCTCCGGACAGGTACCGGCAGGGCTTTACCGCCAGCTTTTATTTATTGTTTTATTAGTTGCCTATTCCTGGCTGTCGTGGTCGACAATCAGCTTGCTTAGTGCACGGGCAAAGATGAAAATAAGACAAAAGCTGCGCCCGGTTATTATCGGCAAATGCGCCAGGCTGGATTATCAATATATAGAAGACTCTGCTTCTTGGGATTTGATTTCACGTGTAACCGAAAAACCGGAGCAGCAGGTTTTGGACGGCCACTTTGCTCTTAGTATGCTGCTTTCTATTATGATCAATGCTATCGGGGTATTTGCCTATATCACTTCGGCCTCCTGGTGGACAGTTCCGCTGATTCTTTGTTTCACTGTGCCTCTGATAGTTTATTCTATAAAGAGCGGCAGGGCGAACTATGAAGTAAACCGCGAGGTCTCTCAGATAGAGCGAAAATATAGCTATCTCCGTGAAGTTTTATTGGACCGCGATTATGTGGACGAGCGCACTATGTTTGGCTACAGTAAGCAAATTAATGAAGACGCCTATAATGAATATGGAAAGGCCAATAAAATAAAAATACGGGCGGCTGTAAATTGGTATGTTAAAACTAAAATAGGCGGCATTTTCAATGTTATTTCGTGCTTAATAGTTATTTTAATTTTGCTTGAACCCGTTTTAGCAGGGTATATAAGCGTGGGCTTATTTATCGCCGTAATCAACGGCGTATTTGACTTAAATTATGCCCTTTCCTGGGGGATTAGCCACAATGTAGATACTTTGTTTAAAACGGGTGAGTTCACTAAAGACATTGAGCAATTGATGACAATGAAAGAAACCCCGGATGCTATAGCAGAACCTGTATATATGACGGAAATAAAAAATATCGAATTTTCAAACGTCAGCTTTTGTTATCCGAACACAAATACATATATCCTTAAAGACCTTTCTTTTAGACTTGAACAAGGAAAGCACTACGCTTTTGTGGGTGCGAACGGTGCGGGTAAGACTACGGCGGTTAAACTTTTAACCGGCCTTTACCGGGACTACAGCGGCAAGATTC
>DAMAEI010000039.1:17246-29933 GCA_031997345.1 Sedimentibacter sp. | reverse complement strand
TAGATGCAGATAATGTGCCGTTACATTGAAATTGACACAAATCGGGTCGGTCTGACGCAGAAACATTTCCGAAGTTTTTTTCATATCCGCACTTTATAAAAGCGTTACCCACTGTATTACTCAACATTTTAATTAATTTTTCCATATATTCTCCCTTCTGAAATTCATTAATAAAATATAAAACCCGCCCCAAATAATGAGGCGGGTTAAAATCCGCGGTACCACTCAAATTGACAAATGTCCACTCAATTACTTTAACGCAGTCAACGTACTATCCTTGCAGATTGCTCAGATATCTTCTCCAAGGCCCTTTTCGCTGCCGGCTTTCCTGCAGGACTCACACTCTGTTCCTGCTCGCTGAAGGATACACCACAGTTACTGTTCTCTTCACAGAATTTTTAATTAATATTGATGGTTATTTTATATTGTATGCCGGTGTATGTCAATATGTAATTAATAATAACCCGGAATTCTTAAGGTATGTCGATGATGAAATTATAAAAGGATTATTCAATAGGGATTATTCAGTGTATATAGCATTTATCATGCTATATACGCTGCCAATCTGTCTGCTGTAAGTTTTAAGCAGTATGATTTTTCAATTATTGAATCCAAATAGCCTTCAAATATATTAATAATTGGTTTTTCTGTTGAAAAATAAAAATTATTTGATACTTCATCCGTATAAATATTTGTATTTCCTATGGATATTGATGAAGGAGTTAAAAATATTGAAGGATTGCTGCAATAAAAATTATTAAAATCAACAGTATCAGATATACAATAGAATTCAAAATTCTCATTTTGTCTCATGCATTCACATATATTCATAAAGTGTTCCTTTACCTGTTCTTTTGTAAACACATGCTTTTTCCCGCCTATTTCAATTCGTCCCGTATTTATATAATGCACAAGCAGTGACTCGTAAATTAATATTTTCACTTTATTAAACTTTGTGTATTTTTCAAAAACATTGCTTACTTGTTCAAGATATTCCACATGCTCCTGCCATTCCTCGCCTTCCAAGTTGAGTTCGTTATCTCTGATTAAATCCTGGAAAATGCTCTTTGGAATTAAAATTGACGGTGATTCTGAAAATAATATTCTTTGATTATCTTGTAAAAATTGATTTAGCTGAACGTTAGTTTTTCTTAGAGAAATGGGCATAACATAGCTTAATGCTTTTTCCATATGACGTATTATCAAGCCATAGCTGCTGCTTACCGCTTCAATATATTTTTTATCAAAGCTGTAATAGCATAGAAAAACCACATTATTCAAATGAACAATATTCAGAGCAAATACATCATTTATTACTAAAAATTGGGGTGTTTCTGTCTTTTGCATATGTATATTAAAATCTATGAAGTAATTGCCGGATGTCAATGAAAGAATGTTATTGCACAATATAAATGGATCATATGCATATTTTTCGAATGAAGCACACATGTTTAACCTTAAACTTTTTAAGTTCATATTATGAAGCTTATTAATTATGTCTGCCATGTGGTATTCAAATTCCTGAAAAATATTTATAGTTGTATTTATAGTTATATCCTTCACTTTACTATATTCAAGCTGCTGAAGTACATCTGCTATTAAATGAGCAACCTCTACATCAGATGTAACCAATGAAATATTTTTGTTCATATTGCCTTCTAAGGTTGAAAATCCCAAATCTGAGTAGTAATTGCTCATAAGATCAGTCTTGATATTTTCGAAGTTGCTACCATCAGACAATATATGCGCCAGTTTTTCGCATATAGAATCAATATTTTTTTCTGAAGGTAATTTCTTTCCCGTAATCCACTTGCTTAGGTATGTAGGATCATATCCTAACTGTTGAGAAACAATGTTGGATTTAGTTTCTTTATCGGTGATTAACTTCTTTAACAAATTTCCAAAATTATTGTCCATAGCTTTAACCTTTCTAATATTTTTGATTTCAATTGAATTTAATTCTAGATAATTGAAAAAGATGAAAAAAGATATTGCATATTGATTCAATTGAATTTATGTAATATATATACTAATATAAAACACAAGAACTATCAAATAAAACTTTAATGAGGGGAAGGAAGAAAGATGCAAAAATTTGAATTAACAAGAGAATTTGCCAAAAAGATGGATCAGGAAGATATGTTGGCGAAGTATAAGGAAAGATTTTATACTAAGGAAGGTCAAATCTATATGGATGGCAATTCATTAGGCGTGTCATCTAAAGATGCAGAAGAATCTTTGCTGAATATGTTGGAAATTTGGAAAGAACACGGAATCAATGTTTGGAGCATTGAAGGCGGCAAATATTTCTTATATCAAAACTTTTTGGGATCTCAAATTGCACCGCTGATTAATGCTTATCCGGAAGAGGTTACAGTGGCAAACAGTACAACCGTGAATGTTCATCAATGTATTGCAACATTTTATAAACCTACAAAGGAAAGATATAAAATAATTGTTGATGATTTAAACTTCCCCAGTGACAGATATGCCGTAGACAGTCAGGTAAAGCTTAAAGGACTTAATCCGGATGATGTTGTCAAGGTTGTTGAAAGCAAGGATGGCAGAACAATTTCTGAAGATTTAATTATAGAAGCAATGACAGATGATGTAGCAATGGTATTTCTTCCATCAGTTTTGTATCGCAGTTCGCAGCTTATTGATATGCAAAGAATTACAGACGAAGCTCATAAGCGCGGAATTCTTGTAGGATGGGATTTGTGCCACTCAATAGGCAGTGTGCCTCATGATTTTAAAAAGCTTGATGCTGATTTTGCGGTGTGGTGCAATTATAAGTACTTATCAGCCGGACCTGGTGCAATTGCCGGGATATATATAAACAGGAAACACTTCGATAAAGAACCGGGTCTTGCAGGTTGGCAGGGAAATGCTAAGGCGACACAGTTTTTATTAAGACAGACCTTTGAACATGCTAAGGACGCCGGCGGATGGCTCATTGGAACTCAACCCTTGTTCTCCATGGCTCCTCTGGAAGGAGTTCTGAAATTATACAATGAAGTTGGAATGGATAAAATAAGAGAGAAATCTTTAAGTCTTACAGATTATCTGATGCTTTTAATAGACGAAAGGCTATCTAAATATGGCTGCAACATTGGAAATCCACGAGAAGCAAGCAGACGTGGCGGCCATGTGGCACTTGAACATCCTGAAGCCTACCGAATATGTCTTTCATTAAAGGAGCATAATGTAATTCCGGATTTCAGAGAGCCAAATGTAGTTCGCCTGGCACCCGTTGCCCTTTATGTAACATTTGAGGATGCTTATAAATTAGCAGATATTTTAGAGGATATTTTATCTAATAAAAAGTATGAAAAATTTAGCTCAAAACGCGAAATGGTTGTTTAGTATCGAATAATAGATTTGAAGGAAAGAGCTTTTGGCTGTGTGCCAATAGCTCTTTCCTGATTATGATTTCCAAAGCATGCAACCACCGGGAGCTAATACTTTAAATTACTTTTTTAAGATGAACCTTATAGCAACAAATGCAATGATAACCAATGCTATTGCATATATATATGTTCTTCCGCCGCCGCTATGGGAAATAAGAACTGCCGTAGGCCCATCGGCGCTTCCTATTATTCCGATGGAACTAATGTTTCTTGTGGAAAATCGATAAAATACAAAGCAAGCTGTCAATATTGCTAAAACAGTTAAAAGTGCCGGTTTTTTTATATTCATAATATGTCCTTTCATCAATATATTTACGGAAGGTGTTATAAATCGAAAATCGATAGCTGTGGGTTCTTGTAGCTGGCCTTATATGTATTGATAATATCGTCCATTCTGTAAATTATGCCGTATTTAGTGCATTCCTCTTTGAATATCTGCTTCAAGTATTTTCCGTTGGGGGAGTTGCATATATATGAGTCGCCGAATTGGCGTATGTATTTTTGCTTTATTCCGGGAAATTTCTCGTCAAGCTTTTGGTAAAACCAATCTCTTTGGTTCTGTCTCAAGGTCACGCCGAAAGATGGAAATATGAATTTAGCACCGCTTTCATATGCGCCTTTCACGATATTTCTTATATTTTCCTCGGTATCATCTATAAATGGCAATATGGGCATCATCAGTATTCCTGCAAACAAGCCGTTTTCTGAAAGCTTTCCGATTGCTTCAAACCTCTTTGAAGAAACAGATACATTGGGTTCGATTTTTCTGCACAGCTCATCATCGTACGAGGTTATTGTAATTTTTATTATAACCGGGGAATGAGCCTGTATTGACTTGAATATATCTATATCTCTTGTCACAAGGTCGCTTTTGGTTGCGATTGCAGAGCCGAATTTATATTTATCTATGAGCTGCAGAGCGCCTCTTGTGAGGGAGTGCATATTTTCAAAGTGATTGTAAGGATCGCTCATGGCCCCCGTGCCTACTACTCCTGTTTTTCTCTTTGATTTTAATTCGCGCTCAATTAAAGCAAGAGAATTTTCCTTTGCTCTCACTTCGTCGAAGTTTTCTACACGGTAGCATTCGCTCCGGCTGTCGCAATAAATACATCCGTGACAACAGCCCTTGTAAATATTCATATTGTAGTTAATACCAAACCAGCGATTATCATCGCTGTAGCCGGATATAATTGTTTTTGCCGGTATGAATTCCATAGTCCTGTCATTCCCTTATTATTTCTGTATGGACAGAATATCCTCGCATCTGTCATTCATGTAGACATATGAATCATAAACACCCTGATTATAGAATTCTGTGGCCAATTCATCAATAAAAAAATCCAAAATCATAGCTGAAGCCAGGTCTCCTAATTCTTCATCTCTTTCATTTGAAAAATAATTTTTGATGGCTTCAATCATATATTCCTTTTTTTCCTGAGTCAGTTTAATTTTATCATTCTTTTTCATGCAAACCTCAATTATTTTAACTTATTTCTTCAAGTCTTTCCTTCAGATAATCCAGTACGTCATATTTTTTCTGCGGCTCATCATGCCCTAAGACATATATATCAAAATCAATATCTTCAAGCATGTTAATCATGTTTTTGAGCTTTATCACATCATAATTTCCGTTGTTGTAATAGAAATCTTCACAGTCTGCATCTCCAACAAAAAGAGCTTTCTCTTCTGGGATATACACAAATACCGAATCGTCGGAGTGTGTTGCGTCAACCTCTGTTATTACACAGTGGATACCTCCAAGGTCAATAATTAATTTTCCTGCAAATTCAATATCTGCAGGTACCACCTTTATATCGTTGCGATTTTTATATTCAACCTTGATGCATTGGTCGCACATTTCAATGTCCTCACCTGTTTCCAGACGTTTTTTCATATCTGAATCAGACCATTTCCACTGCATAACCTCTTCTAGTTTTTTATTTGTAAGGTGACCGGCTATTATTTTACCTTCCGCTGCATGCATGCCGAAAGTATGGTCCCAGTGCCAGTGAGTAATTACTGTATAGTCCGGAAGTCTCATGTTCAGTGATTTTATTTCATTGTAAAACTTTTTTACATGTTCAGCGGAATTTCCTGCATCGACAGCAAGTGAATATTTGTCTCCTCTGATATATGCAAGCACCGGTCTGTCATTTTCTTTTTCATTGGGTAGCCAGTAAATTCTGTCTGTAATTTTATTCAGCTCCATACCAACCTCTTTTGATGTACTTTAATCTATTATACTTTGTAAATATCAAGAAGGAAAGATTTAATTACAGCATCCGCAGGCAATTATATCTTATATGATGTAATTTCTTTGTTTGCTTTGAAAAGCTATTTCTTTTATTGTCAATTAAAGTGTGATATAATAAAATAGATTATTTTATTCGGAGAGGCAGGTAAATTTCATGGAATACAGGAATGCAACGGTAAAGGATATTGCAGGTGTTTCTGAACTGCAAAAAAGATATCATGTGTCTACAATAAATGAAAATGATAAAGCGGATGGCTTTGTTACAACATTATTTTCAGAGGATCAATTTAAGATGCTCATTGAAAAGGAAAACGGGCTTGCAATAGCCTGTGACGGTGATAAAATAGTGGCATATGCAATGGCAGCATCCTGGGATTTCTGGTCCGCCTGGCCTTTATTTGAAAAAATGATAAGTGATTTGCCGAATATAGAGTATAAGGGCCGAATTTTGTCTGTGGATAATTCCTATCAGTACGGTCCCGTATGTATTGACGTCAAATACAGGGGAAAGGAAGTGCTTCCTAACATATTTGAGTTTTCAAGGCTGCAGATGAAGGATAGATTTCCTGTATTGGTAACATTCATAAATAAAATAAATCCCCGGTCATATGACGCACATACCAGGAAATTAGGTCTTGAGGTTATAAAGACATTTGATTTCAACAATAATCATTATTACGAGTTAGTTTATGATATGTGCAGGAAAACTCCGGGCTCAAATATTTAGTAAAGGATAATTACATGATTTTAACACTTGAAAATATTTCAAAAAGCTTCAGTGAAAAAAAGCTTATGAATAACATAAATTTATATATAAATGACAGAGATAAAATAGGCTTCGTAGGAGTAAACGGAACAGGAAAGTCAACGCTGTTGAAAATTGCTGCAAAAATTGAAGAGCCCGACGGCGGGATGGTTATTTACAGCAGCGGCTTCAGGGTGTGCTATCTGCCGCAGTCGCCTGAATTTAATGAAAACACCACAGTGCTGGAGCAGGTGTTCATAAATTCCGGCAATGAAGCAAGGCAGCTCATGGAATATGAAGCAAAGACTGTATTGAATAAATTGGGAATAACAGAATTCGATAAGGATGTAAAGCTGCTTTCAGTGGGACAGAGAAAAAGAGTTGCCATTGCCGCAGCTCTGGTAAATCCGTGCGATTTATTGATACTGGATGAGCCTACAAACCACCTGGACAATGATATGATTGCATGGCTTGAAAATTACCTTATTAGATACAGCGGAGCCATACTGATGGTTACCCATGACAGATACTTTTTAGACCGTGTATCAAACAGAATAATTGAGCTTGACAGAGGCGAATTGTACTCTTATGACGGAAATTATTCAAAGTTTTTAGAGCTTAAATCTCTTCGTGAAAATATGGATGCCGCAACAGAAAAGAAAAAGCAGGTATTGTATAAAAAGGAGCTTGCATGGATTCAAAGAGGTGCCAGGGCAAGAGGAACGAAGGCAAAGGGAAGAATACAGGAATTTGAAAAGCTGAAGGACAGCCTTGAGGATGTAAGAGACGAAAAGCTGGGCATGAGCTCGGCAGCATCAAGATTGGGTAAAAAGACCATTGAAATAAATAAAATATCCAAAAGCTTTAATGGCGTTAAAATTGTGGATGATTTTGAATATATTGTTCTAAGAGATGCCCGAATCGGGATTGTCGGGAATAACGGGGCGGGAAAAACAACGCTGTTGAATATGGCAGCGGGACGCACAAAGCCGGATAAGGGCAGTGTCGATGTGGGCAGTACCGTAAAGATTGGATACTTTTCACAGGAGCCGGACAGCATTGATGCTTCTCAGAGAGTTGTGGACTACATCAAAGGTATTGCGGAGATTGTGGAAACTAAAGAAGGAAAAATTACCGCTTCACAGATGCTTGAAAAGTTTCTATTCACTTCCGATATGCAGTATAACTTAGTTGAAAAGCTGTCGGGAGGAGAGAGGCGCAGGCTGTTTCTGCTGGGTATATTGATGAAGGCACCGAATATATTGCTTTTAGATGAGCCAACCAACGATTTGGACATAGAGACGCTGACAATTCTTGAGGACTATCTTGAAAGCTTTGAAGGTGCTGTAATAACGGTATCTCATGACAGGTATTTTCTTGATAAGGTTGTGAATACGGTATTGGAGCTGTCCGGAGACGGAACAGGCAAGGTGAATGAGTACAACGGAGGCTATTCTGATTATATAGCTGCAAGAGTATTTAAAGAGGCGGATGCGGACGAGACCGGAGATGAAAAGAAAACAGTTAAGGAGTCCAGAGAAAAATCCAGAAAGTTGAAGTTTTCTTACAAGGAGCAGATTGAATATAATACCATAGATGACGATATAGCTGCCATTGAAGCGAAAATTACCGATTTGGAAGAGCAGCTGGAAAAAAACTCTGCTGACTATGTCAAGCTTCAGGCATTGATGAATGAAAAGCAGCTTGCAGAGGAACAGCTTAAAGAAAAAATGGACAGATGGGTTTATCTCAATGACCTGGCTGAGCAGATAGAAAATCAGAATATATAAATATCAAAGGCTGAATAGCCTTTTTTATATGTGTCTCCATACATATATTGACTGTGCGGTCAATATAATATATAATGTGATTGACTGGATGGTCAATGAATAGGAGGCATACATGTGATAGATGAAACAAAAAAAGATAAAATATTGTGGGCAGGCCTTAGGGAATTCTCTGAACACGGATTTGATAAAGCAAGCACTGACAGAATAAGCAAGGATGCAGGAGTATCCAAAGGTCTAATATTTCATTATTATGGCAGTAAGGAAAATTTGTACCTTTTTGCAGTAAATAAGTGTATCGATGATATTTTTGAAGAGTTTAACAATGTAAAGTTTGATGATTTAGAATTCATTGATGCGTTGATCAAAATTATGGAGTTAAAGTACAGCTTTTTTTTAAAAAATCCAATGCATTACAAGATTTTGATTAACAGCTTCTATAATACACCAAAAAAAATGCTTAAAAAATTAGAACACAGAAATTCGGAATTACGGCAGATGGGAATAAATATCATAGTGGATATGATAAAGGATTTGCCTCTTAAAGAGGATGTTCTGTCATCAGATATTGCTGTACTGGTATCATCAATTGCGAATGCGATTGAAAATAAGTATTTGTCATATTTAGCAAGCGGTGCTGAGAACATTGAAAAAATATATAAAGATATAAAAAATGAATACATCCGATTGATAAATATTGTTATGCATGGGATTATTGCATAGGAGGTGACTGTATGGGCGAAGTTGTTTTAAAAGCCGAAAATATAAGCAAGGATTATCAGATGGGCGAGGTAACCGTAAAGGCTCTTAAGGATGCAAGTTTTGAGGTTCAAAAGGGTGAATTTGTGGTTATACTTGGTCCCAGCGGCTCCGGAAAAAGCACGCTTTTAAATATAATAGGAGGCATGGATACTCCTACGGAGGGAAAGGTTTATTTTAACGATGAACTGATAACAGATATGAGCGACAAGGAGCTCACTTATTACAGAAGAGACAGGATAGGTTTTGTATTTCAGTTTTATAACCTGATGTCCACACTTACAGCTAAGGAAAATGTTGAGCTTGCTGCAGAGCTGTGTGAAAATGCAATAGATACGGATGAGGTTATGGATGCGGTAGGACTTGGTGGCAGGGTGGACCACTTTCCTTCTCAAATGAGCGGGGGTGAACAGCAGAGGGTTGCTATTGCAAGGGCGGTTGCAAAGAATCCGCAGATTCTGCTTTGTGATGAGCCTACAGGGGCTCTCGACTTTGAGACAGGAATACAAATACTGAAGGTTCTCAAGGATGTGAATCTCAAATATAGGAATACAGTCATTCTTATTACCCATAACTCTTCGATTTCACAGATGGCTGACAAAGTAATAAAAATGAGAAGCGGAAAAATTACGGAGGTTTCGGTGAATTTGAATCCTATTCCGGCGGAAAGGATTGAGTGGTAATGAAAAAGCTTGATAAAAGACTTTTTAGAATGATTAAGGCTACCAAGGGGCAATATGTTGCGGTTCTTTCAATAATTTTCACAGGCATATTTGTTTTCACAGCCATAAGTAATTCTGCCGTAAATTTGAAGGATTCAATGGGTGTTTACTACAAGGAAACTAATTTTGCCGATATTTTTATAAAGGGCTCAGGAATTAGCGAGAGCCTGGTAAGCAGGCTGCATTCCGAAGACGGAATTAAGGAGGCGGAAGCGAGAATTGTCTTTGACACATCATTTATAACTGATGACAAGGATGAAAAGGTGACCGTAAGAGCAGTATCTGTTGATAAGTACGAAAATAAAATCAACAAGCTGTTTATGAAATCAGGAAAAAGAGAGCTGACGGAAAATGATGTAATATTAATTGAGCAATTTGCAATTGCAAGAAAAATTAATATAGGTGACGAAATAAGGGTCAAAATAAACGGCAGACAGCATAAGTTCAATGTTTCAGGCATAGCCTCAAGCTCAGAATACATTTATATGATGGAGAGCGAAGAAAATTTCCTGCCGGATTCGGGAAACTTCGGGGTTATTTTTCTTGAAAAAAACTATTTGAGGAAGATATACGGCGGAGGGAGCTTCAATGAAATTCTTCTTAAGGTAAACGAGGATGCAGATATAGGGAAGGTAGCCGACCGTCTTGATGATAGCCTTGATAAATACGGAGTGAGGCGCGTTATAAAAAAAGAGGATCAGCTCAGCAACAATATGATGAACCAGGAAATATCAGGTCTCGAGCTGATGTCACAGTCCATGCCGTTTGTGTTCCTGACATTTGCGGGAATAATGCTTTCAACCATGCTTTCAAGGATAGTCAAAAAGGATAGAATGAGTATAGGCGTGCTTAAGGCAATGGGCTTTACAGAGGGTGAAATACTTGTTCATTATTTGAAGTATGCTGCTTCTGTGGGCATAATCGGAGGATTGATCGGCTCCTTAACCGGAACGGCTGCTTCCGGGTTCATGACGAGTTTTTACCTTGAATTCTTCAATATTCCGATGTTGACAGTTAAGATATATTATTATAAAATATTGATTTCTGTGGTTTTATCTTTGTTGTTCTGTGTTGCCTCCGGTTTTTGGGGAGTACGAGGGGTAGTTAAAATAAACCCTGCGGAATCGATGAAGCCGGAAGCACCGAAAAAAGGAAAAAAGATTTTCATAGAAAATATAAAATTCGTGTGGGGCAACATACCCTTTTCGTGGAAGATAGTACTTCGAAATATATTGAGGGAAAAGAAAAAATTTATATTCATAGGTGCGGCTGTGGCAATAACATGTGGCATGATGGTTATGACTACATGGATGATTGATGTTGTGGATGCCATGTTTAACAGGCATTATGAAGAATTTAATAAAGTTCAGTACAATGTAAGTTTTGACAGATTCCGCGATGACAGCACAATAAATAAGCTTTTAAGCTATATCGATGCAAAGCATATTGAAGGAAGAATAGAGGCTTCGTTTGAAATATCCAACGGGAGAAAATCCAAGATTGTAAATGTAATAGGATTGCATGACAGTACGGAGTTTTACAAATTCAGAGATGAAGCGGGAGCCGAGGTGACGCTTCCCGAAACAGGTATTTTGATATCATCAAATTTGGCAAGAGCACTGGATGCCCGGATTGGTGATAAAATCCTGATTGACAGCTTTTACGATGACAAGGACGTATATGTTGTTGTAAAAGGCGTAATAAATCAGACTCTTGGAATTAACGGGTATATGAACATTGACTATATGAGCGGAATGTTTTTTGACAAAGGAATAATAAACGGCGCATACATCAACTCAGAGGATGATGTTGTGAAAAAATCCGATGAAATGAAGTATATAAATGTTCAGTCTCAGGATTCCATGAGAAAGGCTTTTGAGGAATACACGGCTATAACATCTATGTCTATGGGCTTCATGGTTATATTTTCCGGATTTTTGGGATTTGTAATCGTGTACAGCATGACATTGATGAGTATAAATGAGAGGATGCTCGAATTCTCATCACTGAGAGTTATGGGATTTACCAAAATGGAAATATTTAATATGCTTGTGCGTGAGAACATGATTATGACTGTCATAGGTATAGCTGCCGGAATTCCCATAGGCTTCAGGATGGTTGCTTATATGGGTAAATCATTTACAACAGATGTTTACACTATGAATGAGCCGGTTAAGCTGAAGGGCATATTGATTTCGGCGGTGCTGACAATAGTATTCATAATGCTGGCTCAGCTTATGACATATGCTAAAATTAACAAATTGAATTTCATGCAGGCTTTAAAAAGCAGAATATCATAAAAAGAATTTGGAGGGCAAGATGAAAAAATGGCATAAAAAAAAGTATGTAATATTTGCAGTGCTGTGTGTATTTGTATTTATTGTTGCTTTCTCTATATTGTCGGGAGGAAATGCCTCATATGACGGAGAATCCTCAAAGGCAGAAATGGGTTCTATTCAGAGGACGCTGAAGGAAAGCGGAACAGTATTTTCCAAGAGGGTGAATACGTTTTATTCAGATATGAGCCAAAAAGTTGAGGTGCTCAACGTTTCAATTGGTGACAAAGTAAAAAAAGGTGATATACTACTGACATATGAAAACAACTATATGTTAGAAATAGAAAGAACAAACAAGCAGATAGATGCAATTACCGCAATGTATAACGAAAGCGTCAAGGGCGCGGATTTTAAAGAAGTTTCCAATATGAAGCTTAACATAAGTACTGTTGAAAACAACTTGGTTCTTGCAAGAAGCAATTTTGAGAAAATAAAATCCTTATATGAAAATAATGCTGTAAGCGAGACAGAGTACAGCGAAGCAAAGAACAATGTGGAGGCTCTTGAAAACCAGCTCCAGGAAGTAAAGAACAATTATGATTTAATGACGCGAGGAGTTTCTGCAAATGTGAAAAAGCAATATGAAGCTCAGATTGAAGAGGTTGTTATACAGATTAAAATATTGGAGCAAAGAATGGAGCGAGCCTGCTCCTACTACAGTAGCACGAATTGTT
>DAMAEI010000039.1:239-17236 GCA_031997345.1 Sedimentibacter sp. | reverse complement strand
AATATATATTGAGGTATTAGCCGAAGATTCCATGAAGGTAGCTAAGGATATGAAGTTTATCGTAAATACCGGTGACGAGCTGAAGGAACTGAAGGTAAATAAAATATACCCGAAGGCTCAGCCATCCGTTTCAGATCTTGGGGTTGAACAAAGACGTGTAAGAATCGAAGCGGATTTAACAGAAGGCATGAGTATGAAAATAGGCTCTGAACTTGATGTTGTAATTGTGCTTGAGGAAAAGAGCGGCGTGCTGCTTGTGGACAGAGATGCAGTCTATAAAAAGGCAGGTAAAGAATATGTAACTGTTATAGAAGGCGGAAATGAAATTGAAAAGGAAGTAACGACAGGGCTGAAGGATGATGATTATATAGAAATAACCTCAGGCCTGACAGAAAATGAAGTTGTTTTAACAGAATATTAACATAATTTTGAATTACAAAGGAGAAAACATGAAATACGATTTAATTATTGTGGGAGCAGGACCATCCGGTATATTTACAGCGTTTGAATTTAACAGAAAGATGCCGGATAAAAAAATATTGCTTATAGAGCAGGGAAGAGCAATTGAGAAAAGAAATTGCCCTAAGGACAAGACGAGAGATTGCGTAAATTGTCAGCCATACTGCAATATAACAACAGGATTTTCCGGAGCGGGAGCATTTTCAGACGGAAAGCTGTCATTAAGCCCTGAGGTAGGCGGAGACCTGCCGGATCTTATAGGATATGACTACACTCAGGAGCTGATTAATTACACGGATGAAATATATCTGCAGTTTGGCGCTGACACCAAGGTAGAGGGTGTTGAATGCAAGGAAGAAATAAAGGAAGTAAGAAGAAAAGCAATCGAAGCGGGACTTAAGCTTGTTGACTGTCCCATAAGACATCTGGGAACAGAAAAAGCTCAGGAAATATATTCAAAGTTAGAAAGACATTTAATAGATAACGGTGTAGAAATTAAGTTTGGAACACAGACTATGGATATTATTGTGGAAGATGGAGTTATCAAGGGAGTAACTGTTACGGACTCACTGAAAAAAACTCTCAGGGAAGAGTTTTATGCAGACAATGTTGTTATATCCGCAGGCAGAAAGGGTGCAGATTGGTTGAAATCCTTGTGCGTTGCACATGACATAAGCCACAGGGCGGGAACTGTAGACCTGGGAGTACGAGTTGAAGTAAGAAATGAAGTAATGGAAAGAGTGAATAACATCCTGTATGAATCTAAGCTGATAGGATATCCGGCACCTTTCAAGGATAAGGTTAGAACATTCTGTCAGAACCCCGGAGGATTTGTAAGCCAAGAAAATTATGACAATAATCTTGCGGTTGTAAACGGACACTCCTACAAAGACAGAAAATCCAACAATACGAACCTGGCAATATTGAGCTCTCATAATTTCAGCAGCCCGTTCAATGAGCCTATAAAGTACGGAGCCAAAGTTTCCGAGCTTTTAAACATGCTGGGCGGGGGTAAAATTTTAGTGCAGAGATACGGAGATATTCTGGACGGAAAGAGAACATGGCCTAACGAGCTTTCAAGATCCAATGTTGTTCCAACACTTCCTGATGCGGTTGCGGGAGATATAACATCGGCAATGCCTTACAGGACAATGACGAACATAGTAAACTTCATTGAGGCTTTAAATACAGTGGTTCCGGGATTTGCATCCACAGAAACACTGCTTTACGGTCCTGAGGTTAAATTCTACAGCAACAAGGTCGAAATAAGTCAGGATTTTGAGACAAGCATTAAGAATTTATATTGTCTCGGAGATTCCAGCGGCTGGACACGTGGATTGATGATGGCATCACTCATGGGAGTGCGAATGGGACAAATATTAAGTAATAAATAAGAGAAATCATAATATATTATACTATTCAGTACGAAGCTTTCGATACAAAAGATTATTTTAGGGGGATAATAACTTGGAATGGTATAACAAAGGTAAAAGAGAAGTATTAAATGAACTGAAAACTGACTTAAATCATGGATTAAGCAGTGGGGAAGCGGAAAAAAGATTGAATGAGTTTGGAAGGAACGAGCTTCAGGAGCAGACGAAGAAAAGCTTTGTGTCCAAGCTTATAGCACAGTTTGCTGATTTCTTAATTGTTATTTTACTTATTGCTGCCGGAGTATCGGCATTTGTAGGTGAGAAGGATGATGCATTTGTAATTCTTGCAATAGTTGTGATTAATGCAATCCTCGGCATTTACCAGGAGGGCAAGGCAGAGAAGTCGGTAGAGGCTCTCCAGAAGCTCAGCGCTCCTAACGCAAGAGTTATAAGAGACGGAAGTCAAATTATAATTCCTGCTGCGGAAATTGTGCCGGGTGATATAGTAGTTCTGGAAGCAGGGGACATAATTCCTGCGGATATACGGCTTTTGGAAAGCTCTAACATGAAGGTGGAGGAGGCATCCCTGACAGGTGAATCCGTTCCGGTGGAGAAGGACGCAAAGGCTCAGATTTTAGGTAATGTCGGAATTGGGGACAGGCACAACATGGGCTTTTTAGGCACTGTTGTAACCTATGGCAGAGGAAAGGGAGCGGTGACAGGAACCGGCCACGATACGGAAATAGGAAATATAGCCACGAAGATTCAATCCTATGATGATGAGGAAACACCTCTTCAAACTAAGCTTAATCAGCTGGGTAAGGTGCTTGGCACACTCACCATCGCCATATGCATTGCTGTATTTTTGATGGGATATCTTCAGGGTAGACAAGTACTGCAAATGCTGCTTACTTCCATAAGCCTTGCTGTAGCTGCTATACCTGAAGGGCTCCCTGCCATAGTGACTATTGTGCTTTCAATAGGCATGAACAGAATGGCAGGAAAGAATGCCATTGTTAAAAAACTTCTTGCGGTTGAGACATTAGGAGCTACTTCTGTTATTTGCTCAGACAAAACAGGAACGCTGACGCAAAATGAAATGACCGTTGTAAAAGCATTCGTGGATGATAAAATACTGGATGTTGAGGGCGGGGGATATGACCCTACGGGAGATGTTAAGCTTTACGGCAGGAAGATAAATATTAACTCGCTGCCGAATCTGAGGAATCTTGTTTCCATTGGGTCTCTTGCAAATGATGCGGAGCTGGACAACTCATCAGGAAGTTATAAAATAATCGGAGATCCAACTGAGGGTGCCATTATTACATTTGCTGGAAAACTTGGACAAACCTCTCATCAAATGAATATGATTTATCCGAGGGTTGGAGAGCTGCCGTTTGATTCCGTAAGAAAAATGATGACAACCTTCCATTCCAATTACATAGGAGGCAAAATTGTGTCCTTTACTAAGGGAGCTCCGGACATAGTAATCGGAAGGTGCACCAAAATTGCCATTGACGGAAAGATAGTTGATTTTTCCCCGGAGCTGAAGAAAAGGGTGCTTTCAGTAAATACTGAATTTGCCAGAGCAGCTCTCAGAGTTCTTTCCGCAGCATACAGGGTATGGAGCAATATGCCGGAAGATCCTGATTCCGACTCTGTTGAAAGCAATATGATATTTGTAGGGCTTGTAGGGATGATAGACCCGGCAAGACCTGAAGTTAAGGAGTCCATCAGGCTGTGCAGAGATGCCGGAATAGAAGCGGTTATGATTACCGGTGACTACAAGGAAACGGCATATGCCATTGCCAAGGATCTGGGCATGGTGGAATCCGAGTCTCAGGCAATGATGGGAGAGGAACTGGACAACTATTCGGATGCGGAACTTAGAGATGTGGTGAAAAAAACAAAAGTATATGCCAGAGTTTCTCCGGAGCACAAAGTAAAAATAGTTACTGCTTTAAGAGAAAACGGACATATTACTTCAATGACCGGAGATGGGGTAAATGATGCTCTTGCGTTGAAAAAAGCAGATATCGGAGTAGCCATGGGAATAACGGGCACTGATGTGGCAAAGAACACAGCAGATGTAATCCTCACTGACGATAATTTCGCCACTATTGTGAATGCCGTGGAAGAGGGAAGAATAATTTTCAGCAATATAAAGAAATTTGTTTTTTTCCTGCTGAGCTGCAATATAGGAGAGATACTGCTTGTATTTGTGAGCATCATGATTGGATGGGAGGTGCCTCTCGTACCTATCCAGCTGCTGTGGCTTAATCTTGTTACAGACAGTTTTCCGGCAATGGCTCTTGGGGTGGAAGAGGCGGAACCAGGAATCATGAAGCATCCTCCGAGGAACACAAAGGAGCCCATTCTGGATAAAAACATGATGATGGGAATTGTGTTTCAGGCAATTGCCATTGCATTTGCATCTCTTTGGGCCTATTACTGGGCTGCCTCCATGTACGGTGTAGGGAAGGGCTTGATTCATGTGAGGTCCGTGGTATTTACAACTCTTATAACAGCGGAGCTCCTGAGGGCATTTTCTTCAAGGTCGCAGACATATACACTTTTTAAAATAGGTTTTTTTACAAACATAAGAATGATACAGGCAGTGTTTGTTTCCTTTGCACTTACAGTGCTTGTTCTGTATATTCCGGTGCTTAACGAAATATTCAATGTAATGCCTCTCACCATGAAGGATTGGCAGATTATCATGACATTTTCATTTATCCCAATGCTTGTGGGTGAATTGTATAAGGATTTATTTAAAAATAAATAAAAATATAAAGGGCCTCATGAATAATGAGGCCCTCAGTCTGCTGAAAAAGCCCGTCTGCTGCGTTATCGTTCAGCCGGTCAATCCTCACGTATGTCTAAATACGCTCCGGGTGCCCGTCTTCCGGCGCCTTGCAGAACGAACTTTTTCAACAGCCTATCATCATCTTATCTATTGGAATAATGCTTTTCCCAACAAGACAGTAAAATTATGAATTTCATCCATAATTATTCCGCTGTAATTAAGTGAAAATATGATTTTTCCATCCTTGCTGCTTATAATATTTAAGAATATATTTAAATTTCTTGCGTCTTCTTTTAATTTTTCTTCAGTTTTTTCGGTAATTGCTTCGCACACTATGTGGAGACCTGAATCTGAGCTTATAACCTCCAACCTGCCATCAAATGTATTTTTAAAGCTGTTTACCAGCAATGTGTTTTTCTTTTTGTAAATTCTCTTGATTTTTCTAAGGTGCTTTGACATATGGCCTTCTCTCATAAAGCTTGCCAATACCAGCTGGTCTATTTTAGAGGTTGATTGTGTGTGTCTTGTTTTTATTAAGTTGTATTTTGGAAGGAGCCTTTCGGGAAGAACCATAAAGCTTATCCTCAGTGACGGAAGAAGCATTTTAGAGAATGAACCCAGATAAACAACGCAGTCATTCTTATCCAGTCCCTGAAGACACGGTATGGGCATTCCGCCATATCGTATCATTGAATCATAGTCGTCCTCAATTATCAGCCCGTTGTTCCTATGTGCCCAATCCAGCAGTTCCATTCTTTTATTTACAGGCATGATTGTGCCGAGAGGATATTGGTGTGAAGGGCTTATATAAATCAATCCCGCATCACTTTTTCGGAGCTCATCCACAGGGAAGCCGTGGTCTGTGACATGTATGTGATTTATGTTGAACATGTGGTCTTCAAAAATAAATTCGGCTTTGTTAAATCCGGGCTTTTCAACTGCCACTGTATTGTAGTCCTCTTTAATTATTCCTATTAATATTCCAAGGAGATACTGCACCCCTGCACCCACAACAACCTGCTGAGCATTTGTATGGCCGCCGCGCATTGTATTTACAAAATTTGCGATTTCCTCCCTGAGCAGTTTTTCGCCCTGTATTGAACCGCTGCTGTAAATATTTGTGTCTTCATCTGAGATGATTTTGTTGTAAAGCCTTTTCCATGATGAGGAATCAAAGCTGTCTCTGTCCACGCCGTCGTTTATATATTCTATTTCTCCTGGGAGGCTGACTGCTGTTTTGGAAGACTTATGGCTGTCCTTGAAGCTGTAGTCGCTTAAGTCGCACACGAAGTATCCTCTCTTTGGAGAATTTTCTATATATCCCTCTGCCACAAGCTGGCTGTACGCATTTTCCACAGTTGTCTTGCTGAGCCCGAGGGTTGATGAGGCTTCTCTTATGGAGGGAAGCTTTGAACCCGGTTTCAGTAATCCTGTGGTTATTTCTGTCTTGATATATTCATATAGCTGTATATAAAGAGCCTTGTTGCTTTCTTTGCTGAAAACAGGTGATATTATCATAAAGCCTCCTATCTGACTTGTATAAATCAATGAAAATTAAGACATATTGAAGTTACAGTTAATTCTATCACAACATTTGATTAAAATACATAAAATACTTACTCGTATACAAAAAATTTCTGCTGTGATATAATCGGTCTTAGTAACGCCATTCTCCGGCAGGAACAAATAAGGAGGCTAACATGTATAAATTGAATGATTTGCAGGATTTTAAATATGTGACATTCCCTTCATTTGACGGGTATGATGATTTGATTCACTGTTTTAGCACAAGGAACGGCGGAGTGAGCGACGGGCCCTTTGAATCTATGAACATAGGCTTCAGAACGGGTGACAGTGCTGAAAATGTGAGAAGAAATATTGAAATAATGGCTGAAAAGCTTAATATAAACGTTGATGACATTGTGAGGACGCATCAGACACATACAAATAACGTAATGTATGTGACGGAGGAGCATAAAGGAAAGATGCTTTCAAGTTCAGAGATTGAAAATGTGGATGTCATTTCACGCGGACTGCACACCAATATTTTTTTATGATCCGGTAAAGAAGGTAGCCGGCATTGCACATGCAGGCTGGAGAGGAACATTGCTGAATATAGCAGGTAAAATGGTGAGAGCATTTATTGATGATTTTAATTCCAATCCATCGGATATTATATCTGCAATCGGACCATCCTTATGTCAGGACTGCTTTGAGGTAGACAAGGATGTGGCAGAATTATTTTTAAATGAAAACAGTGAGTTTGAAAAATACATGAAAACTAAGGGCAGCAAATATCACTTTAACCTTTGGGAAATCAACAGCTTTCTGATGAGGAAAGAAGGAATGGAAGAAAAAAATATTGAGTTTTCAAATCTGTGTACAAAATGCAACAACCATATGTTTTTCTCCCACAGAGGTCAGGGAGGAAAAAGAGGATTGCTTGCCGGAATTATCATGTTGAAATGAGTATGTAATATATGAAATTAAACCGCTCCTATTATAAATTATATTTAAATATTTATCATATGTAGAGTACATGCTAAATATAATAAGTATATAAAGACGCGAGGAGGGTTTAAAATTGGCTTATAAGATTATATCTATGATAATGATTTTATGTCTGATGGTAAGTATAACAGGATGCAGTACTTTAGATATGATGGTTGGTCTGAAGGAGAAAAATAACACAGATATAGCAGACTTGGATGATTTATCGAAGTTTGAAATTGTGGATGATTCAATCGTAGGAGAGGTACCTCAGGAGCCTGTAATCGAAACTTCCGTACCAGGTGTGGAGGAAGCTAAAAAAACGGATATACTGGCTTATTATGAAGATGAAAACGGCTTTATAGTTCCCGTGAATACAAAGATTCCTTGGGAAGAAGGAATTGCCAAGGCGACCCTGCGAAGCATGGTTGTAGGCAGTGATGCTGAAAAGAAAATTGCGCAGTCCAACCTTCATGGTGTATTGCCCGCAGGTACAGAAATCAGGGGAATGTCAATCAAGGATGGTCTTTGCAGAGTGGATTTCAGCAAAAATATACTGAACACCTCTTCTTATAAGCAAGAGGAAAATATGATTTCCGCCGTTACATATACGTTGACTGAATTTCCTACCATAAGCAAGGTAGAGCTGTTGGTTGAAGGGCAGATACTGGCTTCACTGCCTAAAGGCTATGCCATAAATACAGCATTTGAAAGGGAAAACATCAATTTATACGGTTCGGCAGAGGGAGTAAATTACACCGTATATTACAAAGCTCCTGACACAGAAATTGTGGGTCATTATGTTCCCATAACATTCTCTGCAAGTAAAATCGGAAATCCTGCTGTTGCAGTGGTAGAGAAGCTTTTCGACGGTCCGCCTTCAGACACGGTACTGGGTAATAATATCCCCGTGGGTGTTAATTTAAGAGGAGTGGATATTAAAAGCAACAAGGCTGTCGTTAATCTAGGAGTTGAAGCCGTCAATCTCTCAGAAGAAGAATTTGCGGATATGGATGCCATAGTGGTGCTTTGCTTAGAGCAGTTTGACATCGCTGATGTAGAATATAATATCGAGGGCTTATCCTTTCAGGAGGCAGGACTTAATTTTAATACTGGAAATGTAACGCCTGTGTTTAATCAATATTAACATATGAAGACCATCCGAATTCCGCGGATGGTCTTTTTTAAATGCTTTTCGAAAAGGTTATTTCTTGTAATTTTCCTTTGCCTTTATTGCGAAATCAGACTTCTGAATTTTTTCGTAGGGGGCGCCTTCTTCAATTTCGCCTGCTGTCTTCATTATATCAATTAATCTGTTGTATCCGTCTTCGCCTAATACTAGATCAGGATTCCAGGTATTCAGGTCCTTGTAGTTCTGAACAATCTTTGCAATAAAGTCTACCTTAGAGTCAGCAAATTGCGGAAGAATAGCTTCTGCCACCTCTTGTGCTGAATGTTCATCCACCCAAACCATTCCCTTATACAAGGCATTTGCAAACTTCTGTATTGTATCAGGGTTTTTCTCTATATAGCTTCCCAGTGAGCTGTAGCATGTATATGGTACATATCCCGCAAGAGAACCTACCGATTCAAGAACATAGCCGTTGCCCTGAAGCTCAAATGTAGATGCCAGAGGTTCAAAGAGTGTGGTGTAATCTGCCTCGCCCGACGCAAAGGCTCCTGCCATCATGTCAAATTGAACGTCTGTTCTCACATCGACATCAACTCCGGGAATCAATCCGTTTTGCTTGAGAACATATTCCAGAGTCATCAGAGGCATGCCGCCCTTTCGACCACCCAGTATCGTATGACCTTTCAGCTTATCGATTGTAAATGAATTATCTTTTTCCCTGCCAACTATAAAAGAACCGTCTTTTTGCGTCAGCTGTGCGAAATTTACAGCATGATCCGTTCTCCCCTGCAGATATACATACACGCTGGCTTCAGGCCCCATAAAGGCAATGTCTGCTTCGCCGCTTACCATGGCAGCCATACATTTGTCGGCTCCGCCGCCGTTTGTGAGCTCAATATCCAGTCCCTGTTCTTTGAAGAATCCCTTTTCCATAGCTACATACTGTGGTGCGTAGAATATGGAGTGCGTAACCTCAATCAATCTGATTTTTTTCATTTGAGCATCCTGATTCTGACATCCTGTCAAGAACAGGGATAATACAAGCAGAACAACCATGAATAATGAAATAATTTTTTTCATACCATCCTCCCAAATCGAATCTCAGTTACTATAATATTCAAATCGATACTGAAAAGTTACTATCAAGTTTTTAGGAATAGCAGATTAAAATTAGTAGAAAAATTAGTTCTGTTATGGTATATTTATATTGTTTGTAAAAATTAGATGTAATTCATGTATAAAGCTAACGCTGATTACATGAAGAAATGGAGAAAAAAATTATATGGAAATTACATTTTCAGATTTTATGGCTCAGATTTCCTCTAACTTTGCACTTCTTGTTACGACGCTGCTTACATTGGGAGTTATTTTAGTGAATGGTTGGACAGATGCTCCAAATGCAATTGCGACATGTGTATCAACCCGCTCGATATCTGCCAGGTCGGCTATACTGATGGCTGCTGTCTTTAACTTTTTTGGAGTGTTCGTGATGACCATGATAAATGCAAATGTGGCACAGACGATTTACAAAATGGTCGATTTCGGAGGAAATTCAAAGGATGCGCTCATAGCCCTGTGTGCGTCGTTGTTTGCAATAGTAACGTGGGCAACTGCAGCATGGTGGTTTGGTATACCAACAAGTGAAAGCCATGCGCTGATTGCGGGAATATCAGGATCTGCCATAGCCCTGCACAATGGTTTGGCGGGAATAAACGGAAGCGAATGGATTAAGGTTCTTTATGGGTTGGTGTTATCTACCATCCTGGGCTTTTCAATGGGATGGATTGCTGTTAAGTTTACAGAAATGATTTTCAGAGGATTTAACAGACGGACAACAAATGCAATTTTTCAAAATGCACAGGTTGCCAGCGGAGCGGCAATGGCATTTATGCATGGGGCACAGGACGGGCAGAAGTTTATGGGAGTTTTTATGATGGGAATATTTCTTGCCAATGGACAAGCAAATGTAACCGACTTTCAAATACCTGTCTGGATGATGCTTTTATGCTCTATTGTAATGGGATTAGGAACATCTATAGGTGGATATAAAATTATTAAATCTGTGGGAATGGACATGTGTAAGCTTGAAAAATACCAGGGGTTTTCAGCAGATATGGCAGCTGCAACATGTCTGCTTATTTCATCTGTATCAGGTATACCTGTAAGCACAACTCATACCAAGACTACTTCAATCATGGGAGTAGGTGCTGCAAAAAGACTGTCCTCAGTTAACTGGGGCATAGTTCAGGAGATGGTGTGGACATGGCTCCTCACTTTTCCAGGATGCGGAGTAATAGGTTATTTAATGGCTAAACTATTTATGGTCTTATTTTAAAATTATAGAGGTGAATTATGGCGCGTAAAAATGAATTTGATTATTTCGACAGCTTTGTAAAACTTTCTGAATATTGCTGTGATGCTGCAAAAATGCTGGATGATGTTCTTATAAATTTCAATGTCGATACATTGGAAGAGAAAATGAAAAAAATGCATGAAATTGAGCATTCAGCAGACCTGAAGGGGCATGAAATCACAAGAAGGCTTGCAAAGGAATTTATTACTCCAATAGAAAGAGAAGATATTGTTGTTTTAGTGCATGAAATTGATGATATAACAGATACTATTGAAGATGTACTGCTACATATGTACATGTACAATGTTAAGGAAATAAAAAATGATGCCCTCAGGTTTTCAAAGCTTATTCTTAAAAGCTGTGAAGAATTAAAGCTTGTGTTTGAAGAATTCAAAAATTTCCGAAAATCAAAGGATTTACATGATAAAATAATTCGTATTAACAAGCTGGAAGAAGATGGGGATAATTTATATACAGAAGCAGTGAGAAAGCTACATATGACTTCTAAGGATGCCATTGAAATCATGACATGGACAGTTGCATTCAATAGGCTGGAAAAGTGCTGTGACTCATGTGAAGAAGCCGCAAATATAGTAGAAAGCATTGTAATGAAGAATTCTTAAAATATTTGTGAAAAAAAGTTTATTTTTGCAAAAAAACAGTTGCATTGTGCTTGAAAGATTGTTAAAATAAAGGCAGGAGGCGCATTATGGATAAAAATGATAGAATTTCACCTGCGGTTATCAGGAGATTGCCAAAATACTACAGATATTTGGGAGAATTGATGAAGTCGGGAGTAACGAAAACTTCTTCGAGGGAGTTAAGTGAAATGACAGACTTTTCAGCGTCTCAGATACGCCAGGACTTAAATAATTTCGGAGGATTTGGGCAGCAAGGCTTCGGTTATGATGTAGAAAACTTAAGAAGTGAAATTGCAAAAATTTTAGGCTTAGATAAAAAATATAAAATAATTATTATCGGTGCAGGTAATATAGGTCAGGCAATTGCAAATTACACAGGTTTCTACGAAGCTGATTACGAGGTTGTAGCCTTGTTTGACAAAAATCCAAAGCTTATTGGTCTATCTATCAGAAATCCATTAATTAAGGACATTGATGATATAGAAAATTTTCTTGAAGAGGAAAAGATAGATATTGCAGTAATATGCACTCCGAAAAGCGTTAGCCAGCAAATAGCTGAGCAGGTCGTTCAACACGGTATAAGAGCAATTTGGAACTTTGCTCCAAAGGATTTAAAGATGCCTGACTATGTGCATGTTGAAAATGTCCATTTGAATGAAAGCCTATTTTCATTGACTTACTATTACAATCAAATGAACAAAATAAGCAACGAATAAAATAAAACATAAGAAACAAATGAAGCAAATGAAGCAAATGAAGCAGAGATTGAGAAATCTCTGCTTTCGTTGTATTATATGGCATGTAAAATGTACCAATACACAACAAATATTACAAAATATTAACATAAGATAAATTTTAAATTAAGATAATGAATTATTAATTAAAAAATGCACTAAATGATGGACAACTATCACCTTAAAAATCTAAAATTACAAATAGTTAATATTAAATTTATTGTAAAATGAGAACCATTTGATATAATTAAGAAGGAAAACATCTAATATCATGGAGGTATTACATATGAATGCATATATTGAAAGAATCATTGACTCGGTTAAAAAGAGAGATGCTAATGAGCCTGAGTTCATTCAGACAGTTGAAGAAGTATTGCGAAAAGACATGCAACGCTATCAGTTGAATTTATCATTCAGAGAATCATGGGTGGATGCTAAAGGTCAAGTTCATGCTAACAGAGGATACAGAGTTCAGTTTAACGGAGCTATCGGACCTTACAAAGGTGGATTGAGATTCCATCCATCAGTAAATTTAAGCATTATGAAATTCTTGGCTTTTGAGCAAACTTTCAAAGATTCATTGACAGGTCTGCCTATAGGCGGAGCAAAGGGCGGTTCAGACTTTGATCCAAGAGGAAAATCAGATGCAGAGGTTATGAGATTCTGTCAGGCATTCATGACTGAATTATATAGACATATCGGACCAGATGTTGACGTTCCTGCAGGGGATATCGGAGTAGGTGCGAGAGAAGTTGGATATATGTACGGACAGTACAGAAGAATAAGAGGAGCTTACGAAAATGGTGTATTAACAGGTAAAGGTATACCATATGGCGGAAGCTTGGCAAGAACAGAAGCAACAGGATATGGCGCAGTTTATTATGCACAGGAAGTTTTGAATCATTTCGGAGAAGAAGTAGCAGGCAAAACATTCGTTGTATCAGGTTTCGGTAACGTTGCTTGGGGAGCTGTTCAGAAAATAAATCATTTAGGCGGAACAGTAGTTGCTATTTCAGGTCCGGACGGATATATTTACGATCCAAACGGAGTTAAAGGCGAAAAAGAAAAGTTCATGCTTGAAATGAGATCATCAGGAAGAGATAAGGTTCAGGATTATGCAGATAAGTTCGGAGTGGAATTCTTCGCGGGACAAAAACCATGGGGAGTAAAAGCGGATGTTTATATGCCATGTGCTACTCAGAATGAAATCAACATGGATGAAGCTAAGAAAATTGTAGCAAGCGGTTCTAAGTATTATATAGAAGTAGCTAACATGCCTACTACAAACGAAGCATTGAAGTATATCCAGGACAGCGGAATGGTTGTTGCTCCTTCAAAAGCAGTTAATGCTGGTGGAGTTGCTACATCAGCACTGGAAATGAGCCAGCACTCAATGAGATATTCATGGTCATTTGAAGAAGTTGATGCTAAATTGCATGGTATAATGAAGACTATCTACAAGATGAGTGTTGATGCTGCTGAAGAAGCAGGATTGGGATACAATCTTGTAGCTGGAGCTAACCTTGCAGGATTCAAAAAAGTAGCAGATGCTATGATCGCTCAAGGTATCATCTAAGAAAAAGCGAATAAATAAATTAAAAGCAAGGCTTTCGCCTTGCTTTTTGTTTTATTTAAATAAATGTATTTTTCCTGTATCGTTCAGGTATTTAACCAATATGGCCACAATGGGAGCAATGAGGAAGCCGAAGAATCCGAATAATCTCAGACCCGCATACATTGCGGTTATTGTAATAATAGGATGAAGCCCTATCTGGTGGCCGACAATTCTTGGTTCTATGATGTTACGTATTACTGTTACAGCAAGATACAGAAGCAGTAAGCCTATACCCAATGTAGTATTTTTTAAAAACAACTCAACAATTGCCCAAGGTATTAAAATCCCACCTGTTCCAATTATGGGCATAATATCAAGGATTGCAATAATTGCCGCTATTGGAAGAGCGAATTTTACCTTTAGTATAAATAAGCCTGCAAATAACTCAATAAATGTAATGCACAGTATTATCATATAGGACTTTATCATTTTCCACAGCGTGCCTGTTACAAATACCATGGCCTCAGAGAAGGTAGAATTAAAATTGTCGGGTAGCTGCTTTTTTATGAAAGCTGTTATGTTATTGTATTCCACGCTTATAAAAACCGATAGAACTATGGTAAATATCACGGAAATTAAATACAGAGGGAAATTTGAAATTAACCTTGTAACTATCTGCACAACAGCTATGGATGTATTTTTAATTACATCTGAAATATAACTTATACCATTTGTTATAATTTGTGATAATGTGTCTGCAGCCTCAGGAGAAATTATATGTGTGTTTAAAACAATCCAGTCATTGAACTCAAGAAGCAAGGGTTCAACTTTACTGAAATACAATCTTGGCATCATATAAATCAAGTCAGTTAGCTGTGTAAATAAAAATGTTATCAGCAACCATAATATTAATGCGACAGAGACATAAAATGCTCCGACGACAAACAGGGCGACGCCCTTTCCGGTAGTTTTCATAATTTTATTTACAAATTTGGTTACGGGTCTAAGAGCAAGTGCTATCAAAAACCCTATGAGGAAAGGCATAACCCAGTGTATCATATAAACAAACACAAAATATAAAACAGCATAGACCGTTATAACAAACGCTACATTTACAATAAATTTCTTTTTATCTTCTAAAGTCATTTTCGCCCTCTTTTTTACTTATTTATATAATTATAATATCTGCTAAGATTATTTGCAATATTCCAATAAATAATAATTATTAATAGTTTCTTACGTCATGGATTATGATATAATAAAAGCAAATGGCAATCTGGAGGCAGGAAATGAAAATTAATACTGATACTAAGCTATTAGGCCTTTTAGGATATCCCTTGGGACAATCTCTCTCCTCATCCATGCAGAACATGGCGTTTAAGGAATGTTCTTTAAATAAAATATACATACCCATAGAGGTTATGAAGGAGAATTTAGATGCTGTAGTAAGAGGAATTTCCAAAATGAATTTTGACGGCTTCAATATAACTAAACCATATAAGGTTGATATTATTAAATACCTTGATGAAATTGATGAATATGCAATGTGTATAGGAGCGGTAAACACCGTAACCATAAAAGACGGCATACTAAAAGGATATAATACAGACGGAACAGGATTTTTAAAATCTTTTGAGGAAGATACAGGGATTGAGATAGAGGGAAAAAAGGTATTCATACTTGGAAGCGGCGGTGCGGCAAGAGCCATAGGCATGACGTTGGCTCTTAATAAGGCTGAAGAGATTTATATATGCAACAGAACTTATAATAAGGCGCAGTTTCTTTCTGATGAAATAAATAAGACTGTAAGCAATTGCAGCAAAGCGGTGCACATGTTTTATGAAAATATGGAAGAATTCATTAAGGACTCAGATATTCTTATTAATTGTACCAGTATAGGAATGCTGCCAAATGTTGATGAAACGCCACTGGAGAAAAGTCTGTTACATAAAAATTTGATTGTTTGCGATATAGTATATAATCCAAGAAAAACAAAGCTTATACTCGATGCGGAGGATATCGGATGCAAGACTGTACCGGGAATGGCAATGCTTGTTCACCAAGGGGCAGAAGCGTTTGAGCTCTGGACCGGAATAAAGGCGCCTTTAGAAACTATGTTCAGGGCGGTTGATGAAGGGTTGAACCCGTAACTGCCATTGGTTAGATAATATTTGATTTCGATGAGAAACATAGAAAATAAGTATAGGTTGGTATATAATGAGCGGCGATATAGATTATAACATAAATTCAATGTATTTCAGTCCCACTGGAACAACTGAAAAAATTGTCAAGCAGATTTCCTTCAAATTAAGGGATTGCATAGAGAGCTCGGATGAGATTCAGTACGTTGATTTTACATCTTTCAAAGAGAGGACAAAGACTGTTAATTTCGGCCGAAGCGATATAGTTGTATTTGGAGTCCCTGTTTATGCGGGAAGAGTCCCCAATGTGCTTCTAACATATCTGAACACCGTTAAGTCAGACGGAGCATTGGCTGTTGCGGCAGTGGTTTACGGTAACAGAAACTTTGATGATGCTTTGATTGAGCTCAGGGATATACTGGAATTGAATGGATTCCGTGTTATTGCGGCCGGTGCATTTATAGGAGAACATTCCTTTTCTGAAACATTGGCTGCCGGCAGACCTGATGAAGAAGATATACGCAGCGTTGTTAACTTTGCAGAGCAGATATACGAAAAAATAACCTGCGGTAAAGAATATGATTCATTTGTTGTGCCTGGAAACAAGCCCTACAACTCATATTACAGACCGAAAAATAAACAAGGCTGCTATGTAGACATCAGGAAAGTCAAGCCAAAGACAGAAATAAACTGTGTAGATTGCAAACTATGTGCGGAGTCTTGCCCTATGGGGTCTATAAATTATGCAGATGTGTCTCTGCTTGACGGCATATGTATAAAATGCGGTGCGTGCGTTAAGAAATGTCCTGTAAACGCGAAGTATTTTGATGATGAGGATTATTTAAGGCATAAGGAAGAATTAGAACTGGAATTTGCAGCAAGAAGAGAACCGGAATTTTTCTTGTAAGTAACTATAAAAAAGATTAGCCCAACATGTTGTTGAACTAATCTTTTTTATAGTTTTCAAGCTTATGGAACGTCCTGCTTTCCGTTTTCAATCACAAAGAAGTTATTAAAAGCACCTACTACATTATATGTATATAAATCGCTGCTAATTTTGTACAAGCTGCATACCTTGTAATCTTCTCTTACAACTGTGCTGTCTGCTATAAAGTCCGATACCAATCCTACCACAGTATGTCCGAGTTTTGTGGATGCATTAACATCTTCGTAATTTTTAGACTTATACCATTCCTTGTAATCCTCATATGAAGGATTAGTGGCAAATCCAATAAGTAATACAATAAGTATTATAATAACTAAAGATAAAATCCCTTTCATAGAACCCTCCCTTTATTACTATTGTTTCCAAC
>DAMAEI010000039.1:0-229 GCA_031997345.1 Sedimentibacter sp. | reverse complement strand
GTTACTTTATTATGTACAGAACATTGCATATTCTGCACATTTTATGCGCAGCATATTTAACGAAAACAAGGGACGTGTAATAGAAATAATTAACAGTTGACAAGTAGGGGGTTAAGATGTTAAACTGACATTCCTGTTCCAAGGGACAGAGAATAAAGAAAAGCTGAAAAATAATTGAAAAATTAGTTGACAACAGTAAACACCTGTGTTAAACTAACAAAGCTGTCGG
>DAMAEI010000038.1:27402-30182 GCA_031997345.1 Sedimentibacter sp. | reverse complement strand
CCAGTCAAAAAATTCTTTAGCATGCTCAGTGTTGAGACTTTTTGCTTTATCATGCTTGAGAACTTCCAACAGTCCTATCCAGTCCTGTGAAGCAGCAAATGAAAAATATGCTGGAATGTACTCCTGCTTTTGCAAATACCAGCTACCAAGCCGCGAATAACTCTCTTTCTGATAGTCCTCAGACTTTTCAGCAAACTTCTGTCTGACACATTGACGCAACATGTGATGGTAACGGTAAATCCCGCCTTCGCCTTTTGTAATAAATGCGTTATTTTTAGAAAGAGAATTCAACAGATCCGGCCAATCGTCCTGACTCCACAGGTATGCCGCCTGCTCAGAAGTAAATTCATCAGTAATGCCTATGAGAATGAGAAATTCTATTTGACGTTCCGGCAACGGTTCCAACAACACACGATCAATAAGGGTAAAAATATCCGTGGAGTTTGAAAGCCAACGCCCACTCTGGGCATAGGACTTAAAATTTAAGTAAACCATAGAAATCCATCCCTCACTGAGCACAGCAAGGGTATCCAGCTCTTCGGCAGATACTGTAAGCCCACAGTTCCTCGTATACTCTGTAAGTTCCTGCCTCCTCAATCGTAAATCCACTGCCCCAATCTCACAAAGCAAATTGCCAAGTCGCATCCTCTCCTCCTCATTGAAAATCTGGTTGCGTGATAAAAGGATAAGATGAAAACAGTCCGGCAGACTGCGTGAAAGAAGTTGCAATAGAGAATTCAAGGAGTTTTGCTTTAAAAGGTGCATATCATCCAAGATAAAATAAATAGGTAGACTGCTCCCAGATAAAGCATCACCCAGCAAATCAGATAGCAAAGACATGGCCCCAGCATCCTTTGGATATCCAAGAGCCTTCATCTGTTCTGTCAATTCAGGATATTCCTTAAATGCTCTGCAAAATCCGTCCCAAAAATCTGTAACGCTACCGGATACAATCATCTGCCGTAAAACAACCGATTTGCCTTTTTTTGTCGAACGTCTCGCCCACCAACTAAGCGCAGTAGTTTTACCAAAGCCCATGGGAGCAATAACTGTAGTAATGGGATGATTGCTGACTTCGCTAAGCAGCTGCTTCAATCGTTCAGTAATAAAAATATCATTTAACTGAGGATAATAAGCCATAATATCTCCTCCTTCAATACGACTCACCCAGAATCAATCACAGATTTATTTTTACATCCTCACTCTTTATACTCTCTGCCTCGAAGAATTCCTTTGGATTGTAGCTTGCTCTGCCTGCTATTATGCTGGCGGGAAAAACAGCTATTGCCTGGTTGAAGGAAGATACGTTCATGTTGTAAACACGTCTTGATGCCTGCAAATGATCCTCTGCATCCACTATTGCCTCCTGAAGCTGCTTGTAGTTTTCGGAGGAGCGGAGCTCAGGGTAATTCTCCGCAACTACGTTGATTTTTTTTACAGCCTCGTCCATGAGGTTGTTTGCCTCATTTTTTTCTGCCATACTCATGCCTGAGCGTAGCTTTATGACCTTCTCGAAAAGCTCTGTTTCATGTTTGGTGTATGCTTTTACTACATCCATCAGCTTTGTAAGGGTGTCATAACGCTTTGTCAATGCCACATCTATACCTGATTTAGCCTCTGTGATTTTAACAAGCAAGACTTTGAAGCGGTTCGAGGTGGATATTCCCCACGCTATGACTGGTATTATAGCAATAGCTGCAATTATGATAATTGTTATCGGTTCCATTTATTTATTACCTCCCTTTTGTGATTGATTTTTAAGATATAATGTATCAATAAGATAAAGTATGGCATTGATATCAACCATTACTCTACGGCGCTGCTCTGCAAGAGTTTTATCACCGCCTGCCGCCTCAAAGGCATCTCCGCATGCAAGTGCCACATAAAGCTTATCCTCTCTAAAAGAGAGATGTATGGGATAACCTAATTTATCCGAGGTCAGGACCATTCCCTCCAAAACCTGCGGTGTCAATATACGCAAAGCATCTGTCGGACTTTTTGCCTCGATATAAAATCTTTGATTGAATGAATCAAGCTCTGTTTTAACTGTTTCCGTATCCCTTGGCTTAGTTCCCTGACGGTCATAGACAGCAACAGGTTCGTCTGAGATAGCATCGTAGTCGAAAACCATGAGCCTGCCATCAAACAAGATATCGTAAACTATCCTGCGCTTTAATTCACCATCGTCCCAATAACTTTCCTCACGTTTTTGCTGCAATTTTATATCAGACTGTACAAATTGATGTCCGTTGTATTCTGCTGCAAGATAATCATTACCGCTATAAATATCATAGTGTGGGAATAACTCTGCTGCCTTTACTACGGCTTCATCAAGCATTTCATTCTGTCTGAAGTCCATATTTTTAAAAACTGATTCCAAGCCCTTAGTTACCACACCTTCCTTGAATGCCTTCCTGTACCTTGCCTTAACAGGCGCTTTTTTTATCCAAAAAACAATCAGTATACCTACGGCTAAAATCATGTAGCCATACACTGCCGCCTCAATGCCCTTCTCTCCGAAATTATCATACATGGAATCCAGTATATTAGATAACAGGAAATATCCTGCAATAATAAGGACAGGTATTGTCAAAATAAAAGCGAAGTCCAGAGCCTGGGATTTCATGCGCAGCTTCTCTATATCCATCATTTCAGCAGAGCCTTCAGCGGCAGTCTCCTTAAAGCTTTTGTACTGCTTCCTGCCGCTGAGCACGCCTCCCACTATCGCAGAAATACCCAGCATAATCGCCGCTATCGGAACGAACATCACAACAAATATA
>DAMAEI010000038.1:23809-27382 GCA_031997345.1 Sedimentibacter sp. | reverse complement strand
GCTTCATTTATATGCCCCTTTGCGTCAAGGATACAAGCGGAAGAACACAGTATCGTCATCCTGTATCAGGATGCGCTTGTTGTATATCTTAAGCTCCACCGGATCGTATCCATCAAAGTTCAAAGTCAGCATGTTGTATTCTACTTTATATATACCCGTCTCCTTGTCACCATCGTCATTCCCAACTTCAACACTGCCGTCTGCTCGGAGAGAGATACCTTCTGACTCACCATCTGCATCTCTATAGTAAGTCCAGTTCATAACAAGCTCCTCGCCTTCACTGTCTTCGACTGTGTAGGTATTACCTTGTTCGTCTTCAAGCGTGCATAAGTCGAGTACCGTCAGCAATTGAACCGGCGGGTCCAAAGCATTGTCTTCGTCTTTTTCTATTGCTATGGTCTTACCATCAATGCCGTATTCGTAACTGCCAATACCTTTATCATTGACAAATACAATGTTTCCTTCAAAGAAATGCAACGACAAGCTTTTGTCTTCATTCAGAAAGTTTATGTCTTTATTGTCCTCAAGCATTGCAATATCCCAATCAAAGTCTTCCTCAGGAGTTGTAGATGAGTATTCAGAATCAGCATCATCTGTACCGGTATCAGCCGGTTCCTTGCCCGGTTCGTAAATTCCCTCATCAGCTTCGCTTCCGCTATTGTAAATCGTTACAATATAACTCCCTCGGTCTTCGTTCCAAGACACGCCAAAGCAGGAGATATCAGATCCCTCCCCGTGAGGATTAAATTCTCCGAATTCAAACGGATTACTGGACTCGCCATCCACAGTCTCACACCAAACTTTCCACTCACCATTTTTCGCCTGTTTTTCAGGTACGGAAAATGTGATGGCTCTCGCTTCGCCCGGTACGAGTGGACTATCCAAGAGCTTTATCGGACTTTCCAACGAACCGTCTACAACATCCAGGTTAATGGAATCGACAGTTACATCAGATTGATTAGCTACAAGCATATTTTTACTCAGGTTCACCCTCTTTTCTCCGCAGGCGGCAAGCCCCATCAGCATAACAGCAGCACATACAAGTGCCATTATTTTTTTAAATATTTTTCCTTTTTTCATTTCGTCTTCCTCCTCTAATTTATACCGCCTAATAAAAGCAATGCGGAAGCAAGATATAAAATACATAATGTACAAAGCAACAGCAGAGTGATGCCTGAAAATTTCCAAACTCGCTTTGCTGTCTTCGTTCCGGCACGAAGTAATGCGACTCCACCGGCTAAAAAAATTACTGATAAAACAGCCACACTCCCTACGGGCATAGTAACCTCCTGTCTAAAGTTCCTTTTCGGAGCCTTGTTTTCGAGATACTATTATAGATAAAAGCGATGGCGGAATACCCACCATCAGTGTAATTAAACCCATCTCTGCCAAGTCCATCGCAAAAAATGGTACACTCCCTATTATTCCAAGCACAATAACGAAAATGGGTAATAATTTCCCTACCGCTTTTCTTTTTAATCCTCTTATGCCTACTGCAAGCGCAAGTGCTGCTCCCAAAAACCCCAATGCAACAATGCCTATATACAAACCTGGAAATGAACGCTCATAACCCGGACCCGGACTTCCTCCAAGCAAAAATGCAAAAATAACAACGCAAAACCAAATAACCAATGCAACTATACTGATTACAATACATAGAATTGCAGGTATACCAGTAGATTTTTTCTGCACATCAGCATCTCCTTTACTCAATCTTTGTATATTTCCCTCTCATATGTGCCCATTCCGAGCTTTCTGAAGTATTAATGTCAATAGCGCTGAAATCATCGTATAAATAGAAGCCCATGCCGTCAAAACCATCACAAATTGCCAAATGTTCATCCTCTTCACTGACACTTGCGGTTCCGCCTAAAACTTGACTTCCATTTCGCAATAAATAAATCACAAACTCAAAATTCATTCCTTCAGGTGTTACGGAAAACTCATTTATTTCAACCGAAAAACCTAACTCATCGCTTTTGTATACTCCCCACCACTCAGGCTGATTTGTATCACCGGGGTCACCGGGACCGGGGTCTTGATATACCTGCGTCCAATCCGAGCCATCCACTGTATCTGCACAATATACACCGCCGCTGTCGGTAACCGCATATTTCCGTAATTCCTTGAAATTTTTCCCATCGGCAGATTTTTCCCCTGCTATGATGATAATGGCATGTTCACCCTCAACAGTATCCTCGCCGCCACCAACTAACGCCAGCGTATCTCTGTCCTCCTCGTTCATTGATTGCCGTACTAATTCCATAGCATTTACGTCATTCATAGGTATTAAGTCACCCCTGCCATCTTCCGAATCACCCTCACCTTCTGCCAAATCTCCCTTGCCGTCAGCATGCGCAAAGAAAAATGCACTGCCCATGTACTCCTGCTCCGCAGGAAATACATTTACAGGATACAGCTCCTCAAACATCAGCTCCTCGCCGCCGTCCATGGTATAATAAATTTTTTCCTTATTCAAATTTTTGGTCAGCGTCAGCCAAAGGCTATCCATCATGAACCAGCGCATGGAATCAGCATCGAAAAGATGAAACTCCTCCTTTTGCTCACGGTCTCCAAGGTTTGCAACCAATGTGGAATCCTTCGCCCAATCCACAGAAAGCCAATCATCACGACCATCAGTAATACTGATTTTAAAATCTAACCCGGTCAGCTTTGAAAGCCCATCTGCAAGTACCTCTGCCGTAAGCTCACCGGAATATTCAAAAGTATACTCCTTGATATCAGGTTCCTCGCTGCCGGTTGTCATGTTTGTATAAAGCACTGCTTTTTTTGCATCTTGCTCAGGTGTAGCATCCGCATTGCTGTCTGCCGGCTTGCTGTTACATCCCGACAAAAGTACACAAAGTGATAAAAGTATTATAAATATTTTATTTTTCATTAAATTGTTTCCTCCATACCGATATTGAAATCTTCACCCATTGAGAGATTATCAATTAATTTACAATTAAGGAATCACTGGGTAGAACCATCGCAACAATCCCCATTATGAACACAACTACACCAAATATCATAAAGTAAATACCGAACCGACTCCCTGTTTTATCTTCCTTTACATAATACTTTTCAGGATTTTGAGGGTCATACATAACTGTTACTTGCTGCCCCACTGTAAATTCAGGGCGCCCGCTTCCTGCGGACGCAGTTTCTTCAATTTTCCTGCCCCCCACCTCATAACTGAACACAGGATGGTAGCTTACTCTTGTTCGTTCTTTTTCATTATCGTTATCATCCTTTTCAATGTAAGTTTCCTCCTTGCGTTCTATCCTGACAACTTTGCCTTCTGTCTGCATCGTACAAGATCTCTCCAAATTTTTTTGCCTCCTGTGGAAAAAAAGGCCCACTGAAATAATGACAACTCCTGCTGCTAAAATAATTACAAACATACTCTACCTCCTAATCAAACTATCCCTCTGCTTGAGTGATGCTTATGGTCTTGGTGTCTGCATCCCAGCTTACCGTACAGCCCAGTGATTCCGCAATGAAACGCACAGGAACCATAACCCTTCCATTTATTATCTTTGCAGGTGCATCAAGTATGCGCTCATCCATAAT
>DAMAEI010000038.1:17862-23799 GCA_031997345.1 Sedimentibacter sp. | reverse complement strand
AATGGAATTGATACCAGAGCCTACTGCAACCTTTGCTTTATTAGAACCAACATTCATTGTTATAACTAAGGCTTCCGTATAGTAATTGTAAACATCTATGGTTTTAGTTGTAGAATCCCATGCCACGAGATACCCCAACGCCTCTACAACCGCCCTTACAGGGGCTAATGTCCTGCCGTTTTCAATAACAGGCGGGCTGTCTGTTTTAACTACTGTTCCGTTAACCTTTAGAGTTATAGGCAATGCAGCTTTCTTTGCTTCCTCGGCAGCCTTCCTGGCCTTTTCCTGCTCTCCTGACATATCATGAATTTCCCAATCCTGCTTCAATAATCTCATTTGCTCATCATACGGGAGACTTTCGTACCATTTCCAATATTCATTTTGTTCAGCCGCCCAATCCTCCCATTCCTTCTGCAGCTCAGCTTGTTGTTTTTCTAAATCTTTCTTGAATTGTTCATCCCTTGCAGCCTGTTCTTTCTCCCATTCTTCTTCCTCTATTTCGCTTTCTTTCAACATCTTCTCATATTCTTCGTCTTCCTGAGCCTTTTGCCTGCGCAGCTCTTCCTCATATTCCTTCAATCTTTGGTATTCCTGTTCTCTTTGTTCATCTAACTTCTTTTGAAATTCTTCCCACAATTCTGTAGCACTTTTTTCCTCATCGCCATAGGCAAAGGTAGGAAGCTGTATAACAGTGATGCACATTAACAATATCAAGGCTGCACCAATACCTCTAAAAAATTTTTTACTTAGTTTCATAATAACCACCCTTTCTTTATACCTCAATTTACATTAATTAATTTTGCTTCACCGTCACCCTACGTGCGATAACCATATAATCATCCGTCTTGCCGTAATTGACGTAAAGCCTTGCCCCATGTGATTTGAACTCCTCTAATAACCGCTTTTCACCCTTGTGAGAATAGAGAAAACGGCACAATGCTTTGTGAAATCGCGGTTCAAGCAGCTCCTTTACATCCATCTCCTCAGCCATGCTGATGTACAATCCCTTGTCATTTGGCGTAAATTCGGAATAATATACGCCCTCATAGCGAACAGTCTGCTGATATCTGTCCATGTACAAAAACAACAATTCCATTTCTTCGCGGGCTGCATCAAGCCACATATCCTTCAGCGTTACTGTTCCATAGATAAAATTATGGTTAGATAGCAGGACTATTTTGATCACCTCTTTTACTCTTTCGAAAATCTGTTCTTATAGTAGCTCCCACTTATAAAAATGGCAGAGTTTATATCTTATGGAAAAACTATATCAAAACAAACAATAAAAAGGAGGTCACTGAAAGTGACCTTTTGTACAAAAAAGAGCCTGAACAGAATAGCTTTCTGTATCGGCTCATATCGTCTTGTTGTTACATCAATATTTTTTTCAGCTCGCTTCTTTTGCATACGAACTTTTTTTCGTAAATAACGCTGACAACCCTTTTGATATAATCGTAGGAATAATGCAGCGTTTCGCAAATTTCTCTGTTGGTATATCCGAGAGCTATCAAGCGCAGTACCTTTCTCTCCGTATCGCTTAAATCTGCGGCAGCCTTCTCAAATTTTACCTCATCGATCACTGACTCATGTTTATTTTTCTCCATCATGGAGAGCTGACGCAGCCTCCTGCCGTTTTCTAAATGCAATTTAACACGTGCTAAAAAAAGCTCTCTCACGAAGGGTTTTGTAATGTAATCCATCGCACCAAGCTCAATTCCTTTCAGCTCTGATTCGGGCATAGAAAGAGCAGTGAGAAACACAATAGGAACATCTCGTATATCCTCAATATCCCGTAACGCCGCAAGCGTTTCATAGCCATCCATGCCTGGCATATCAATGTCTAAAAGGATAATATCCGGCACATAGCCTGCACCTGCAAGCTCGAGGGCTTCCCTCCCAGAGTTTGCAAGGCTTACCTCATAATGCCCATGCAGGACACTGCCGGCAGTTTTCAGAAACGTAGGATCATCGTCCACGAGCAAAACCATATATTTAGCTTCAATAGCTTCCATATCCCGCATCCTCAATTTCTAACAAAATGCTCAACAGCCGCTCTGCTTCCCGGAAATTCATAGCATCGGTATATTGTCTGATGTCACGCAAGCTCTCTATTTTCTCCAAAGAGCCTCACCAAGACTAATCATGGAGAATTCCTCCATTTCACACTCCGGCAGCATTGCATCTAAACTCGCAGCAAAAGCATCCAATCCTGCCTTTGCCCGTTCCCACTCAAGATAAAGCACAGGCAGTATAGCAGCAATATATGTGCTGTCACCTGAAGTGCACAATTGCTCTAATTTCGCAGCAGTTTCGGATAGCACATTGGCACCGAGATTGCGTGCATTTCCTTTAAGTGAATGAACGAGAAATTTCATCCCCTGCCAGTCATTTTTCCCGGCAAGTCCTCGTATTGCAGCAACCGCAGTTTCATAAGCCTCTGAGAAGAACGATGCAGATTTTCTATACTGAACAATATCACCGCCTACATACCGAAGCCCATCATCCAGCACTATACCGCAATGGGCAAGCTCCAAAGACAGAGTATCTTTTTCGACCGCATGCAGTTGTACGCACTCCTTTTCAGGACTTACCGCAACACAGTCCTTGGGCAGCACATCAAGTAAAGCTGCCTCCAAATCCTTCCACATAACAGGCTTAGAAAGATAATGGCTAAACCCCGCTTCAAGAAGATTACTACGTACCCCTGCCACCACATTAGCAGTCAGCACGATAACCGGCGTGTCAAACCCGGGAAGCTCCTTCAGACGGTTCAATGTTTCCACACCGTCCATGCCGGGCATCATGTAATCCATCAGTATTGCGTCGTAACGCCGCTTTTGGGCAGCTTCTACGCATTCAGCTCCGTTAATGGCTGTGTCTATCCCCATAAGTGTCCTTGACAGCATCGCTTTTATGACATAAATGTTCTCTCGGTTATCATCCACAATCAGAAGATGACAATTCGGAGAAACAAAGCCTTCATTCTCCCGAGCCTCACACTCCGGTTGAATACCCTGCTCCCATATACCCAGGGGCATGCTGTCAATTACTTTTTGCGGAATCTTTAAAATAAATGTGCTGCCCTTTCCCGGTTCGCTCCTCACCTCAATGTGACCACCCATTTTGTCCGCATACTCCTTGGCGATGGCAAGCCCCAGTCCACTGCCCTCTATATATCGGTTTGTATGCGTATCAAGTCGCATGAAGGAATCAAATATATGTGGCATACTTTCTCGTGCTATGCCTATACCAGTATCGGTCACAGCAATGCAAAGAATAACTTCCTCATCATCATCAGTTTGACTCACCGAAAATGAAAGCCTAATACTTCCATGCTCTGTATATTTAGCTGCATTACCTAAAAAATTTGAAATAATCTGACGTATGTGTGTATCGTCGCCGCCCAACAGACGGGGAATATTTTCATCGGCTGCTGTCGTAAAAAGCAAGTCATGCTTTTTGGCGTATTCCTCTCCGATAACAGATAAGGCATCTATCAGTACGGCGACTTCATAATGTTCTTCCCTTATTTCCAACCTGCCCTTTTCAATAGTAGATAAATCCAATATATTGTTAATAAGTGTCATCAACATACGCCCTGCGCTTCTCACGTTAAGACTGTAGCCTTTAATTCGTTCGGAATCACTCTCCCTTTGTATAACTTCATTCATACCCAGTATGACATTGATAGGTGTCCTGATTTCATGGCTCATATTGGCAAGAAAGCGGCTTTTCGCCTCACTGGCTTCACTCAAATCCTTTTGCTGTTGGTTGTACATGCGAAAATGGATTGCCATACATATACCTAAAGACACACTCACCAATACAAACGCAACAATTACGTCAATTAAAACTTTAGTGTCGTTATCAAACCAATTCACAGTTTGAGGGTATTTTTTAGCAATCAAGCAAATCACAACATATGTAATTAGTTCAAGTGCCGACATAATGAACGCCTTTTTCCCTTCCAGCATGAAGATCGTAAACAATACCGCAAATATAAAAAACGAAGGCATACCACTAAGATATCCACCCGCTGAAAAAAATATCACGGGAAATAGCACAAGGAAAATGCCGATAATCGTAACCATGTAACAAAACTGGTACCTGCCGCTGATGTAAGAGTAGTACAGGAGCGAAAACGAAAGTACCGTTGAAACCCCGTTTATTACAATGTTCATGCTTCCGGCATGATTGACAATACCGGTCATACATACAGAAAAGCTAATAAGTGTTCCTGCCATCGCCAGCACATTGAACAGGCGGACGCGAAATTCCAGATGTTTGCCAAGCAATTTATTCTTAATGAAACTGATTAATTTTATCATTTATCTTCCACCTCAGAATGATTATACACTTTTTCCTTTTTCTTGAAAACAGTTAAATATATTCATGCGTGTGAAAATATATTATACTAAAAACAGTAGTATTGCTCTAATTATGATGAAAATAAAAACCATACATCCATTGATTTAAGTTGGTGTATGGTTTTTTTATTTTTGCCTTCTCCGGAACGTTATTCAGTGTATTCTCTTGCGGTTTCCTCACCTTTCAGCACTCTCAGTGCCCCGAAGGCAAGCGCCTCCATTTCGTTTTCGCCGGCTAAAATTTCAACAGGAGATATGAAGCTTACTCTTTTTGAAATACAACCCGTCAGCATTGCAGAATATGCTATGCCTCCGGTGAGGACTATAACGTCTATGTTGCCGTCTGCAACTGTTGCCAGCTCTCCAATCCCCTTGGCTATCTGGTATGCCATGGCCTCATACACCAGTTTGGCTTCCTGGCTTCCTTCAGAAATCATTTCTTCCACTTCTCTGGCATCAATTGTGTTTAAATAAGCTCTCAGACCACCATTTCCTCTCAGCTTTCTCTGCATGGTCTTTTTATCATATTTTCCCGAGTAACACAGGTTTATCAGCTCTCTGCAGGGAACCCTTCCTGCCCTTTCAGGTGAAAACGGGCCTTCATCATCCGATACTAAATCGGTTATTCTTCCCTTTTCATGTATATTGATAGATATTCCTCCACCTAAATGAGCTACGATTATATTCATATCCTCGTACCTTCTGCCACATTCCTTTGCAGCCTTTATGGCCATTGCTGTTGTGTTCAGCACATGGCTGGCGCTTGTTCTTGGCAGCTCGGGCATTCCGGATATGCGCGCCATGTCAGTGAGCTCATCAGCCATTACGCAGTCATATATGTAGGATGGGATTCCCGCTTCCCTTGCAATATCATAAGCAATAGGAGCAGCAAGGTTGGACGCATGCTCCATGACAGGACGCTTTGTCACCCTGTCAACCATGAGGTCATTGATCGCATAGGCACCGGTTTTTACCGGAGGAAGCATTCCGCCTCTTGCCACAACAGCAGAAAGATCTTTTATATCAACATTCTGCTCCTTCAAAAATTCCACAACCAGCTCCTTCCTCATGTGCAGCTGATCTTCAACATTATCGAACTTATCAATCAATTCAAGAGGGTGTTCCAATTTCTTAGTAAAAAGTTCCCTTTCATCTTCATATAATGAAATTTTTGTAGAAGTTGAACCCGGATTTATTGCCAAAATTTTATAGCTCATGCTTTTCCTCACATCGTTTAATTTTACAGTGCTTCGGCAAAAGACACGCTGTCTATTCCGGCCTTCAGCGCACGTATATTTATATCTGCAAATTCTTCCTTCACGCAATCTCGTATTGCTTTTTCCCAATCAACATCCATAAGATCCATTGATTTTATTAGAGCTCCCAAAAGCACTACGTTCATTGCACGTATACTTCCCAACTCTTCGGCTATTTCAGCGGCATTCACAACCTTTGCATCTGCCTTTTCGCTTATCATTTCTATTATGCCCTCGGGGTAATCTGCCTTGCCCGAAAGTATTGGAGCTGAGGGTATGCGATAGTCATTAATTACAACTACACCGTCAGGCTT
>DAMAEI010000038.1:9991-17852 GCA_031997345.1 Sedimentibacter sp. | reverse complement strand
GTCCTCCGACTCCAACCAATAAAATATTTTTATTCATTATTGCTCACCTGCCTTACTGATAGCTTTTACAGGACATACCTGCATGCACAATTTACATCCTACACATTGAACTTTGTTTACGGAGGATTTTTTTACTTCCTTTTTGAAATGTATTGCCGGACATCCTGTTCCAACACACTTCTTGCAGCCTATACATGTATTTTCGTCAACAACGCAGTAGCCTTCTATTGGTCCGAACTCATCTATATCTTGCTTTGAATATTTCTTAAGGGCACAAGGATATCTTGAAATTATAACCGATGGTTCCTGAAGCTCAAATGCCCAGTTGAACGCATCCTTCATAGCTGCATTGTCCAGAGGATTCACAGTCCTTATATTTTTAACGCCTAAGGCCCTTACAACCTCTCCTATATCAGTAATATTTGCTTCCTCGCCCTGAAGAGTGTATCCTGTTCCCTGATTTTGCTGATGTCCTGTCATTGCGGTGATTCTGTTGTCAAGAATGCAGGTAATTGTATTTGATTTATTGTAAATAACGTTCAGCAGACTTGTCATTCCCGAATGGAAGAATGTTGAGTCTCCTATAGTTGCAACAATGCGCTTATCGTCATTGTTTCTTTCAAACACCTTTTTAGCTCCGTGCCCCGAGCTTATGCTGGCGCCCATGCAGATTACGGTATCCATAGCATTCAGAGGAGCCATTCCTCCAAGAGTATAGCATCCTATATCTCCTGTAATCATTACGTTTTTCCTCTTGGACAGCTCATAATAGAATGCTCTGTGAGGACATCCCGCGCACAATGTAGGCGGTCTCTTAACAGCAACACTCCTGTCGTAATCGATGACTGTTCTTTCAGTTCCAAACAGTGATTTTTCAACAATATCGGGATTTAATTCCCATGTGTTGGGCAATTTATCTTTTCCTATACACTTAATTCCGGCAGCTCTGATCTGTTCCTCCATGAATGGTTCAAGCTCCTCAACCACATAAAGCGTTTCCACCTGCTCTGCAAAATGCTTGATCTTTTCCATCGGAAGGGGGAATGTAAATCCTATTTTTAAATAGGATGCCGTATCTCCAAACACTTCCCTGGCATATTGATATGCAACTCCGGCTGAAATTACGCCAATCCTTTTATCATTCCATTCAATATGATTCAGGTCAGTTGCATTTGAAAATCCTTCAAGCTTTTTAAGCCTTTCTTCAGTTACAATATGCAGCTGTTTCGCAACTTCAGGGGCTATGAGATATTTCTGCTGATTCTTCACATATGGTTTTATGGGAACCTCTGTGCGTTCTCCTGTTTCTACGATTGATTTGCTGTGGCACAGCCTTGTGGTCATTCTTATCATAACTAATGTATCATATTCTTCGCTTATTTCCAAGGCTTGTTTAACAATGTCCTTGCATTCCTGGCTGTCGCTTGGCTCCACCATTGCAACCTTTGCCATTCTTGCGTAATATCTGTTATCCTGCTCGTTCTGAGAGGAGTGAAGACCTGGGTCGTCTGCGCTTATGAGAACCATTCCTCCGTTTACTCCCGTGTATCCCACCGTAAAAAACGGATCTGCCGCAACGTTGAGACCCACATGCTTCATTGCCGTAAGCGATCTTGCTCCGGCCTGAGATGCTCCAACGGCAGATTCAACCGATACTTTTTCATTCGGTGCCCATTCTGCTGTGATTTCCTCATATAGCGAGATATTTTCTAATATTTCCGTACTTGGCGTGCCCGGATATGCTGCCGCATAATGAACGCCGGCCTCATATGCTCCTCTGGCAATTGCTTCGTTGCCTGTCAATAACTTTTTCAAATCCTGCCTCCTTGATAACATTATTTACATCATCCCAATCAGTGATGCTTTCGGGATGACTCCTGTTGAAAAATGACATAAATTCCTGACAATCTATATGCATAAACTATGCCACAGGCAGACGCAAAAAATGATAATGAAATACTATGGAATTCCATATGTTTCGCGCAGCTTTAATTTATCCGGAATAAATCAAAGGGTTAAAAGGTACATCTGCGCATACCTTTTAACCCTTTAGTAAGTAATTTAATGCCTTAAACCCGAAATCTGTGATTACACTGCCGCCTCTGCCTTTGTGTATATCAGCAATTTCATATTTCTCAAAATTAATTAAAATTGTCCTTGCTTCCTGCTCACTTATAAAAATGTTTTGAGCTTTTGCCCTTTTACAGATGCTCCTGCGCCCTAATCTGCGATTGCTATTATATGCGTCTCTGAGTTCCTCCAGAACAAAAATGTATTTTTTCAGATTGCTTCCCGCGTCATGAATTAACTCATCAATTATTTTCTGTTCGCTGAGATTTAAGTTTCCTTTTTCCTCTAAATTCATCCCATTGCCAAAGTCAATAGGAAGGTCCTTTTGGTCTATTTCCTTCAGTCCCAGATTCACCAGATATTCGACACAGTTCCTGAGCTCCCGTACATTTCCCTTCCAGCTGTAGTTCATAAGGGTGTCTTTTGCTCTGTCCGTCAAAATGAATTCGCTGCCAAATGTTTTTTTGATATAATCTATCAAGCCTATGATATCAGCCTTCCTGTCCCTCAGCGGAGGTATCTTCAACGGAAGTACATTAAGCCTGTAAAACAGGTCCTCCCTGAATTCACCCTTTTCTACCATTTCCTTTATATTTTTATTAGTGGCAGCTATTATCCGTATGTCCACATCGATTATCCTGTCTCCGCCCAGCCTTACGACCTCTCTCTCCTGCAGGACTCTAAGCAGCTTTACCTGCAAGCTCATAGGCATTTCCGTAATTTCATCCAGAAACAGTGTACCGTTGTGGGCAAGCTCGAACAAGCCGGGCTTTCCTCCCTTTCTGGCTCCCGTAAACGCTCCCTCTTCATATCCGAAGAGCTCGCTTTCCAGAAGGCTTTCGGGAAATGCTCCGCAGTTTACTGCAACAAACTGGAAGCTGCTTCTCAGTGAGCTGTTGTGTATAGCCTGAGCAAATAATTCCTTGCCAGTACCTGTCTCGCCTGTTATTAATATGGATGAATTTGAGCCGGACATTCTCCTGGCAATATTCTTACACTCAATTATTGTGCTGCTTTTCCCAAAGATATCATTGAAATTATATTTTGCGGAATGGCCTTTTCCTATGAGTTTTTTCCTCAGAGTGTATTCCGTTTTTTCAAGGTCTGAATATTTCCTCAGAATTGCAACCGCTCCGTACCTCTTCTTTGAGTGCAGCAGCGGGCTCACCGATGCAACCACATCATATCCGTTCATTTTTATTATCTTTTCCTCAACCGGCAAAAAATTTTGCAAAGTATTAGCAAAAGGAATTTCCGGAAGCAGCTCCAACACATTCATGTTGAGGACACTTTCATTTTCTTTATTGATTATATCCCTTGCATTTTCGTTGTACAAAAATATCTGGCCGCCATTGTCGACTCCTATTACTCCCGCATTGATAGTTTGAAGCAATATATCCAGCTGGCTTTCACGGCTGTTTGTGAGCCCAAGTATTTTCAGCATACCGAAGTTGGCAGTTTCGATTTCCGTATAGCTCCTCACAACATCCTGCTTGTCCAGAACTGAGAGCAAATCAAACTTCATTCCCACGTCGATAATAGAATTTATGTCCAAAAGGCTGTTTCCGACATTAATTATTTCTCCTGCATGTGCCGGAACATAGTCAGACTGTCCAAGCACAATAAAAATACATTCCTCATCCATTGGACTTACATTGGACCAATAGGAGCTTAATTCAATATGCCTCGCTCCAAGCTGGTAGATTATCGAAATAATCTGCTCTGCCATCTCGGGACTTTCATCTATGAGCACCACCTTCGAACCCTTTTTGATGCCGTTTATTTTATCCATTCCTGCCTTGGACAATGTTCTGCTTGCAAACAACAGCTCCGTATTCCTGCTTACGCAGCCCTTAATCTTTTTTAAAAGGTGGTACGAGGGTATCAAAAGAACATCTGCGGTAATTTTCTTTTCCTTCAGATTTTTTATATCTTCAAGGCAGTATCTCTGTATGTGTATTCTGTCAGAGAGCAAGCTTCTTATTTGATTGTAATAGCTGTTTACCGACTCTATGGTATAGCTGACTATGGCCAGTGTCTTCATTGCACTCTCCTGATGCCCTTATTTGTTCGTAAGCATTGTGAGGTTGATTATTTCATTTTCCAAATCAATGATGGAATTATTTATTTTTTTGTAATTCTCAATATCAATATTTTCTTCAAGATATTTTTCAGCTCTTTTTGCCGCAATATCAAATGTCTTCCTGAGCTCCTCAATTTCTGCAGTCAGATCCTTCAGCAGCTTTTCGTTCACTTCTACTTTTGTGCGTTCAGACTTTACATCCTTTGCCTGCTCAACATGTATTTGCTCAACCGCCCCATAATTCTTTATTTCATAAGCAACATCGTATTCAGGAATGATACAGTTTATACCAAGGTCTTTTTTTACCTCCTCAGCAAAGCCGAGTTTTGACTCCTCTTCACCATGCACTATGAAGACTGTCTTTGGTTTTTCCTTGAATCCCCTCAGCCAGTTTAACAGCGCAGGCTTATCAGCATGACCTGAAAATCCTTCTACATTGTACACCTCTGCTTTGACATTGATGGTTTCTCCAAGAACCTTAACAACCTTTTCTCCATCCATTATTCTTCTGCCAAGCGTACCTTCCGCCTGATATCCTACAAATACAATGCTTGCTTCCTTTCTCCATAGGTTATGCTTCAGATGGTGCTTTATCCTTCCTGCGTCGCACATGCCGCTGGCGGAGATAATGATTTTTGGTTCTGTTGACAAGTTCAGTGCCTTTGATTCTTCTGCACTGTGTGTAAAATGCAGATTTTCAAAATCTAATGGGTCGTCACCTGACATAATGAAGCTTCTAGCTTCACTGTCAAATACACCTGCATTTTTTCTGAAGATCTCTGTAGCCTTGGCAGCAAGAGGACTGTCAATATAAACCGGTATTTTTTTCAGCTCGTTTTCTTTCGTTCCCATTTTGTCCATATGGCTGTCATAGTACTTGTTAAGCTCATATATGAGTTCTTGAGTTCTTCCTACTGCAAATGAAGGGATAATTACGCTTCCGCCTCTCTTTGCTGTTTTCAAAATTATATTTATGAGCTCTTCGGTTCTCTGCTCTATATTATCATGAACCCTGTTGCCATAGGTTGCTTCCATAATTACATAATCCGTTTTTTCAATGAGAGATGGATCGTTTAAAAGAGGCTTGTCATGCATTCCCAAATCACCGGAATAAACAAGCTTAACACTTTCTCCTCCTTCTTCAAACCACATTTCTATGATAGAGGATCCCAGTATGTGCCCCGCATCATTAAATCTTATAGTGAGACCTTCCTCAATAGTTATAATCTGGCTGTACTGAACCGGCTTGAAATACCGGAAGCTGTCTGCCGCATCTTTTTGTGTATACATTGGCTCAACAGCCTTTTTTCCCTGACGCAGAGCTTTTTTGCTTTTCCATTCGGCTTCTGTTTCCTGAATGTGAGCTGAATCTATAAGCATTATTTCACACAAATCATATGTAGGCTTTGAGCAATATATTTCGCCCTTGAAGCCCTTTTTAACCAATAGAGGAATTCTTCCGGTATGGTCTATGTGGCTGTGGCTAAGCAGCAGATAATCAATTTCTGCCGGATTTACCTCAAATTCATCTAAATTCAGGTCCTCATCCCTACCCTGGTACATTCCACAGTCAAGAAGTATCTTTTTGTCCTTGTATGTTATTAAATGACTTGAACCGGTTACACCTTTCACGGCTCCTAAAAATCTTATGTTCATATTGTGCCTCCTGCAATATAGGATTTATACTGCTCCTATTCTAAAAAAATGGGCAAACAATTGTCCATAACAGAGGATTAGTATTATATAATTATACGCCAATTATCTCATAAAGTCAAAACGTTATCACGACACATTCTGCTGTTGCCCCACCATCCGTTTTCAAGAAAAAATCGAAAAAAAACCCCGAGAACGGGGTTAGCTTACATTGCTATTAATTTTCCATCTGTCTTGATAAGAATATGCTTGCAGTCTTAATGAGCTTTTCTTCTATTTCCGTCATTTTGGCTGCTTTGTCCTTTGAAAGAAGCATTACTGCTCCTATGGGGTCACCGTGAGCTAATATCGGAGCTATAACCTGACTTGTATAATTATCTGGATTAAACTCATTTGCTGTAACTCTAATTGGCTTAGCATTAGAATTTGTCATATAAATTTCTCTGCTGTCAATTATCTTTTCAAGCTCAGGACTCAATCTCTTTTCGGTATAGTCCTTTTTTGAGCTTCCTGATACTGCTATTACTCCATCACGATCTGTTATTATTGCAATATGCCTTGTCGTTTCAAACAAGGATTCAACATACTCTCCTGCGAATTCAGTCAACTCACCTATGGGTGAATATTTTTTAAGGATTATTTCTCCTTCCCTGTCAGTAAATATTTCTAAGGGATCTCCTTCCCTGATTCTCAGTGTTCTTCTAATTTCCTTAGGAATAACCACTCTTCCCAAATCGTCAATTCTTCTGACAATTCCAGTTGCTTTCATACTTTTGTGCCTCCAATTGCATAATTTTATTTATATGACATTTCTTTTAATATTTTCTATTATTTGCACTTTAATAGATTTTATCCTGAATAGTTTACAGATTTATTGGAAATATCATACATATTATAATGGAACTTTTTATAAATAGCAACAACTTTTTACAAGATATAACATTTTTTAATTTTTAATAATTTTTGCTTCGTCTTTTAACGTTTCCATAAGTTTCTCATATTCCTTGGATTTATAGAGCTCCGTTAAGTCCATTTTCTTTGATTCCGGAGTAATTTCGCTGTCAACCTTTTTATCCGTAACTTTAATTACATGGTATCCGTATTCAGATTTCACTGGCTCGCTTATTTCTCCAACATTCATGGCAAAAGCCGCTTGTGAAAATGGCTGTACCATATCTGTGTATTTGAAATAATCCAAATCACCGCCTTTAGCTCCGCTTGTTTTATCAACAGACAGCTCCTTTGCCAGCTCTTCAAAGCTATCACCTTTGTTCACTCTGTCTATAATGCTCTTTGCTTCTTCTTCTGTTTCCACAAGTATGTGACTTGCTCTGAGCTGCTCGTTCATTTTTATATCATTGAAAAGAGTTTTCAGTTCTTCATCAGTAGGCTGGAGATTCTCAATCTTCACTGAAAGATAATGGTTTATGAGATATTCGTTTTTAAGTGATTTCTTAAGGTATTCCTCTGACATACCGTAGCCTTCCAGAAAGCTCTTGTATTGCTCATCAGTAGATAAATACGCCTTAAAATTAGTCAACTCTTCATTTAGCTCATCATCTGTCATGGTAATTCCTTCCTTAGCAGCTGCATCAGTCATGAGAATATCCATTATCAGCTGGTCAAGCAATGTGCTTTCGTAGTATCCGCCGAGAGTTTGTCCAGGGGTAATTTCCTGGTTCCATGCGTCTGCGCCATACTGTGTTTCAACCATTTTTTTATAAACAGCAAGATGCTCATCATATTCCTGCTGTGATATTTCTGTATCATTAACCTTAGCTTTAACGCCCTCTCCTACTGTTTCTGTTTTTTTCTCACATGCTACAGAAATAAGTGTCATGCAGAGAGCAAGTGCCAATGCAAGTGTTCTTTTAGCTTTAATCATTATTTTCCTCCTTGGCAGTTTCTTTTGAACCTGCCTTATAATTATTTAATTTATCAAAGAATTTCTCAAGCTCCTCCAGAATTTTCACTTGTTCTGCAGAATCTAATCTATATTTAATAACAGGCTCTTTTGAAACATCAAATTTTATTTTTGCATTGTAATTTTCAATT
>DAMAEI010000038.1:0-9951 GCA_031997345.1 Sedimentibacter sp. | reverse complement strand
AAGAACCCAATTATGTCCTGATTCAGGTGATTTGCAGAATACAACTCTATATTCACCATAATCCCTGATTGAGTGATGGATTTCACCTTCAGCTTCTTGCACAGAGATTTAATATAAGATATTTTAAGAAGGTTGTCAACCTGCTTCGGCGGATTCCCGAATCTGTCTATAATTTCCTCCGTTATATCATAAATGTCATCCTTGCTTGAAGTAGCTGCGATTTTTTTGTATATTTCAATCTTTTGTTCTTCATTTTCTATATATGATGAAGGGATGTAGCCGTCAACACTCAGGTCCACGGATGTTTCGATATCTTCATCCTCGATTATGCTGCCCTGAAGCTCCTTGACAGCCCTATCCAGAAATTTCACATACAAATCGTAGCCTATTGCAAGCATATGCCCGTGCTGCTCTGCACCCAATATATTGCCACAGCCTCTTATTTCAAGGTCTCTCATGGCAATTTTAAATCCTGAGCCAAATTCAGTGAACTCCTTGATTGCCTTGAGCCTTTTCTCCGCTATCTCGGAAAGCATTTTATCTTTTTCATATGTCAGATATGCAAACGAAACTTTATTGGACCTTCCTATTCGTCCCCTCAGCTGGTACAGCTGCGAAAGACCTAGATGGTCAGCATTGTCTATAATCAGCGTGTTGGCATTTGGAATATCCATACCTGTTTCAATAATAGTGGTGCACATGAGTATGTCATATTCCTTGTTTACAAACTCAAGCATTATGTTTTCCAGGTGCCTTTCATTCATTTGTCCGTGGGCGACGGCTATTCTGGCATCAGGTACCAGCTTCTGCAGCTTTGATGCTGCGCTGTCGATGTCGATTACACGGTTATGAACATAGTATACCTGTCCGCCTCTGGACATTTCCTTCTCTATTGCATCCTTCACTATTCCGTCGTTGCTCTCGATTACGTATGTCTGCACAGGCAGTCTGTCTCCCGGCGGCTCAGATATGATACTCATATCTCTTACACCCACCATGGACATATGAAGAGTCCTTGGAATAGGCGTTGCTGAAAGGGTCAAAACGTCTATATTTGTTTTGAGCTGCTTTATAAGCTCTTTGTGCTTAACCCCAAACCTTTGCTCCTCATCTATTATGAGAAGTCCCAAGTCCTTGTATTTCAGGTCCTTTGACAAAAGCTTGTGTGTTCCCACCACAATATCAATCAATCCCTTGTTAAGGTCGTTTATTATTTTAGCCTGCTGGTACGGTGTTCTGAACCTTGACAGCATTTCAATCCTTATAGGGTATCCCCTGAATCTGTCTATGATATTTGAATAGTGCTGCTGCGCCAAAATGGTTGTAGGCACAAGTATGGCAACCTGCTTTGAATCCATGACAGCTTTGAATGCAGCCCTCATTGCAACTTCCGTCTTGCCGAAGCCAACGTCTCCGCACAGCAGTCTGTCCATGATAGCCGGCCTTTCCATGTCCTTCTTTATTTCCTTTATGCACCGAAGCTGGTCATCTGTTTCCTGAAACGGGAACTTGTATTCAAACTCTCTCTGCCACTCTGTATCTGAAGAAAAGGCATAGCCCTTAACAACCTTTCGCTGAGCATATAGCTTAACCAGCTCTCCCGCCATGTTTTCAATGGCGGCCTTTGAGCGTTCCTTGGCCTTAACCCATTCAACGCCTCCCATTTTATTGAGCTTCGGCTTTTCTGAATCGGCGCCGATGTATTTCTGGATGAGAGACATCTGGTCCACAGGAACATAGAGCTTATCCTCGCCCTTATACTTAATACACAGATAGTCCTTCTGTATATTCATTACCTGTATTTTTTCAATCCCCACATACTGGCCTATACCATGATGCTCATGCACCACGTAGTCGCCGACCTTGAGGTCTGTGAAAATTTCAATTTTAGATCCTTTTTGCTTTTTCGTCTTGTGAGCTTTTTTTCTTATGCTGCCGAATACCTCATTTTCGGTGAGGACAAGGAGCTTGTTGTCGTAATACTCAAATCCTTTTTTAAGCTGTCCTGGCATGATAACGACTTGTCCGCTGGATGCCTCAAAGCTTGTGTCTTTTGCTAAAACAGTGGAGCATTCGTAATCATTCAGTATATTGTGTAGCTTTAGACAACCCTCGCTGCCCGAAAGCACTATAGCAACCTTGTAACCCTTGTATTTCAGTCTGTTTAAATCCTTTGACAGGTCCTCCATCTTTCCGTAGTAGGAGGTTGCTTCCTTGAACATCAGCGAAATGGAGTCATCAGTCTTAAAAATCTTTTCCTTGCCGTTTACAGATATAAATCCATGGCCGGATATGTCAGAGCTCAATTCCTGCTGATTGATGTATACTCCGCTCTGTTTTGCAAATATTTCTCCCTTTTCAAACAGTTCCGTATACTTAAGCTCAAAGCTTTCCCCGATGTTTTTGAGTTCCTCGAAAATTCTTTCAGGTTCATCAAGTATAAGTATGAGATCATCACCGAAGTAATCAATTACACTCACAAAGTCGTCTTTGATGAAAGGAACCAGAAGGTCGGCGTTTTCTATACCAATGCCTCCGGTGAGCTTATCCTTGTAGTTTGAATAAAGCGCCTTGAGCCTTTTTCCCGTTTCTTTGTCGCTGTGCAGATCTTTTATCCTATCCAGCCTGAACTGATAATCCTTGTCTATCCCGGACAATATCCTTTTGATTTCATCCTTTTGGAACATCAGGTCACTGCAGGGAATTATCCTGACAGATTTTAAATTTTTGACCGAGCGCTGTGTTTTCAAATCAATGCTCCTGATTGAATCTACCTCGTCATCAAAAAATTCAACTCTTACGGGATTGCTCTCAGACGGGGAAAATATATCTACAATTCCTCCTCTGACCGAAAACTGACCCACGCCCTCTATTGCGTCCACCCGTTCATATTTGAGCCTTACAAGATTGCTTCTAAGCTCATTCAAATCATAAATATTTCCGTATTTTAATTCTATTACAGAATCCTTAAATCTATCTTTAGGCATAACTCTCGTCATAAGAGAATTAACCGAAGCAGTTACCGCAATTGTTTTGGAACTTATTATCTTGTCAAGAATGTCCGCACGCCTGTACTCCACATCCTTGCTGAGTGCATCCACGTTGTAGAGCAGGAATTCCTTCGGCTGCAGCCTTCCTGCATTGCCCGTGAAGGCCTTTATTTCCTCTTCATACTTTCTCGATTTAGCTTCACTGCTTGTTACAAGCAGAATTTTACCTGAAGAAGAATCCAATAAATTGCACACGAAATACGCCATGCTTTCCTCATTCAACCCTTGAATAAGCTGGCGTCTCTTCATCCTGTGATTTTCTACAATCCGATTAAATTTATCTGTCTTTTGAAGCTGTTCAAACAAAATTTTGTTCATAAAAACCTTTCTACGGCGTTTTAATATTGTACTTCTGCATTGCGCTGTCAATGTCTTTTTCTATTATTTCAACAGCCGCTGACCCAGCCTTTTCCATTACAGGCAGCAATTTCGCCCTATCATCTGCGCCGAATTTCTGCAATACATAGTCAGCCAAATCCATATCCGGATTTCTTCCTATACCTATTCTTATTCTGGGGAAATTGCTCCCTACATGCTGTATTATAGATCTCATACCGTTGTGTGTTCCGGGGCTTCCGTTAGGCCTTATCCTCAGTGTTCCCACAGGTATGTCTATATCATCATATATCACTATGAGATTTTCCTCCGGAATCTTGTAAAACTTAATTATTTCACTGATGGCAACACCACTTCTGTTCATGTACGTAACAGGCTTCACGAGCATAACCTTTTCTCCGTTTACGGTTGTCTCCCCGTATACGGAGTTGAATTTAAGCTTGTTCAGCTGTACCTTGTACTTTTCCGCCAGCATATCCAGTGTATCAAAGCCAACATTGTGCCTTGTGCCTGCATATTCTCTGCCGGGATTGCCAAGTCCTGCAATTATATACATATTTACCTCTTAATATCTGTTTCTTCCGTAACCCTTTTTATTAACCTGACGCGCGCGGGCAATGGCAAGATCTCCCTCTTCCACAGTGTCCGTAATCGTCGAGCCGCATGCCACATAACTGTCCTTCTGTATATTAACAGGTGCAACAAGGTTTGAGTTGCTCCCTACGAAGGCACCGTCGCCTACTATTGTTTTATGCTTGTTTTTTCCGTCATAATTTACAAATACTACGCCGCAGCCTATATTTACTTCTTTCCCAACTTCAGCGTCTCCCACATATGCCAGGTGAGACACCTTGGAATTATCCCCTATGGTTGATTTTTTAATTTCCACAAAGTCGCCGATTTTCACGTTTTTTCCCACACTTGACTCAGGTCGCAGATATGCGAATGGTCCAACTGTGGTCCCTTCGTCTATAAACGATTCTACAACCTTGGACTTTTCAATTGAAACATTGCCAGAAACGGTAGAATCCACAATCCTCGCATCCGGTCCTATAACGCAGCATTCACCTATTACGGTTTTTCCCTCAATGAATGTGCCGGGATATATAACTGAATCCCTTCCTATCACCACGGAATCTTCAATATATGTACGCTGTGGGTCGATTATAGTAACTCCTGAAACCATAAGCTTTTTATTTATCCTGTCTCTCATAATTTCCGTTACCTCGGCTAGTTGCACACGGTCGTTCACAGCCTTTATATCTGTGGCGTCCTCCAGCACCCATCCGCCTATTTTATGACCTTCAATATTTAAAACCTTAATCGTGTCCGTAAGGTAGTATTCCCCTTGTGAATTGTTTGTATCAATTTTTTTAAGAGCATATTTCAGCATTTTTCCGCTAAAACAATAAATTCCGGTGTTTATTTCATGTAATTTTCGTACTTCTTCCGATGCATCCTTTTCCTCAACTATATTCATAATGGATGAATCGTCATTCCTCACGATTCTTCCGTATCCCTTGGCGTTATCAAGATACGCAGTCATAACAGATGCCGCACATTTGTTTTCTTCATGGTATTCAATGAATTTCTCAAGTGTTTCCTTCCTTATGAGAGGTCCGTCTCCAACCAAAATTACAACAGTATCGCTATCATCAATATATTCCTGAGCCGACATAACTGCATAGCCCGTTCCGTAAGGAGCACCTTCTCCTGTAGGCTGTTCAACCGCAATTACATCCATATCACTGATATTATGTCCTACTTTATCCTTTCCATGTCCAAGAACCACAATATTTTTTTGTATTCCTGAATTTTGTGCTGCTTCAATGACATATCTTATAATTTCCTTGCCACATACCTTATGCAGGGTCTTAGGAGTGTCTGATTTCATTCTTGTTCCTTCACCGGCCGCTAAAATAATTGACATATTCATATTGTTTCTCCTTAAATTGTAATACTGAACTATTATATTACATATGCTATATTAAGTCAAAAAATTTTAATTTCCATAATAAAAGGGTCTTTTGACAAGACCCGGATACTGTTGATTGTAAAATCATCAGTCATGGCGCTACAGAAGAGCTGCTTCTTCAGTTTCATCTTCTTCTAAGCGCTTTTCTTCATAAGCCTTAAAAACAGCTTCCGCGACAAGGTTTCTTGTTTCAGAATTTATAGGATGCGCTATATCCTTAAACTCTCCATCCGGCATCTTTCTGCTGGGCATAGCAATAAACAAGCCTTCTTGTCCTTCAATAATCTTAATGTCATGAACCACGAAGCAATCATCAAATGTTACGGAAACGATTGCCTTCATCTTACCTTCTGAATTAATTTTTCTCACTCTGACGTCCGATATTCTCATGTTGTCACCACCTTCCCCCGAAAGATTATGTCCACTTTATTTTATTATACTACATCCTATCAAAAAATGCAAAAAACATTTTCATTTTTTGTAAAAAAAGCCTAATTTTATTTTAGCAGTTTAAAATTAGGCTGTATATCAATGATTCCATCCTTTTCCAAGACCTTGTTCATTATAAGAAGTGACGTGTAATCATCCACAAGCTTCTTTTCCGGCTCCTTTGTTTCGATAACAACTGCCGTTCCCACAACCTCTGCATTGAATTCCCTCATCATGTCGGCCATACCCTTGCACGTACCTCCGCCCTTCATGAAATCATCAATTATTAAAACACGGGACTTCTCCTTCAAAGACCTTCTTGACAGAGACATTGTCTGTATGCTGTTGGAGGAGCCTGATACGTAATTTATATTAACGGTAGTTCCTTCCGTGACCTTGTTGTTCCTTCTGATAACAGCCACAGGAACATTCAGCTTCTGACCGGTTAAAATAGCAACCGGTATCCCCTTGGTTTCCACAGTTATGATGCAGTCAATTTTTTTATTTGAAAATTCCGATGATATTACTCTTGCAATATTTGTAATAATACTTGGATTATTGAATATGTCCGTAACATATATAAATCCGCCGGGCAGTATTCTGCTTTTATTGGAAAAAAGATTACACAGCTCATTCAGTATATTCCTTTTTTCTTCTGCTCCGAGAGCAGGAATAAATACGGCACCTCCTGCCGCACCGGATATTGTTTCTATTTTGCCGTACTCAAGCTCGGCAACCAGCTGCTTTACAATTGCAACATCCTCACTGATTGTGGATTTTGCCGCATTAAAAATTTCCGAAAAATAGTTGTAAGAAAAGATGTAGTTTGGCTTTTCCGCGAAAATTTTCATTAAGGCGCCGATTCTCTGGTTTCTTTTATATTTTTTCATAAATGCTCCGCACGAATATTTTTTATTAATTATATATCAATTGTTCGCCATTTTCAAGAAGCAATTTCATATTTTTATATTTTCTTCCGCCTGAGCAGGCTCAGACCTCCTTCGGCTGTCAGTACAGCTAAAAATATGATGCCAAATCCCAACATTGTCATGAAAGAATACTTCTCCTTAAGAAAAATTACTCCCAAAAGGCTTCCTATTACTGCCTCAAGGCTCAAAATAATAGCTGCATGAGTTGCGGAAGTATATTTTTGCCCTGCTGTCTGCATCAGAAAGCAAAGCATGGTATTTATCAATCCAAGATAAAGTATGCTAACAGTACCGCCTGTATTAAAGCCCATACTCTTTCCCTCAATAACCACCATCACTAAAAATATCACCGTGCAGGTCAAAATCTGAATGGTTGCTATGATGATCGGATCCTTGTCAGCTGCAAATATACCCGTTGCAACCACCTGCCATGCAAATAAAATTGCACACATAAATGTAATCAAATCCCAGTAATTAAACTTACCAAAATTTTTAAAATCCACAGTCAGCAGCAATATGCCCGCAAACATCATTATTGCTGCAATGATGTTGTCCTTCTTTGGCTTTATTTTTGTTGCCATCCAGTAGAAAAACGGAACCATAACAACATTTGAGCCTGTCAGAAAAGCTGCGTTACCAGCTGTTGTCCCTTCCATTCCCACGGTCTGAAAAACATATCCCACTGCCAGCAACACTCCCATTATTATTCCTGCCTTGTAGTCTGCCTTTACGGCAGTCTTCATCTTCTTCCAGAATACAATCATCAATACTGCCGATGCAACTATAAATTTAAGGAAAAGAAGCTGTGTGGATGTAAATATATCAAGTGCATATTTTGTTACCGTAAAACCGGTTCCCCAAAAAAAGGCAACCAAAAAAAGCATCAGATCAGCCTGCTTTGATGTTAACTCTCTCATAATTCCTCCAATTTTGTCAGTTCAATTCTCCGCCGGCATATATTATCGATGCTTCGGTCAATATTTCCATAGGGTTGATAAAAGGTCCCTCAAACTTATAAAGATACTGCGCGGATGAAAGCTCCGTGCAGCCCAGCAGGAATGTATCAGCTCCCATGGACTTCAGCTCTTCAACGCATTCAAACATAAGATCGGTTCCTTCGTCATACTTCCCGCTCTTTATGATATCATATATGAACTTCATTATTTTTTCCTGTGTTTTATCAGGTATTACAGTCTTGATTCCCGCTTCGGAATAATATTTTTCATACAATTTTGATTTTATGGTGCCATCCGTTGCCATTATTCCCACAACCGTGTCCCTACCGTATTTTTCATATGTATATTTCACCGTTTCGGAAAGCATATTTACAAATGGTATCTCAACCTTTGCCTTTACATCATCTATAAAATAATGAGCCGTATTGCACGGCATAATTAAAAAATCCGCACCGCTCTGCTTGAGAATCTCCGCCGATTTCACAAGCTGTGGAACAGGGTCCTCTCCTCCCGCTATGATTGCTTTTGTCCTGTCCGGTATATTTGTATTGCTGTCGATTAAAACATGTAAGTGCTCCTGGTCCTTTGCCGCCTTAGTCCTCAAAACTATCCTGCGATATAAATCAACTGTAGCAAGAGGTCCCATTCCCCCTATAATTCCGATAGTCTTCATTTTTCACCTCAAATTAGTAATTAAGCAAATTATACCACAGTACTTGCAACCTAACAACTGGTATTTCAAGACACAGCGCAGTCTCATTCACCAAAGTATTTGCTCCCGCTGGTCGCATACTTTGGGAATTCGTTGCGGTTGACCTACCGCCATTATTTCTCCTTTCAGTCGAAAAATGGGGTTAGGGCATACAAAAAACAAGCCTAAGCTTGTTTTTGTATGTTTTAGCACAGCCCTAGGTAATTGACTCCGTCCTCGGGGATTATTATATCAACATTTATGTCCTCTCCATACTTTCCCGATGCAAACATCGTATAATGCATTCCCGGTGCAAAGTCCACATTCAATGCCTTAACCTCTTTTTTGCTTCCCTTTTCTCTCAGCGTAAGATTATACAGTCCTGAGGGAACAGCAACATTGCCGGAAACATCACTGTATTTTATACCCGCAAACAACACAGTGCCGTCATCCGCAGCCAACTCAAGGTCCGGTGCTCCGAATGCAAGATTTGCAAACCTGATTGATGACATTCTGCCTGTCATGTAATTTTCCTTTGCTTCAGGTATCATTAAAACACTTATGTCTGCCGGGTCGCTGTCATCCTCGGCTATTACCCCAGTATATGTCATATTGCGGTTAATATCGATACTTGATTCAAAAATCAGCTCTTTTGGCTCATCAGAATTAAATATCTTTATTTCATACTGCTTAGGCGAGATCTGAGCATACCGTGTAAACTCACCTTCCTTCAAATTTTCCGCCATCATTATTTCATTGACGTGAACATCAAGTGCAGTATCGGTACATGAGTTAAGTATCCTTAAAAAGGATTTCTCACAATAACAATTATTCGTCTGCCCGTACACTCTGCTGTTATAGTCCATATATCCGTTAAGTCTAGGATACGAAGTATACGGGTAATTATTGTAGAAATTCCCCATTTCATTATTCATAAATTCACCCCTTTTCACTTCATTATATGAAAAGGGGTGGTAATTGTTCAGTTCTCTATATGAAACTTTCAGGGAAGCTACCGTATTTTTCAATAATTGACACGAATTTTTCCAGATGCTTTTTATCTGTCTCATCAAATCGGCCAAGCACAGGACTATCTATATCCAGAACTCCCATCAGCCTGCCGTCCTTTATAACTGGTACCACAATTTCAGAGTTTGAAGCTGAGTCACAGGCGATATGTCCGGGAAATTCGTGCACATTTTTCACCAGCTGTGTTTCCCTCAATTCCGCAGCAGTTCCGCACACGCCTTTTCCAATACTGATATGGGTGCATGCAGGTTTTCCCTGGAACGGTCCCAAAACAAGCTCGCCGTTTTTATAAAGATAAAATCCCGCCCAGTTGATATCTTCCAGCAGCAGCCAAAGAACAGCAGAGGCATTGGCAAGATTTGCAAGCCAGTCTGGTTCCTCACATATGAGCCCCGTGAGCTTCATATTCAGATAATTATAAAATTTATCCTTGTTTTCAAATTCAATTTTTTCAATATTGTTCATATACGCTCTCCTGTTATTTTCTAACTCGCCACGGAGTCATAATTTCTTGAATTATATATCCCCAGAAGCTCCTTTTCTGTTATGTCCCTGT
>DAMAEI010000037.1:27530-30753 GCA_031997345.1 Sedimentibacter sp. | reverse complement strand
GGAGCTCACGGTCTTGAGGAAAGAGGAGTTTACAGGATACATCAGTTTGAAAAGCAGGAAATGATTGTTGTGTGCAAACCCGAAGACAGTATGATGTGGTATGAGAAGCTGTGGCAGAATACAGTTGATTTATTCCGCTCGCTGGATATACCTGTGAGAACCTTAGAATGCTGCTCAGGAGACTTGGCAGATCTAAAGGTAAAATCAGTGGATGTAGAGGCGTGGTCACCGAGACAGAAAAAATATTTTGAGGTGGGAAGCTGCTCTAATTTAGGAGATGCTCAGGCAAGGCGTTTAAAAATTCGTGTTGCAGGAGAGGAGAGCAAATACTTTGCTCATACATTAAATAACACGGTTGTGGCTCCGCCGAGAATGCTTATAGCCTTTTTAGAAAACAACCTTAACGCAGACGGAACTGTAAACATACCTGAAGCATTGCAGCCATACATGGGCGGAATGAAGGTTATGAAATAAATGCTTAAAAAAATAAACGAGAAAAACGGTGATGAGCTTTCCGTGCTTGGATTTGGCTGTATGCGCCTGCCTTCGGATGAAGCGAAGGCAGCAGAGTTGATTCATAAATCCATTGAAATGGGCGTGAATTATTTTGATACTGCATATATATATCAGGCAGGCAAAAATGAGGCGCTGCTGGGTAAAGCGCTGCAAGGAGGATATCGCGAAAGGGTAAAGATTGCAACTAAGCTCCCGCCGTACATGGTTAACAGTCTTGAAGGTGCAAAAAAAATATTTTCCACACAGCTTTCGAGACTGAGGACGAGATATATTGATTACTATCTCATCCACATGCTTACAGACAAGGCAATGTTTGATAAGATGGTGAACCTCGGTGTCATGGAATGGCTGGAGGAAGAAAAACGCAACGGGACTGTCAAAAATATAGGTTTTTCCTTTCACGGAAGCAAGCTTGATTTTGAGCTCATAGTCAGAGCATATAATTGGGACTTCTGCCAGATACAATACAATTATCTAGATGAAAATAATCAGGCGACAAGGTCCGGTCTGGAGCTTGCATACTCCTTGGGTATTCCTGTGATTATTATGGAACCTCTCAGAGGAGGAAAGCTTGTTACTAATTTGCCTGAAGGTGTTATTAAGGCATTCAGCAGCTATAATGCGGATAGATCCCCTGCTGAATGGGCACTGAGATGGATATGGAACCATAAGGAAGTCAGTGTAATTCTCTCGGGAATGAACAGCATGGAGCAGCTGAATGAAAATGTGCGCATTGCAGACGATGCTGAGCCGGGGTCACTGACAGATGTCGAGCTTTCTATATTTGATGATGTTAAGAGGATAATGTCCGAAAAAACAAAGGTTCCATGTACCGCATGCGGGTATTGCATGCCATGTCCCTATGGAGTGAACATACCTGGGTGTTTCTCAAGCTACAATGATAAATATCTGCTGGATGACAGGCTGTACAAATGGAAATATCTTCAGACGCTAGGAGGCATGTCGGCGACACCTGCATTTGCTTCTCAGTGCAGGGAATGCGGAAAGTGTGAGTACCACTGCCCACAAAAAATAGAAATAAGAAAAGAATTAAAAAAGGTCAGCAAGGAAATGGAAGGGCCGATTCTTAGGACGGCAGTCAAAGCAGCAAGAAAAGTCATGAGAATAAAATAAATCATGGGATGAGTTATATGCTCCACTTATTGTAGACAGATGAAAAAACTGTACTGTAAGTAGGAGCATATTTATTTTGCATTTTATCGAACATATGTTTGACAACGTCATTCTTTCGTGATAAAATTTAATTAATACTACTTTTAATTTAAAATGCGTACAAATATTTGTACGCAATATAGGAAAGCGGTATATACTAATCCGCTTCAAGGGAACTTATTTAATGCGGATTAGTATAATAAATTTTCAACGGTGAGATTATGGATGATAATATATTTGAAAAGCTAAAAATTTTATCTGATGCTGCAAAGTATGATGTATCATGTGTTTCCAGCGGTGTCGAAAGAAAAAATAATACGGTGGGAGGCATAGGCAATGCTTCAGCCGCGGGAATATGTCACGCATGGTCGGCAGATGGAAGATGCATATCTCTTCTTAAGATACTGTTGACCAATGATTGTATATATGATTGCAATTATTGCCTCAACAGGGTTACAAACAATGTCAAGAGGGCATCCTTCACACCTGATGAGGTGGCGGAGCTGACTATTCAGTTTTACAGGAGAAATTATATTGAGGGACTTTTTTTGAGCTCTGCCGTGGAAAAAAGCCCGGACCATACAATGGAGAATATATATAGAGTTCTTGAACTGCTCAGATATAAGTACAATTTCTGGGGATATGTTCATGTAAAGGTTATTCCCGGAGCGAATCCCATGCTCGTGCAGAAAACCGGAATGCTTGCAGACCGTATGAGCGTAAATATAGAGCTTCCTACAAGAGAAAGCCTAAAGATGCTGGCTCCCCAGAAAAAAATAGAAAACATCATAAACCCCATGTCATTGATAAACAATGAAATTACAAGAACCATAGAAGATAAGAGATCATTTAAAAACACTCCCCGCTTTGTCCCCGGCGGACAATCAACGCAAATGATAATAGGGGCAACGCCGGATAATGATAAAACAATTTTGAGCCTTTCTCAAAATTTATACGACAGATTCAATATGAAGCGTGTGTTTTTTTCGGCATACATTCCTGTTATTTCATCTCCCAATCTTCCGGCTGTAAGCACCATGCCTCCGCTTTTAAGAGAGCACAGACTTTATCAGGCAGATTGGCTCATGCGTTTTTATTATTTTCATTCAGAGGAGCTTTTTACGGAAATCGAGCAAAACCTAAATTTAGAATTTGACCCCAAAATGATGTATGCACTGAGGAATATTCACAGGTTTCCTGTTGAAATAAACAAGGCATCCTATGAAGAGTTGCTCAGGATACCGGGATTGGGTGTTACAAGTGCCCAAAGAATTATCAGAGAAAGGAAAAATGCAGAGCTCTCTTATGATTCTCTGAAAAAAATGAGGACTGTATTAAAAAGGGCAAGATATTTCATCACGGTTAAAGGCAAGTATTATGGAAACGTAAAATTTGAACCGGAAGTGATAAAGGAAGAGCTGAGACAGAAAGAAGTACAACAACAGCTTTCTATGTTTGAGCTGCTGTAGAGGTAACTATGGATTATTTATATGACGGCACATTTGAGGGATTGCTCACATGCATTCACCATCAT
>DAMAEI010000037.1:10077-27520 GCA_031997345.1 Sedimentibacter sp. | reverse complement strand
TATAAAAAAGAGCATGCGGATGGTATATACGATGTGAGAAGCTACCAGCAGTCAATTTTAAATTGCTGCACCATTGTTGAAAAAGATGCCCATATGGCAGGAACTGTGGCAGAGGCCATCAATTGCAAGATATCGGCTGAAGCATATGAGGATGTGTACTATTGCTATTTATCCAATGCCTCCAATAAGGAAAATATCATACTGGAATTTTTAATATTTGCCTTTAAATATGGAAAAAACACTATGAATTTTTATACACATGATAAGGTTCTGCCGCTGAATACGGCGGTGCTGAAGGTGAAAAAAGAGGTTCACAGTTTTCTTGGCATTCTTAGATTTTCTGATATAGGGGGAGTTTTATACTCAAAATTATCGCCTGATAATGATATTCTCATTTTGCTCATTGAGCATTTTGCAGACAGATACAAGTACGAAAAGTTCATTATTTATGATGAAAAAAGAATGAAAGCGGCAGTATACGCGGGCAATTCATGGGAAATTAAAGAGAATATCCGCATCGAAAACATGGAGTACTCCATTCAGGAAAAAACAATACATGAATTATGGAAGCAGTATTTTACGGATTTGGCCATAAAGGAAAGGATAAATACTGACCTTCAGTTTAAATTTGTACCCGCAAGATACAGAAAAAATATGACAGAGTTTAAATGACAGCAAATTGACATAAATGTTGTTAAGTAATATAATTAATATTATACGAATAATGTCAGGAGAATTACATGAAAACAGGTATTATATTTGATTTGGACGGAACACTGTGGGACCCTACAGAGCAGGTAGTCAGGTCATGGAACCTTGTTCTCAGAGAACATGGAACCGGCTATACCATGACTGAGGAAATTCTTAAAGGACTGATGGGCAAAACAATTGAAGAAATTGCAGAGGCTATTTCAGCTGATGTTACACCTCATAATGCAATTGACCTTATTAAAGAATGCTGCAGAACAGAAGTGTTTTATCTGGAGCAGAACGGTGGCAGATTGTATCCGGGGCTGGAAGAAACACTTGCGGAGCTGGAGAAGAATTATAGCCTGTACATAGTCAGCAACTGTCAAGAGCGCTATATAGAGTCATTTCTAAGCCATCACAAAATGGGAAGTTATTTCAGTGATTCTGAAAACCACGGAAGAACAAATTTGCCTAAGGGCGAAAATATTAAACTTATAATAGAAAGAAATAAATTGGATAGGGCAGTTTATGTTGGGGATACTCAAGGAGACTGCAATGCTGCAAATTCAGCCGGTATCCCGTTCATATATGCTAAATATGGGTTTGGCAATATCAATGAAGAAGTTATCTATGTCAACAGTGTAAGCGAATTGCCCGCGCTTGCAGAAAATATGCTGAGCAATGAAATTTAATAAAATGCGTTGAAGTCTCCTAGGAATCTTCAACGCATTTTAATTACATCATTTTTTATTTTTCATATACTTACGTGCATTCTTCATGCCGCCGTGGTCTTTGAACATTTCATTTATTTTTTTTGTTTCTATTTGTTTTGAGTTAAGACCGTCATATTTTGCCTCTTTTTTTAATTTTAAAAAGCTTGAAAAACGCTCTTTTGAAAGAGTTCCATTTTCTATTGCCTCTATCACGGCACAGCCAGGTTCGGTGGTGTGGGTACAGTCATTGAATCGGCAAAGTGATGACAGCTCATCAATATCGGAAAATGCCTTGGATAAATCAGCGCTTTCTATTCCAAGCTCTCTCATGCCAGGCGTATCTATTACGATGCCTCCGGAGTTCAGAAGCACAAGCTCCCTCTTAGTGGTTGTATGCCTTCCTCTGTCGTCATTTCTTGTTGAATTAGTCTCATACACGCTGTTTCCAATAAGTCTGTTAACAAGGGTTGTTTTTCCCACCCCTGAGGAACCTATGAAAGCTACAGTTTTTCCGGGACGGATATACTCCATTACCGGAAGATATCCGTCTTCGGTCATACTTGATGTTACAATAATATCTGTACTTAAAGCAACAGTCTGCAGTTCGGCCATTGTCTGCTCAATGCCGCTGTTCAAATCTGCCTTTGTGAGAACAACGACAGGTGTTGCTCCGCTGTCCCATGCTACCCCCATGTAACGCTCAAGTCTTCTCAGGTTAAAGTCGTTGTTGAGAGCCATGCATATGAAGACCGTATCAATATTTGCAGCTACCACCTGCTCATTATTTGATGTTCCTGCGGCTTTTCGGATAAAAGCGCTCTTTCTTGTGAGAACATGGTGTATAATTGCATTTCCGTCTTCATTGTCACTGAGCATTACGAAATCACCTGTAGATGGATAGTCAGACAAGCTTGATGCATTATATCTGAATTTACCTGACACCTGCGCTCTTTTTTCACCGTTTTCGGTAATAGTTTTGTACAGGTCTTTATCTTGAGAAATGATTCTTCCAACTGTTAAATTTTCATAAAGTTTGGACTCACTCAGAAATATTTCACTGAGTCCGTAGTTTGTCATATTAATTTTAATCAATTTAGCCTCCTGAATTATTTTACGGAGGAATATTACTATAGACTATATACCTCCGCTTTTGCTGCAATGTTTTTAATAGTAAAGTAAATCATAAAACAACACTCCCTTCGCGTCAGTTTGTATATCATACAAGGTATTTTACAATATTTTTATAACAAATACAATTAAAACTTAGCAATAAAAATTTGAAGATATAAAATATTTAACTATTTACAAAAAATGCTAAATTGTATAAAATAGGATAAGTTTAAAAATTAATATTTATATAATGGAGTAAATTTTTGAAAAATAACAAATATATTAAAGATTTTTCTTGGATACACAAAATCGTCAACTGCATAAAAACTAATGAAGCCGTAAATATTGTAGTCAAATACGGGATGTTTGGTGTGCTTTGGATTCTATTGTCGGACAGGATGCTTGAGATGCTGTCTGCTGATTTTCATATATACAGGCATTTACAGACGTATAAAGGATGGATATATGTTATTATAACTATGATACTTTTGTACATACTTATAAAAAGAATGAACACAAGAATACACAATGCCACATGGGAATCACTGAAGGCCATGAAAGAATTAAAGCGCCTGGCATATTACGATACGCTGACAGGACTTCCTAACAGAACCATGTTTGTAAATAAGATAAAGAATCTCGCGAGAAGCACAAGGGGAAAGTTTGCCATTGCATTTTTTGATATTGATAATTTTAAATATATCAATGATACCTTGGGGCATTATGTAGGAGATGATTTTTTGAAGTTTTTAGGCAAAAAAATGTCTATAGAACAGCAGTCACCGAATATGGTGGCTCGTCTCGGCGGGGGTGGATTTGCTGTTTTGTTCAAAGACTATAAAACTAAGGAAGAATTGCTAAACATGCTTGAGAGAATGAAAAATAATATAGGAAACACATGGAACTCAGGAGGCAGGGAATTTTTCATATCAATGAGCGTGGGGGTCGCGGTATTTCCTGATGACGGATATGATTTTGACACGCTGTTCAAGCACTCTGACATTGCTATGTATGCCGCTAAAAAAGAAGGGAAAAATAAGATTTTCTTTTACGAAGAAGGTATACGGAACGAAGCAATACGGCATATGCATATGGCAAATATGCTGCAAAAAGGTATGGATAATAAGGAGTTTGAACTTTATTATCAGCCTCAAATTGAGCTCGAGACAGGAAGAATAATTGGGATGGAAGCTCTCGTCAGGTGGAATCATCCCGAAGAAGGATTTATTTCTCCGGCTGAGTTTATACCCGTTGCGGAAATAACAGGACAGATATATGACCTTGAAAGGCGAATTGTCGAAAAGGCTTTAACACAAAAGGAAATATGGGAGAAGGAAGGACTGGATGACATTGAACTGTCCATAAATCTGTCGAGCAAGTCTATAATAAGCAGCCTGAATTTCAGGAGCATTGAACTGTTATTCTCTGATTTCGATATTGATTATCAAAAAATAGTAATTGAAATTACAGAAACAGCCGCAATTTCGGACTTGGATGCAGTAATTGAAAGACTTAATACTTTGAAAAGCAAAGGGATTAAAATTGCATTGGATGATTTTGGGACAGGATATTCATCCATTACGTATTTAAAAAAACTGCCTATAGATATAGTAAAGCTTGACGAAAGCTATATAGGTGAAAAAGACTCCTCAATTATCAAATTTGTTGTATCGCTTGCGCATGACTTGGGATTCAGGGTTGTTGCCGAAGGTATAGAAACTTCAGAGCAGTTGAATTATCTAACAGGAGTAGGATGTGAATACGGGCAGGGGTACTTTATAGGCAGGCCAATGTGCATTGAAAAGATAAGCGAATTGCTGGCTGAAAAAATATAGTGTAGATTTTTTGCGAATTATTTATTACAATATAATTAAGCTATACTGCCATATTTTTGCTTGACAGTAATACAAAATTAGAGAGGAATAGAATGAAAAGACAAATAGTTGTTAGAGAACGCGATAATGCTACCATAGAAGCAATAAGGGCAGCTGTTGACAATATGGTTGAAGAAATTGGGTTCGATACCATGACGGTAAGAGACATCTGCAAAGAGGTAGGTATAACGGTCGGAACATTTTACCATTATTTTTCATCGAAAAATGATTTGCTTCTCGACAGGTATATCAGATACACTAAATTTTTTGAGGATTGTTATGAAAAAGAATTGTGTTACATGAATGAAATAGATGCCCTTAAACTCATTGTGAAAAAACAGATGGAATATGGACAAAGCAGAGTATTCGAAATATATAAGCGTTATTATCAGATTATGATTGATGAATCTGACAGATGGGCAGAGGTAAGACCTGATTCAGTGCCTGTTTTGATTGATAATATAATAAGAAATGGTCAGGAAAAAGGAACAATCAGGAGCGACTTTTCTGTTCGCGAAATAAGAACGTTGATATTTAGCATTGTGAATGGATTAGCTATAGAATATTTCACCGTAGATAAATCAGTGTTATCTGACCCCGGAATATTAAATATAATTGAAGATTGCATAGATAGATTTGCCATATAACCCGCATAAAGCGGGTTTTTTAAATTTGTTATAAAAACCTATTGACATTTTAGTTTGTTAATATTATACTTAATCTAACATGTTCGACATAAACTCCGAACTGTTATATATCGAAACGGAAAGAGTGCCGCTGCTATTGATTTGCAGCGGCATCTTTCCGTCTGCAACTATTCCCCGGGGAATAGTTGCATGAAGGTTGAATTTGCTATATAATAACTTAAACTATATTCCGGAGGAATTTCATGAGCTCTTTTATTTTGAAAATAATAGCACTGACTACCATGATTATTGATCATTATGGAGCGATTTTTCAAGGTGATATGACGATATTGAGAATTATTGGACGACTTGCTTTTCCTATTTATTGCTTCTTGCTGGTTGAGGGATATTACCATACTCGAAATGTAAAGAAATATGCTCTTAGATTGCTTATTTTTGCACTTATTTCGGAAATTCCTTTTGATTTCGCATTTTATGGTGGACTTTATTTCTTGCATCAAAATATTTTCTTCACTTTGTTCATAGGTCTGGTTGCAATGTATTTTCTTGATAACAAGGACGGAAAATACAAATTGCCACGAGTCGTCGTAATTATAGCGGCATGTGTTATAGCATCCCTGTTGTTCACGGACTACGGTTCCATAGGAATTATCTACATACTGGCATTTTATTATGTAAGAAATTACGGTAAATTTAAAAAGCTCCAAATTTTAAGCATTATTATGATGCTTGTAAATTTTGGAGCCAGTATATTACAGCAATTTTCTCTTTTGTCCCTACTGCTGATTTATTTTTATAATGGTGAGCCCGGGCCACAGAACAAATTTCTGCAGATACTGTTTTATGCGGCATATCCATTGCATCTGATATTGTTTTGTTTTTTTAAAGCCATGTAGCGAACAAACGATTCTCATATATGAGTGATATTTATGTAAGAAGATATTTTAGAGGGAACAGTGCTAACAGTAAAATTTCAAACATAAGTAGTCTTCTCTCTGATTGATTGCTCTTAAAGCTGAAATATTCCTCAGTGATTGAATCAAGCACATCGGTAAGGCTCAGCACAGAAGAATATCTGTCCACAAGCTCAAAAACGTTGCTAATGACATCAAATATTTTTCTTGTTTCAATAGTCTTGTCAAATTCAGGAGGACGGTCAAGAAGTCTTACACTTTCTACAGTCCTGAATTTAAACCTGGTGCATTGCGCGATAATTGATATGACCATTTTTGAATTCGCTCTCAGCTTTCCCTTGTGCAAATAATTAATCAATTTTTCAGCTTCGTCAAGCACAACAGTAAGCTCGGTTTCAATCTTATGAAGTTCAGTTGATTTAGCAAGCACCGTTGCTGCCATATCACTAATAAGACGGCTGTATTCATACTCTTCATCATCTTCGGATATTTTTACTTTGTTGTGTTCATTTACTGTGATAAAATGAGTTTCATTAAATTTTGAAATAAGCAGATGATCGATATCAACATAAATTTTTGCGAGGTAATCAAAAAAATACTGTATTTCATGCTGATTGAAGTTTACAAATGTTATGCAGCCATATCTGTATATGTATACCGATTTATTTGGATCTTCGTACATAAATATTTTTTCAATTTCACGGCTTTCAATTTTAATAAATTCCTTCCAGCCATCCTGACTAAGATTAAAATATGATGCAATCTGCAGCAGAGGAAATTTTGTCGCTGCCTTATATGTATTAAAGGTTATTGTATTCATGGCACACCTACTTTATTAGGTCAAGGAACATCAATACAACTTCCATAACAATCAGAACTATTACAATCCACTCCAAGAACAATCCGCGCATGGACATACTTATGTCAGCGAGACCATCAACGATGCTTTTCAATATTTCTGTCTTGCTTTTTATTACTTCATAGCGGTCATTAAGCTCAAAAAACTCTGACATTTTGAAATAAAATTCTGCTGCTTCACTGTTTACCCATGTAACGTCAGGCTTGTCGAGAATCATTATGTAAGCTATTGTGTTGTATTCGTGTCTTACAATTCTTGAAGTAGTTTTTGCAAGCTCCTTATTGCCTATGTGCAGCCTTCCTTTCTCCAAGTTGTCGATTTTACTTTCTATGTTGTCAAGTATTTTTCCAAGCTGTTCTTCTATTCTTTCCAGAGCAACGGATTTTGCAATAATAACCGATACCAGTTCAGGATAAAACAACTCTCTTCCGGGAACCTGTACATATTTATCCGTGAAGTCCAATTCCTCTCCTTCATTGAAGTGAAGGGCATAATCATCCTTGAACCTGTCAAAATGCTCAATGTCGATGTCGGGCTTTATTTTTTTAAGATATTTCATGAATATTTCGGTATGCTTCATTTCGGAATTAATAAACACTATGCTTCCGAAAGAAAATACCATTATTTTTTCATTTTCGCCACTATGCTCATCAAGTATTCTTTCCAGCACAGGACCATGAAGAATAAGAGGTTCTTCCCAAGTGTATTTTTTCTTTATACCACATTCAACAGCTATTTTATTAAGATCAATTTCATTCGTAACAGCATAGGTTTTGTATTGCAGATCATTCATATTAATCACCGCTATTCTTTAAGTGTATGTAACCGAAACATCAGATTTAATAATACCTACCAATCGCTTCCATTTTTTATTACTTCTTTCATTTTGGACATTATTCTCTCATAGCTGCCGGGAGCGTGAGGCACAAGACAGTGGGAGCAATCTTTTATTCCATGATTTTTGATATAATTTCCTCCGCATTCATCCTTCAGCATATAAAGCGGACAATAGCAAAAAAGACAGTTGAAGTTTTCTTTATCCGATATTTTGTGGCAAGGGAAATACTCGCATTTGCTATTTTGAAAAAATTTATAATTCTCTGAACCCAATTTATTTCTCCTTGTTTTTTTAGGTATTATACCACAAATATCATCAATTTACAATTGCTGTGCAAAAATATGTATAACGATATAAGAATATTGAACTGTTGATACTGATGAAAAGTATGGTATAATAAATTATTACAAAAATTTGAGAGGTTTATATGATTAAAGAATTTGAAGGCAAATTGCCCATAATCAGTGAAAAGGCATATGTTGCTGAAGGTGCCCAACTTGTGGGCAATGTGGTGATTGAGGAATATAGCAGCGTGTGGCACAACGCAGTTGCAAGAGCAGATATAAACACCATCAGAATCGGAAAATACACTAATATTCAGGACAACGCAGTATTGCATGTAGAAGATAGTCTACCTACACACATAGGTGACTATGTTGTGGTGGGACACGGAGCAATTCTGCACGGCTGTAAAATTGAAGATCATTGCCTCATAGGAATGGGTGCTATTGTTTTAAATGGTGCTGTAATAGGCAGGGGCAGTGTGGTGGCAGCAGGTGCTTTGGTTAGAGAAAATGATGTGATACCGTCGTTTTCGCTGGTTGTGGGAATGCCGGGGAAAGTAATCAAACAGCTTCCTGAAAATACAGACCGCATCCATGCTCAGGCAGTAAAATATAAAACGCTGTGGACGGAAAGATATGGTTATCTTCCTGATGCCGGAGGAGAGGTCTACAACGGAGAAGAAATAGTATAAATACCCCCTGAATGCGAGAACGAGGCACATTTCAAATTTTGTGTTTACACAAAATTTGAAATGTGCAGGTTCACCTTCGGTACTTTACACAAATGCAGCTATGCAATGAGTATTAGTGCTTTAAGATGAATAATAATCCGAAATTTTTCGGTGGAAGCTTTTCGGAACAAACGTGTATATTTCAATGAAGGTCCTTTATCCGAATTAAGTTTTTTAAGGTTCGGAAAAGATAAAGCATAAAATGTCGTAAACTACGTAAGCCATTTTTGCATAAATACTCTTCTTAATTTTAGTGCAATTAAATTTCTTTTATATTGACGTACAACTATAGTATGCTGCAATGTAGCTTGGTTATAATTACTGCCCTGATTAACTGCTATTCTCGCGCACTTGCATCTGTTTCCATCAATAAAAGAAAACCCTTCAAGACAAAGGACTTTTTCAAATCCTGTAATCCGGAAAGGTTCTTCTATTATTTTTCCGACAGCTCCTTTATCTGTTAAAACTAATTATGTTTTTCACATCAAAACGGAAATCGCTATGGGAAAATTCAGGGGATTAAATTTTGGGATTATGCGAGCATTTTTAGGATAGAAGACTTGGGCTTTACTCCAACCATAGTTTTTATAATTTTTCCTTCCTTCATAACAGCCAGTGTTGGTATACTCATTACATTGAAAGCTGATGCAAGCTCAGGCTGTTCATCTATATTAATCTTGCCTACTTTAACATCAGGTACTTCTTTTGCGATTTCTTCCACCACAGGAGAAATCATTTTGCATGGCATGCACCACGTTGCCCAGAAATCCAGAAGTACAGGCTTATCGGATTTTAAAACCTCCTGCTCAAAATTTGATTTTGTTATTTTAATTGAATTCATATATCTCACTCCTTATTTTTTATTATAACTTAATTATAATATTTCAAAATAAAAAAACAGTGACTCAATCACATCAAATAGTAATAATTGAAAATTTATCCGGCAATACTAATTGCAGCAACTAATAAGGAGAGGAAAATGAAAGAATTATTTTTAAAAACCGAACACGGGCTTCAGCCTATAAGTGAAGAGGAAGTTTCAAAGTATAATTTAAAAGAAGGGAGAATATCTCCGTTCAGCAGATACTGGGTTGTTGACAAAGACGGAAGCATGGGAATCAATGATCCTACCGATGACACATCAAGTCCTGGACCGGATGAAATACCTGAAGGAGAAGGGCTTGACAACGACCAGATACAGGAATTTCCTGATACACATGCAATAATGTCCCAATCTGAAATAATCGATTTTTCACATGGAACAGATTCGGAATAAAAGTTGATAATTGGATTATATTCCTGTTGACAATTGACTGTCTAAAGTTTATATTGTACATGCATCTTATGTAAAGGGGTAGTCCTACTATACTATTATTATCAGAGGTAATTATGTACAAGCACACAACAAATGAAGTTGTTATGGTACAGCCGGCGATGTTTATGCACAATGCTGAGACAGCTGTAAATAACAAATATCAGAATACAAGTGATGAAAGCAGCCATAAAATTCAGGAAAGGGCATTGAAGGAATTCAATGAGCTTGTAAATAAATTGAATATCAAAGGAGTCAATGTCAGTGTTTTAAAGGATAATTTAAGCAGCTCCACACCAGACAGCATTTTTCCGAATAATTGGTTCAGTACTCATGAAGGCGGGCATTTGGTATTTTATCCCATGTATGCCAGAAACAGAAGAGAAGAAGTTGAAAAGTTCAAGCATGAAATAACTGAAATGATGAAGAGAAAACAGATAAAAGAGGGAAGAGGTCTTAAAATATACGATTATCTTTCGTTTGAATATACAGATAAGTTTTTGGAAGGTACAGGCTCTATGGTTATAGATAGAAAGAACAGAACAGCATACTGTTCCTTATCACCGAGAGCTGATAAGGACTTATTTCTCAGATTTTGCGAAGACACAAATCATAAGCCGGTTTATTTCGGTGCATATCAAGATGGTGTTCCGATATATCATACAAATGTAATGATGGGAATAGGCGAGGAAAATGCCATAGTATGCCTTGAAGCTATAAGTGAGCCTGACAGGGAAAAGGTAGTAAATGAGCTGAAGAGTGCCGAAAAAAATATTATTGAAATATCATTGGACCAGGTGAAGAAGTTTCTTGGAAATACACTGGAGCTTAGGGGCGGAGATGGTAAAAATTTCATTGTAATGTCTGACAGTGCATATAATTCATTAACTGAGCATCAGAAGGAACGGATTTTAGAAAGTACCGAAATACTGCATTCCAACATAGAGACCATAGAGTTTTACGGTGGCGGTTCTGTGAGATGCATGCTTGCGGAAATATTTGTTTAGTATGACCTACTGCAACGAGCTCCCAAAATATACGACCAGAGAAAGCAAATACTTTGGTGAGCGAGACTGCGCTACCTCGGTACGCGAAGCTTCAGCTGAAGAGGAGAAAAACATACTAAACCATTGTTTCAGCAAGCATGGTTTCAACTCTGTTTCTTCCGTTATGTTTTGCTTGATAAAGCAGCATGTCTGCCATGTTTAAAAGAGAATAGGAAAGTCTATCATCAAATTGGGCAGCACCGATGCTAATTGTAACCCTTAACCCCTTAATTCCAAAATCATAATTTTGTATGCTTGAACGGATTCTTTCGGCAATTTGTGAGGCATATTCAAGGTTTGTACCAGGAAGTACCGCAATGAATTCCTCACCTCCGTAGCGTCCCACGTAGTCGCTGCTTCTTATGCTTTGCCTTATGAGGTTCGCCACGTCAATTATTACCTTGTCTCCTGCCAGATGTCCGAACCGGTCGTTGACACGCTTGAAATTGTCAATATCCATCATTAGCACACATAAATTTTCTTTTGTTTCGACGGCTTCAGCTAACTTAATTTCAAGCAGCTCATTGATATATTGATGGTTGTAGAAATTAGTCAAGCCGTCCCTTATTGATTTGTTTTTTAAAATATCGTTTACTGCCATGAGTTCCTTGTTCAGCTTGCTTATATTTTCGTTTTTCTGCTTAAGTATTTCTTCTATCATTTTATTTTCACCGAGGATTAAAAGCCCAGTTGTCAGACTTGCAGTTGGATGCAGAGGTATAACGGTTATTTTGAACGGAATCGTCTGCCCGTATTTAAAGCTAATCGTCACATCCGAAAAGCGAACCGGATTATTGAGATATTCACAGTTTTTAACAGTCACACCTATACCTTCATGGTCAATAATTTCTGTGATATTAACTCCGATAATTTTATCTTCATCATAGTTCAGAAATGTGCATATCTGTCGGTTTGCTTTTATTATATTGCCTTTAGTATCTGTCAATACAGCCATCCCTGTGAGCTCCTTGAACAGTTCGTTTGTTATCAGTGAAGAAGGAATTGAAAGAAACTGATACTTTGTAATTGAATAATGTATTCCCCAAAGCATTATCAGTGCGAACAGCTGACCCATGTTGGGAAGGGTTATAATACCAAGGGAAGGAAGTATAACCTGAATCATAAGATTAAGCAAAAAGGGAACAGCACAGGATATAGCTATAATTTTAGCCTGCTTCTTTTGTATTTTGCTATCTGACTTATATCCCCACAGAAAAATAATAAATATACTTATGGCAAGATATGAAAAGTTGTATAAGAAATTCCCGGTATAAAAAAATTTCTCTATAGCTGGTGGCGTATTAATGTGTGGACCAAAGAGAAATAAGACCATGAATAGTGAAATTGCTGCGGGAAGCATAATCAGCACTTTGAAATATAAGTTGCCTATATATTTGTTCTGAGTCAGCACCATCACAAAATACAGTGCGAAAGCTTCAAAAGTGCACCATCCAAAAGCGGATATTTTGTTCCAGAAGGAATACTCCTCTACATTTTCGGCAAGATATGTAAAGCCACCTACAAACGACCACATAGCCATGCTCAGAGTCATTAAAAAAAACGCTCTGAACAGCTTTGATTTTTTGTTGTATTTTATTGTGTTAATTCCAACGTAAGAATACAGGATGGATGCTATGAAGGACAAGGTCGTTAAGTAAACCATAAAGATGCTCCTATTACCTCATACACTGAGGTCTTAATAATATGTATATAATACCACATAAATTATTTTTTGGAAGATATTTTTTTACCCTTGCATTAAAAATTACAGTACAAGAAAGTTTTTGAATATTTGTGTGTATATGGTATAATATCAGTAGTTTTAAGAGGAAACTGCAGGAGGATGCTATGGAGTTGAAAAATTTTAAGGAATTGATTGCAAAGGTACAGAACAATGATTCTAAAAAGAGAGTCGCAGTTGCAGCTGCCCAGGATGAACATACGCTGGAGGCAGTATTCAGGGCAAGAAATGACAAATTGGTGGAGCCCGTGCTGATAGGGGACAAGGCTAAAATCAGTGAAATACTTAAAAGGCTTTCAATCGACTTTGATGATGACAAAATTATTAACGCAGAAAATGATGCGGATTCCGCAGAAAAGACGGTAGAACTTATTAATGAAGGAGGAGCGGATTTCATTATGAAGGGAAAGCTCCAGACTGCCGATTTGCTTAAGGCAGTGGTTAATAAGGAAAAGGGGCTTAGGACCGGAAATGTTATATCACACGTAGCGATACTTGAAATACCTGCATATCATAAGCTTATGGCAGTAACGGACGGCGGGATGATGATGTATCCAAATCTTGAGGAGAAAAAGCAGATAATTGAAAATGCCGTGAATGTATTTTTGAATATGGGCTATGAATGTCCTAAGGTAGCTGTTCTGGCAGCGGTTGAAACCGTAAATCCCAAAATGCCTGAAGCTGTGGATGCAGATGTTCTTAAAAAAATGAACGTAAACGGAGAAATTAAAAACTGTATAGTAGAGGGACCCATATCGATTGACCTCACATTCAGTAAGGAGTCTGCACAAATAAAGGGATATGAAAGCTCCGTTACAGGAGAGGCTGACATATTGATAGTTCCAAATATCACGGCGGGTAATATCATGAGCAAGGCTCTGCTTGAATTTGCAAACGGGACTATGGCAGGTATGATAGTCGGAGCGAAGGTTCCTATTGTCCTTACATCCAGAGGTGCAACATCGGAAGAAAAATACTTGTCGCTGGTATTGTCAGCATCAGCTGTGAAGTAGATGAAATAAGATTACAGGCAATGCATACATAATTTATTTATCTTTGATTCTGTGTGCATTGTTTTTTATTTTACTTTACAAAAAACCGAAGTTTTGCCAGCTGCATTCCTTTACAGAATAAATAGAATAAGCAGAAACAATTGAAAAATTATCACATAAAAGAAACGCTTCCCAATATAAATTACTAATAGATGATATGGGGGGATTTCTTTGAAGGAAAACCACGATAAGATAAAGGAAGAGGTCATGAGGCTCGGGGAAGTATACGGATTCAGAGGTCCGCTTCATTATACGGACTTTTCAAACCTGAGTTCAATAATTCGCATAGGATATCTTTGCAGCAGGAGCCTATGCTATGCAAGTAATATAGAGTTTTTTGATGTCAGCAATGAAGGCGGAGATGGGGTTGCTGAAAGCATCAAGAGATATACGAGGTTTTATTTTGGTGAAAATATTAATATCGACATTTTGCGCAAATTGAATATACCCGTGTGCCTTTTGTTCAGTGAGGAGATAGTATATTCAGACCTGTCTGCTTATACCGATTCAAATGCTGACTTTAGCTGCTGCAACATAGGAGATGACTATGAGTTTTTTAGCGGTGAAATAGACTGGGAGCTTGTTTTCAACAGAAAAATTGAGGAAGATTATTTTGAAGGGTGTGTTAAGGAGATTCTGAGAAGAAAAAGCCAAGCTGAGCTATTGATTGACGAGCCTGTTTCTATTAAGCATATTAAAAATATCATATTTCGATGCAGGGCAGATTACAAGCGAGCATGCGAACTTTTTGGAAAAAATAAGATGTTTATTGTTGAACCTGAAATGTTTGAGGATGACAGAAATTATATAATGGATTATAATATTGTTTACAACGGTTCTGTGGATAAGAATGTATTCATATTGCATTTCTGTTCAAAGAAACCTGTGAAAAATGACAGCGGACACGAATACAGCCTATATGATATGGAGGGACGGATGATTCGCAGTGCAAAGGTAAACTTTTTAGAATCGGACAGCACGGATTTTCATGTTGAGGTTTCAGGGTTACCGTGTGTGCCCATATTGCTTAAATTCCGGTTTTATGGAATACTCTCTGTTGAGGAAACAATAGGGTAGAGAGCTGTGCTACGGAGGAACAATGTTAGGTATTAAATATGATTTAAAAGATATAGCGGAAAAAAGGAAATCAGTTAAAAGAAGGCTTTTCCGAGAGTCCGAAAATATAAAGTCTGAAAGTTTCGATAAGATTTCAGAAGAGGATCTGTACCTGCTGTTTGAACTGTATGATGAGATTTTTCTGTGCGGATGGTTTAAACAGAAATTCAGAAGAAAAATAAATTTCAAGCTTTCAAGGCAGCTGACACGGTCGGCAGGTAATACCAGGACGCGCAAAAATATATCAGCAATAAAGCCGGAGGAAGTTGAATTTGAAGTGAAAATTTCGTTAAATCATCTTATGAATTTCAATAAAGCAGAAAGAATAAAATACGTGGGAGGAATTGAAGCCGCCAGTGTTTTGGATAGCCTTATGCTGGTGTTTGAGCACGAGCTTTGCCACGTTATTGAATTTTTAGTGAGGCATAAGTCAAGCTGCAGTAAAAAGCCGTTTATGGACTTGATAAATAATATTTTCGGACATACGGAACACACGCATAAATTAGTAGGTTCAGGCGAAGCGAACATAAGTGAGTACGGTCTTAGGCCCGGGGACAGCGTTAAGTTTAAATATGGCAGCTCAACAATGGAGGGATTTATTCAGAAGATGAATAAAAAGGCAACTGTAATGTGTCCTGACAAACATGGAAATTACATTGATAAATCAGGGAGACGATATGTAAAATTCTGTGTTCACCCTGAAAGTTTTATAAAAGAGGGTTAATTTGTTGATTATTTTGTAATCATATACTTATACTTCAGAGGAGAAATGGAATGAATTTATTTATAACCGCAATAACACCTGGTGCTGCTCTTGCACTGATTATTTATCTGTTTGACAGGCATGACAGAGAGCCTATCAAGCTGCTTTTGAAGGTGTTTTTCATGGGAGTAATCTGTGTTATTCCCACAGTCTTGATCGAAAATCTGCTTATGTCCTTCAATGTATTTCCGGGTATACTCGGAGCCGCATACACTGCCTTTATTGTTGCAGGATTTATTGAAGAGTACATGAAAAGGCAGGTTGTTTTAAAGGGCGTATATTTTAATCCGGCATTTAATGAAAAGCTTGACGGCATAGTGTATTGCGTAATGTCCGCTCTTGGGTTTGCAACGATTGAAAATGTCATGTATGTGGTTTTCAGATTTTCCGATGTAGAATCAATAGGATTTTATAGAGCGGTGTTGTCTGTTCCCGCACATATGCTCTTTGCCATAACCATGGGCTATTATCTTGCATTGGCGAAATTTTCAGCAACACCGGAAGAAAGACATTATTTTTTTAAGAAATCATTGACAGTTCCGGTAGTGCTTCACGGCATCTTTGACTTTATACTTATGTCCGGAATAGAGCAGCTGATGATTTTATTCATACCCTATGTTATTTATTTGTGGGTGGTAAATTTAAAAAAGCTGAACATATATTACAATGATTCCAAGAATGAAAGTGTTAATGAATTTGACAGGTATGATGAATTTTAGAGCTGCCCCATCACCATCTGTACCGCAAATGCCACTATTACAACCAGTGCTGATATTATAAATCCGTGCAGCATTGGTTTGAAGCCTGAATGGTAAACCTCTTTGAAATTGGTTTTCAGGCCTATGGCGCCAAGAGCCATTATCATTAAAAATTTACTTACGGATGACATAAAATTGCTTGTGGCATCCGGAACAATACCAGTACTTCTCAACGCCACCATTCCCAGGAAAAGTAAAATGAAGTAAGGAAATATTTTCCTTAAATTTATTTTGTGTCTCGCAGAATGCGCATTGTTTTTGACGCTGATACGTTCATTAATAAAGGAAAAAATAATGACGGTTGGAATGATTGACAATGTGCGTGTCAATTTTACAATAACCGAATATGCTCCGGCTGCATCTGAAAAAGCATATCCTGCCGCAACTACAGAAGAAGTGTCATTTACAGCAGTTCCTGCCCATAAGCCATACCCCATATCACTCATTCCGAAATATTTTCCTGCTATAGGAAAAAGTATAACCATGAAAATATCAAATAAAAATGTTGCTGAAATAGCATATGCTATATCCTTGTCCTCCGCGTCAATAACCGGGGCGATAGCCGCAACTGCCGAACCTCCACAAATGCCGGTCCCGGCTGAAATCAGGCTGGACAGCTTCCAATTCATGCCAAGCACATTTCCCAGCAGATACCCGCAGCCAAATGCAGTCGCCAATGTAAAGCACATCACAATCAATGAATATTTTCCGACCTGAAATATTTGTGTAAAGCTAAGTGTAAATCCTAACAGTATAATTGCAAGACGCAGAATCTGTTTGGAAACAAAATGAATTCCTTGACCCAAAAGCTTGTATTTTGATAAAAATGGATTCAGCATCATGCCTATAAGCAAGGCAAATACGCTGCCGCTGATTAAACCATATGGAATAAATCCACTTATAAATTTGGAAATCAAGGCTAAAACCACTGTTATAAGGATTCCGGGTAAGTATTTTTTAATTAATGTCATAATCATCATCTCCTCTTGTTGATT
>DAMAEI010000037.1:4201-10067 GCA_031997345.1 Sedimentibacter sp. | reverse complement strand
ATAGAATGATGATAATATCAAATTATGAATTCTTATATTACTATAAATTGAAATTATAAAGGGTGTAATAATGCTGGATTTTAGACTTGAAACATTTCTTGAGCTGTGCAGGATAGGAAATTATACGAAGACTGCGGAATATCTTCATATTACGCAGCCTGCTGTTACACAACACATCAAATATTTAGAGGACCAATATGGCGGAAAGCTGTTCGTATACAAGGACAAAAGACTTACGCTGACAGAGCGGGGCAACAGCTTGTATTATTTTGCACTGACAATGCGTGCTGACAGTGATAGAATAAAAAGTCTGCTTAGCGCTAAGGAGATTTCGCCGCATCATATTGCGTTTGGCGCAACACTTACAATAGGCGAATATGTGATGGCCCCCATTGTGGGAAAGCTTTGGGAGTCATATCCGTCTCTGCCCGTCACTATGCTGGTAGATAACACGCAGGTTCTTTTGCAGAAGCTGCATGACGGAATAATCGACTTTGCGCTGCTGGAAGGTTTTTTTGATAAAGACAGGTACAGTTCGAAAATGATAAGTGACGAAGAGTTTATCGGTGTATGTTCCCCGCTGTCAGAACTTGCTAACAGGCAGTGTTGTTTTGATGAAATTTTAGATTACAGGCTCATTCTTAGAGAAAAGGGTTCCGGTACAAGAGACATATTTGAACAGTCATTGAGGGCACATAATTTGACGGTTGAAAGCTTCTGCCGAGTTAGTGAAATTGGCAATATGAGTGCAATAAAACAATTGGTATCCAATAATCTCGGCATATCATTTATGTACAAGGCCGCCGCTAGTAAAGAACTTTCTCAAAAAATGCTGGTTCCTTTAAATATCAAGGACTTCAGTGCAAGACATGCATTTTCGTTTGTGTTTCTTAAAGATAGCTTGCATCATAAGGAATATTGGAATTGGTATGATTTCTTTCAAAAGAATTTATCCGATTAATGTATTATAAAAAGAGGCAGAAGTACCTCTGCCTCATATGTTATTCTCAAGTTTTTGCACGAACTTACGTGCTCTTCCTTCTTTTTCATCGGTCATAAAAGCATGTCCATATCCTTGATCACGCTCTGCAAGCATGCCTGCATAAATGAGTTGCGAATGTTTGCAATACCGTTCCATTCCGGCTTCAAACAAATCAGAGCCCTTTTCCGGACGGTAGCCGCAGGTAGTTACAAGGGCTAATTTTCGTCCTGCCCAAAGTGCGGGACCTTTTTCATCTCCATAAAACTTATTCATTCCGTACACCAAGCGGTCAAGAAGAGACTTCATGGGAGGTGTGCAGTACCATGAATAAATTGGAGTTGCGAGGATAATTATATCAGATTCCAGAATCTTATCAAAAATTTCCTGAGCATCATCCACAAAACGACATCCGAATTTTGTCCAATCAGCCTGACATACTCTGCAGGCAATGCATGGAGAGATGTTTTTATCATATAAGCTTAATAAGTTGTATTCAGACCCACATGCTTCTAATTCTTCAATAAAGGGTTTTAAAAGAGAAGCCGTATTGCCTGTTTCTCTCGGACTCCCCATCAAAATACAGTATTTCATGATACTCCTTTCAACGATTGAATTTAAACAACACCGCAAACGCCGATTTTAGCTTGTCTATAATTTAAATAATATCATTTCCTGTCTGTTCAATCAACAATTTAATTTATTCATTCTTTTGAAAATAAATGTTCCATAGGATAATGTAATGGTGTTTAAGAGCGAAGGTTATTGTATTGGCAAAATTATTAAAGATTTGCATAAGATGTTCAAACAAATAAGAATAATATTGAAAATAAATAGTTGCTGCAATGCGATAATATCATTGCAGCAACTTACTAAATATACTGAATTAATTTTTGCGATTAATCATTTCCATTACAAGTTTCTCGCCTGTAATCGGAAGATTTCTTATGTTTACCTTTGAAGCGTTGTAAACGGCATTCGCAATTGCGGGAGGCGGAGTATTTATTACAAGTTCTCCGATTGATTTTGCTCCGAAAGGACCAGTTGGTTCATAGCTTGGCTCAAAGTCAATCCTGATAGTGCCCACATCCAGTCGTGAAGGTATTTTGTATTGCATGAAGGAATCATTGAGCATACGTCCTTCGCTGTCATATTGTATATCCTCGTACATTGCCATTCCTATGCCCTGCACGATACCGCCCTCAGCCTGAACTCTGGCCAGGTTTGGATTGATTACGGTTCCGCAGTCGATTACTCCAACGTAGTCAATTATGTCCACCTTGCCCGTAAGTTTGTCAAGCTCGATTTCCACCAATCCTGCCATAAATGGAGGAGGAGAGGTTGGAGAATAGTGAGATTCTTCAGCTGTAAGATATGCATTTGTTCCCACGTAGCTTGCGTAGCCTATTTCTGACAAGGATATGCTTCTGTTGTCACCTATGCAGTAAACCTTGCTGCCGTCAAATTCGGCGTCTTCTTCCGCACAGCCTAAAAGTCTCGCACCTTCAGCCAATATTTTTTTTCTGAGAGATTCACATGCTTTTACAACAGCCATTCCTGTAATGTATGTTGTGCTGGAGGCGTAGGAGCCAGTGTCATATGGTGATAAGTCTGTATCCACGCCGTGAACAACAATGTTGTCATATTCTGTATCAAGACAATCTGCAGCCATCTGAGCAAGTATTGTGTCGCAGCCTGTTCCCATATCCGTTGCACCAATCATAAGAGTGTAAAAGCCGTCATCATTCAACCGAACTTCGACTGCGCCTACATCGCAGGATGAAATTCCGGAGCCCTGCATTGCAACTGCGCATCCAACAGAACGAACCTTGTTGTTTCCAATGTCTTTTGCAGGATATTTCTCGTCCCATTTAATCATTTCCTTGGCCGTTTCAAGGCATTTATCAAGGTTGCAGCTCTTTAATTCCTCATTGTAGTATGTGGGCATTATTTTTCCCACGTGATTTTGTGTAATCATGTTTTTCATTCTCAAAACGGTAGGGTCCATATCAAGTCTTGCAGCCAGCTCGTTCACGGCAGATTCAAGAGCGAAGAAGCCCTGAGTTGCACCGTAGCCTCTGTAGGCTCCCGCACCCATTGTGTTTGAGTAAACAACATCGAAATCAAATTTATATGCATTTGCATTGTATATTGTCATTGCCTTGTGACCAGACAGGCCAACGGTTGTGGGTCCGTGGTCTCCATATGCTCCCGCATTCCAGAGAGAGTACATATGAATTGCCTTTATTATTCCGTTTTCATCGGCGCCAAGCTTTATTTTTATTTCAGCCTCATGCCTCGGGCTACCGTTAGTGAAGCTTTCTTTTCTTGAATAAATTATTTTTGCGGGCTTTCCTGTTTTTAATGTCACTATGGCAGGAAATATTTCGCTTACCACAGACTGTTTCGCACCGAAGCCACCGCCAATTCTGGGTTTTATTACGCGGATTTTGGATTTCGGAATCTGCAGTGCATTTGCAAGTATTCTCCTTGCATGGAATGGAACCTGTGTCGAGCTTATAACATTCAGCCTTCCGTAGGCATCAATGCTGGTATATGTTCTAAAAGTCTCCATCATTGTCTGGTTGTTTGCCCTGGTACTATAAGTTTCTTCTATTATATGAGCGCAGTTTTTGAATTCCTCTTCCACGCTTCCAATTTCCATTGCTTCACAGGAGCACAGGTTTCTTTTGTTGTCTGCTCCAACCTCGCAGAGAGCTTTGAAATCCTCTTCGGAATGGACGAGTATTTCATTGTCCTTTGCCTCTCTGTAGTCCAGCAAAGGTTTAAGCACCTGATACTTCACCTTTATCATGCCCAGAGCTTTATCAACAGATTTTTCATCTCTGCCTGCAACTATTGCAACAGGGTCTCCCACACATCTCAGCCTTTTATCAAGGATGAGCCTGTCATATGGACTGGGCTCCGGATATGTTTGTCCTGCTGTTGTAAATCTTGCCTGAGGAACATCCTCATATGTGAGTAAACATTCTATTCCCGCAACATTTTTAGCTTTCTCGGCGTTTATTTCTTTAATCAATGCATGGGCGTGGGGGCTTCTCAGCAGCTTTACAATCAGGATGTTCCCCTGAGTAATATCGTCCGTATATACAGGCTTGCCTGTTACAAGGGACATTGCATCTTTTTTTCTTACACCCTTATTAACAAACTTCATGTGAACACTCCTTTTTACTCTTAATGTCCAGATATTTTTTAACAGCTCTCAGCTGTCCCATGTATCCTGTGCATCTGCACAAATTTCCTTCAAGATATTTCTTAATTTCATCCTCTGTGGGATTTATTAATTCTCTTGTCATGGAAATTACGTTCATAATGAATCCCGGGCTGCAAAAACCGCATTGCTCAGCGCCCTCATCGGCTAAAAAACCTCCGAAGTCCGCAGCCTCCTCCTGTATTCCCTCAATTGTAGTAACATGGAGTCCGTTGGCGCGAAGCGCGAGGGTGGAACACGACAGCACAGGCTTGTTTTCAAGAATTACTGTGCATAAACCGCAATTTGATGTTTCGCATCCTCGCTTTACGCTTAGATATCCGTTTGCTCTTAAAAAATCAATAAGGAGCATGTCAGGTGCAATGTCACCGCTGAATTCTCTGCCATTTATAAATAGTTTAATTTGCATGACTTCCTCCATTCAGTATTTCTTCTATATTTCTTTTTGCAAGAACCTCTGCAAGTATTCTTCTGTATTCCATGCGTCCTCTGATATTTGTCCCGAAGGGAGTATCATCGGCTAATTTTGCAACCGCCGTGATAATTTCTTCCGTTTCCGGGTTTTCGCTCATTTCTATTTTTGATAGCTTTGCCTTCATGGGCCTTGCTCCATGAACCACAAACCACTGCCTGCCCTTGTTAGATACGGCACATGTGAGTACAGGGAAGTCCGTTGCACTCAGTCGGTGACTGGAATATGAAGTTTTGCGTCCGTCTTTTTTAATAATTATATTAACTAAAATGTCATTGTCTAAAGGCATGTCCACATATTTTTCAAGAGGAATGATACCGCCATTGTGCAGTTCAACATAAGTGTCAAGAGATAAAAGCACAGTCAATATGTCAGAAAATCCAAATCTTGAATAAATGCTTCCGCCTATAGTGGCAAGATTTCTCATCTGAACTCCTACAATATTTTCGATCGCCTTATTCAGCAGTGTACCGAAATAATTTTTAATTCCTTCATGCAGTTCTATGTCCCTCAGGGTGCACATGCAGCCTATTTTGAAGGATTGCTCATCTTCCGTAATTGTATTCAGGTTAAGAGCCGAAAGATCAATGGCGGTGCCTATTCTTTTCCTTCCCATTTTAAGCCACAGCATTCCGCCGATTATTACATTTCGCCTGTTTTGATTTAACTCATATGCTTGCTCTAAATTTTCAGCCAAAATATACTTATCAATTGTAAACATTTTATACCTCTTTCAAAATCTATGTTATATGATGTACGTTTATTTTTGACGCCAATATTATAAGTATATTCTACAATAACCGATAATAACAATCAAGCCTTAATTTTAAGAAATGTTCGTAGATATACGAACAATGACAAAGGGGAACAGTGTCAGAATATAAAAATAAAACCGCTATGAGCGGTTTTAAATACTGTAATTATTAATATTTGATGAATTTTGAACCCGGCACACCGCAGATGCTGCATTTGTCCGGAACTGCCTTTTCGATATTTCCGCATACGGGACATAAGTAGTAGAATACTTCTTCTGTTTCATCAAGGCTTTCCAATGCTTCCTTGTATAATCTTGCGTGTACTTTTTCAGCTTCCATAGCAAAAGTAAATGTATTGAGTGCTGCCTTGTTTCCTTCTTCCTCTGCTAATTTTACAAAGTCAGGATACATGATTTCAAATTCATATG
>DAMAEI010000037.1:2948-4191 GCA_031997345.1 Sedimentibacter sp. | reverse complement strand
TTCGCCTGCTACGGCATCCTTCAGATTTTCCTCAGTTGATTTGATTTTGCCGGCAACCTCAAAGTGCTTTAATGCATGAAGTGTTTCAGCATCAGATGCTGCTCTAAAAAGCTTAGCTGCGTTTGTTTTTCCTTCTTTTTCTGCTTTTCTTGCATAGGCTGTGTATTTTCTGTTCGCCTGTGATTCTCCTGCAAAAGCATCCATTAAGTTTTGAAGCGTTTTTTCTGACATTTCTGACATTTTAAATCCTCCATAATATAAATATATTTTATTTTTCTTTATTGCTCATTTGACATTGAGGGCATATACCCTTGAAATATATATTTTTGTCATTTATTTCAAAGTCATTCAGATCGGTTGCTTCAATGGAATTGATATCAACTTTGAAGTCATATATTTTTCTGCATGACTTGCATTTGAAATGACCGTGGTCGTCAGTGCTTATATCATATCGGATTTCATTGTCCTCTATGTTTGTTCTGACAAGCCCTGCTTCTGCTAATGAGTTTAAAGTATTATACACAGTTGTTTTTGACAGCGTTGGAACTTCATGGTGAAGTCCGTTGTAAATCTGGTCCGCTGTAGGATGAGTGTAATTTTGCGTAAGGTATTCCAAAACCTTAAGTCTTTGGTGGGAGAGACGTATATTCTTATTTTTTAATTCAGTTACTAAATCTTCAAAATCTATTTTCATAATCCCTCCTGTTACTCAACTTATAATAATTATTAATTTGTAATGATTACAATATAATAATACATACAATTTTACTGGATGTCAATACATAATTAAAAAAAATTGAATTGTTTTGAAATTATGTTGAAATACCAACAGATATATTCTGTGGAAAGTTGTTTGTAATAATAATGTAATGTATAATGTTCAAAAAAGTGGAACTAAAAAATAATATTGCCCGTCTAATTAATCAGCCGCAAAAACTGAGGAGGTAATGACATAAGCAAAAATGCGGCTGGCAGTGAACGTTAATTAACTTATAATTAACTTAAAAAATTTAAATATATTGGAGAAGAAAATGAAAACAAAAAGGATATTACTATTATTATTAGCGGCTGCACTTATGGTTTCAGCCGTAGGATGCAAGAAGGAAGAGGTTATAAGTGAACCGGAAGCAAAGTTAGAGGGAGATTTGACCTCAGTTATAGAAAAGATTTATGAAAATACAGGCTTTGATTTGATGACAGCAAATAACACTATTGATTTGAAGGATAGTGATTCGGTTCAATA
>DAMAEI010000037.1:0-2938 GCA_031997345.1 Sedimentibacter sp. | reverse complement strand
GGGGCTGGAAGATGCCTCTAAGATTAAAGAAGCAGTTGTATCTGAGGCTATGATAGGCTCACAGGCTTATTCCATGGTACTTGCACGTGTTAACGATGCAGCGGATGCCAAGGCTGTTGCCGATGCTATGTTAAAGGGCATCAATCAGGGAAAATGGATTTGTGTAATGGCCGATGATCTTAAGGTTGCAGTATATGGTGATTCGGTGCTCTTGGTTATGATATCTTCAGAACTGGAAGAGGTTGCAACTTCTCAAAAGCTTGTAGATGCTTTTGAAGAAATATGCGGCGGTAAGTTAGACACTGTATTATCAAAATAAAACTTTGAGTCGCTAAAACAATTGAAAGCTACTACGAGGTGAGCGCATGGTTTTTTCAAGCATAACATTTTTATATTATTTTATGCCTGTGGTTACAGGCATATATTTTTTAAGTCCAAAAGGTTTTAAAAATAGCGTGCTGCTGTTTGCTTCCCTTGTTTTTTATGGATGGGGAGAACCTAAATATATAGTATTCATGGGAATATCGATATTGGTAAACTATATTTTAGGCTTGCTTATAGAGCGAAACTCAGATAATCCGTGGAGCAGGCGGTGGCTTATTGTTTCCGTGGTATTTTCGCTGGGAATGCTGGGATATTTCAAATACGCAGATTTCCTTATTGAAAATATAAACCATGCAACGGGATTGTCTATTCCTTTGCTGAAGGTGGTTTTACCCATTGGTATAAGTTTTTATACATTTCAGATACTCAGCTATAACATTGATGTTTATCGAGGAGAAGCACGGGCACAAAAAAGCCTGATATCTTTGGCAACCTATGTTGCGTTTTTTCCTCAGCTCATAGCAGGGCCTATTGTAAGGTATGCTGACATAGCCAAGGCTCTTGACTCAAGGCAGCACAGCATGGAAAATGCACGCATAGGTCTGCGCAGATTTTTATTCGGTATTTCTAAGAAGGTTCTTATTGCAAATACATTGGGAGAATTGTGCGCAATTTTCGCGTCATCCCAGGAAAAGACAGTATTGTTTTACTGGATTTACGCAATAGCCTTTACATTGCAGATATATTTTGATTTTTCAGGATACAGTGATATGGCAATAGGATTGGGAAGGATATTTGGTTTTGAATTTCTTGAGAACTTCAACTATCCGTTTATTTCTAAAAGCATAACGGAATTCTGGAGAAGGTGGCACATGTCTTTGGGGACATGGTTCAGAGACTATTTGTATATCCCTTTAGGAGGAAATCGCACAAGCAAGCTCAGATGGCTCTTTAATATTTTTACCGTATGGTTTCTGACAGGATTGTGGCATGGTGCCGCATGGAATTTTGTTGCCTGGGGAATTATGTTTGCCTTGCTGTTAATGGCTGAAAAACTTTGGCTTGGCGATTACCTCAAAAAAATATCCGGCATCATTTCCAACATATATGTGATGTTGATTGTGGTAATAAGCTTTGTCATATTTGATGCTCCTGATTTAGGTGCAGCTGCAGAGCGGATTTTTTCCATGTTTGGAATGAATAATATGCCTTTTTCAGGTGTACAATCCGTATATTATTTGCGCAGCTATGCTGTAGTGTTCGCAATTGCTATGATTGCAAGCACAGATTTACCGAAAATAATATCAGAAAGAATAAGAAAAACACGGCATGGAGAAATAGCCATGAATGTAGCGGAGCCCATGGTGTGTGTGATTCTGCTTTTATTGACGACGGCGTATCTTGTAGACGCTTCGTTTAATCCGTTTCTATATTTCAGGTTTTAGGAGGGAGTATGAGAAATAAAATATTTGACAGGACCGTGGTTGGTATTATTGGAGCAATATGGTGCATTCTTGTGCTTTTCGTATGGATTACACCTTCCGCGGAAATATCTTTGAGCGAACGCAGGAAATTGGCGCAATTTCCCGAGATTACTTTTAAGAGCTTGATTACAGCAGATTTTATGGAGAAATTTGAGAAATATGCCAAAGATCAGTTTCCGTACCGCTTCTCCTTTCGTACTGCTAAAGCATATACAAGATTTTATATATTCGGACAAAAAGATAACAACGATGTATACATGAAAGACGGATATGCTGTAAAGTTAGAATATCCGCTGAATGAGGATTCCGTCCGCAAAGCTGCAGATAAGTTCGGGTATCTTTATGAAAAATATATGAGAGACAAGAATATCAAAACATATCTTACGGTTGTTCCGGATAAAGGATATTTCCTTTCAGGGAAAAACGGGTATCCGTCAATGGACTATAAGAAGCTTTTTGAGATAATGGAGAAAAATACTGACTTTGCAAAACTTATCAGATTAGAAGATATTCTTGAAATCGATGATTATTATAAAACAGATATTCACTGGGACCAGGAGAAGATTCTGAAAGTATCGGATAAAATAAAAGAGGCAATGGGAGTAGGGCAAAAGAATACGGACTATAAAACCATAGAAGTGAAATTGCCTTTTTACGGTGTGTATTATGGGCATTCCGCACTTCCCATGAAGCCTGACATACTTAGATATCTTACAAATGATATTATAGACAGCTGTAGGGTTTATAATATTGAAACCGGGAAACACTCACCGGTATATGATACAGAGAAGCTATCGGGAAATGACCCTTATGATGTATATTTGTCCGGCGCTGCCGCATTTCTGGTTATAGATAATCCTTCCGTTCAAAACGGAAAGGAGCTGGTGGTGTTCCGCGATTCCTTCGGAAGCAGCCTGGTACCGCTTCTGCTGGACAGCTATTCAAAGATTACAATGATTGATATACGATATATTGCCAGCGATTTAATAGGTGAATATGTTGCGTTCGATAATCAGGATGTGCTTTTGCTATACAGCACATCGGTATTAAATTCAAGCTCCATGTTTAAATAATCAAATATAATACTAATTCGCATTAAATCAGTTCCCTTGGAGCGAATTAGTATATAC
>DAMAEI010000036.1:30497-31162 GCA_031997345.1 Sedimentibacter sp. | reverse complement strand
GCACAGAGCGACAAAGAAACGTGCTGGTATCAGTATTCAACGAAGCCAAGGCTTCGAATTTAAAAACCCTGCTAGAACTGGCGAATGATATTATGCCGCTTATAACAACCAACCTTACGAATACACAAATACTCAGCCTTGTAACAAGAGTGGCTCTCATGGACGCTTCGGATATAGGTACCTACCGCATACCCGCAGACGGAACATTCACTCCCGACACAATATACGACATGTCCGTACTTGTGCCCGATCTGACGGCAAACAGAGAACTGATTAAGGAATATATGGGTTATTAGTAAATATTGCAAGATATACAATATTTATATCCATAAAAAGCGTTGCAACATATGCCATAAGGTGTTAAAATATAATACGACAAATAAAAACAATAATCACTGCGGGAGAACAACGTGAAAATTAATACTGAAAAAAACAAAACAAAAAACACTATTACCATAGATTACGAAAACAAAAGGCTATCAACATTTTACTTTTTACCACTTCTACTAATAGCAGGCTTTGTACCTCTGATAGTACACGCCAAATACGTAGACCTGTCAGGCACTACTCAAGCTTTATATTGGACAGGCCAGCAGCAGTACTGGGATTTCTTCAGCTATTGGAAAGCACAATGGGTTGTAATCCTTACAGCAATAGCCTTGGTT
>DAMAEI010000036.1:29881-30487 GCA_031997345.1 Sedimentibacter sp. | reverse complement strand
TTTTCTATATAATACTCTACATACAGAAGAAATTGCCACTGAAGGATTTGAAGCAATACTATATCCCTATGGGGATTTATGCGCTGTTTGTAATAATATCGACTATATTTGCATTAGATACACAGACAGCCCTGTGGGGATTTGTGGATATGTTTCAAGGTATGTTTGTGCTTTTGAGTTATGTACTACTGACATTCCTGACTATTAATTTCGTCAATAATGAAAGAGATGTGAATTTGTTTGTTAATGCATTTCTGTTTTTGATGATAGTTGAAGGAATAATTGGCGTAGGACAGTACTTTGGCTTTGATATCTTTCAGACTAAGTTGGGAAAGGATTTAATTGTTCCGAATTATTTGCATTTAGACAATTTATCGTTCTCGTTTGGGTCTAAGACCATATACGGAACCTTGTTTAATACAAACTTTGTGGGTAGCTTTGCTACTTTGATGTTGCCATTGTCGGTTGCATTTTTATTAGGGGCAAAGACAAAGAAACAGAGAATTATTTCAGGTATAGCTGTAGTATTGATGATTTTTGTTTGGATCGGTTGTAATTCAAGGGCTGGGTATCTAGGAGTCACGGTATCGAGTGTTTTTGCTTTGT
>DAMAEI010000036.1:13985-29871 GCA_031997345.1 Sedimentibacter sp. | reverse complement strand
CGGTATTAATTATGGTCTTTGCCTTAGTTGTAATAGGAATAAACAATATTTCAGAAGGTAGAATTGTTGATAGACTTAAAACTTTGAATTTAAAACAGCAAATTGAAAATACTAGAGCTTTTTTTAATAATGAAGCAATATTTAGAATTGAGGACATCACATTAGGGAAGGATACTTTTGCTATTATAACAAATAGAGCAACCTTAAATTTTAAAATAGATGAAGACAAATTATACTTTCTTGATGAAGATTACAATGAATTAGAAATTACGACAAAAGGAAAAGAAATAACAATAAACAATGAAAAATACAATGATTATGCAATTATAATTGAGAGTAATTACCCTGGTGTTACTGTGAATGTATTAGGCAGAATTATAAACTTTTACTTTACAAATGAAGGGGTTAAATTGTTAGGCTCAGGAGGAAGAATAATAGAACCTATTATAGCAGATACTATTAAGTCGCTGGATGGCTTGGAAAAGCTTGCTTCTGGCAGGGGATATATATGGGGCAGAACAATTCCTTTATTAAAAACTTATATTATTTCAGGATCAGGGCCTGACAACTATCCTATGGCATTTCCACAGGATGAAGTATTGGCTAAATTATATACATTTAATGATCCGAGTATTATAGTCGATAAACCGCACAACCTATATTTGCAAATATCTATAAATACAGGAATAATATCTATTTTTTCAATATTAGCAGCACTTGTATATTATTTTATTACAAGCTTTAAATTATATAGTAAAATAACTTATGATTCATTAGAAAAATATTTGGGAGCATCGTGCTTAATAAGTGTTATTGGATATTTTGCAGCAGGAATGTTCAATGATAGTGTTGTAAGTGTAGCGCCAATATTATGGATTATATTTGGATTGGGTATAAGCATAAATTTAAGATTAAAAAAAGAGATTTCTTAATATTTATTTATGAGGGAAATATGTCAAATATATATAACAGCATCTTTAAATTATTGAATAAATACCGTAAATATATACTAATACTTATAGACACCCTTATTGCAGTGGTTTCATATTTATCACCGCACATTATAAGTGGCGTACATCCAACTAAAATTGATTGGTTTGCAGATACGTGGTATATATATACTGTTATGTATATAGCTACGTTTATTATAATGGGTGTTTATAAAAACATATGGAGATATGCGGGGATACAGGATATATATAAATGTTTACAGGCCTCAGTCGTTGCAAATTTATTTTTTTTAATAATTACAAAACTCTTTAATATTTATGTAAGATATTATGTATACATTGTAGCATTTTTTGTGACAAGTTTTTGTACAATGGCTATAAGAGTAGTGTACAGAGCTGTATTGATTATTGGCGATAAAAGTTCAAAAAAGTTAAGTCATTATACTAATATTATGATAGTTGGTGCAGGACAGGCCACTGTAGCAATATTAAATGAAATCAGTAGAAATAATCCAAACAATTATATGGCTAAGTGTATAGTAGATGATGATAAAGCTAAAATTGGCAGAAATATAAACTCTGTGCCAGTTGTATCTTCAACATATGAAATTCCTATAATAGTGAAAAAGTATGATATAGAAGAAATAATAATTTCTATACCATCTTTAGATAGAGAAAACAAAAAGCGTATATTAGATATTTGTGCAGATACTAAATGTAAATTGAAAATATTACCTGAAGTTTACAGCCTCTTAACTAATGATAATGAAATAATGGATAAAATAAGAGAAGTACAGGTCGAGGATTTACTTGGAAGGGAACCAATAAGCTTGGATTGTTCATTAACAAAAAACTACATTCAAGGTAAGACAGTACTTGTAACAGGTGGTGGTGGATCAATAGGCTCGGAACTTTGTAGACAAATTTCTACCTATTCACCTAAAAAGTTAATTATCTTAGATATCTATGAAAACAATGCCTACAGTATACAACAAGAGTTAATCAGACAATATCGTGATGCACTTGATATAGAGGTTGAAATTGCTTCTGTAAGAGATAATAATAAATTAAATCAAATACTTACAAGCTATGATATTGATATTGTATTCCATGCAGCTGCACATAAACATGTTCCCTTAATGGAAAAGAATCCAGAAGAAGCAATTAAAAATAATGTTATAGGAACTTATAACGTTGTTCAAGTAGCACATGAACACAAAGTTAAAAGGTTTGTTCTTATTTCTACAGATAAAGCAGTCAACCCAACTAATGTAATGGGTGCAACAAAAAGAATTGCTGAAATGATAATACAGTCATATAATAAACATAGTGAAACGGATTTTGTAGCAGTACGTTTTGGAAATGTTCTTGGCAGCAATGGTTCAGTAATTCCATTATTTAAAGAACAAATTAAAGTAGGTGGACCGGTTACGGTCACTCATGAAGAAATAACAAGATACTTTATGACCATACCAGAAGCTGTACAATTAGTTCTCAGGGCCTCATCTATGGCTGAAGGCGGAGAAATATTTGTATTAGATATGGGTGAACCTGTGAAGATTAAAGACTTAGCATATAATTTGATTAAACTATCTGGCTTAGAGCCGGGAGTGGATATAAAGGTAGAATATACTGGTCTGAGACCAGGTGAAAAATTATATGAAGAACTATTAATAACAAGAAATGAAAATCAAAAACAAACAGACATAGATAAAATATTTATAGAAAAACCTTCTGAATTCGATGAGCAAGAATTATTTGAATTAATAAACGAATTAGAACAAGCAGCCTATAATACAGATATTGATAAAATAATATATTTATTAGAGAAATTAGTACCAACATATAAAAGAGTAACAAATGAAAAGAATAAGTGTTTATTGTCATCCTAGCGAAGCGAAGGATCTAATGTTATGTCAAGGTGATGAAATGTATAGATATATAAAAAGAATATTAGATATCATATTATCCTTAATGGGAATGGTAGTTCTTTTACCTGTTTTTTTGATATTAATTATTGCAATTAAGATTGACTCTAAAGGACCATTTTTGTTCAAACAAAAAAGAGTAGGAATCCATAAGAGTCATTTTAATATATTGAAGTTCCGTACCATGAGGATAGATACTCCTAAGGATTGTCCAACGCATTTGTTAGATAACCCAGAACAATGGATTACGAGGGTTGGTAAGTTCCTTAGAAAGACAAGTCTTGATGAGCTTCCACAAATTTGGAATATTTTTGTTGGTCATATGAGTATAATTGGACCTAGACCTGCTCTTTGGAATCAGTATGACTTGATTGAAGAGAGGGATAAGTATGGCGCCAATGATATTAGTCCAGGTCTTACAGGATGGGCACAGATTAACGGAAGGGATGAACTTCCAATTGATATTAAAGCAAGTTTAGATGGGGAATATGTTAAGAGGGTGAGTTTCAGTATGGATATTAAGTGCTTTTTGGGTACAATCATATCAGTGCTGAAGCATGATGGGGTTGTTGAAGGCGGGACTTCTAAAATACAAAGAGACAAGGAATCAAGTAAGAAGGAGATTATTTGATGAAAAGTATACTTATAACAGGATCTAATAGTTATATAGGAACAAGTCTTGAAAATTGGTTAGTAAAATATCCTGATAAATATAAGTTAGAAACGGTTGGCACTAGAGATAACCTCTGGAAGAAGAAAGATTTTTCAGAGTTTGATGTGGTTTTCCATGTTGCTGGGATAGCCCATGTATCATCAGATCCTAAGATGGAAGTTCTCTATTATAAAGTAAATAGAGATTTAACAATTGAAATTGCTAAGAAAGCTAAGGAAGAAGGCGTGAAACAATTCATTTTTATGAGCTCTGCAATTGTGTATGGAAACAGTGCTCCGATAAGTGAAGAAAAACTAATTACAATAGACACGCCAGTAAATCCAGCTAACTATTATGGAGATAGCAAGGTGCAGGCTGAGAATGGGATTATTCCTCTTTCCTCATCAACGTTTAAAGTCGTAATCATACGCTCTCCTATGGTTTATGGAAAAGGGAGCAAAGGCAATTATCCAACCCTTGCTAAGATTGCACTGAAGGTATCGGTGTTCCCAAAATCAAAAAATGCGCGGTCCATGCTATATATTGGAAATCTCGTAGAGTTTATTCGCTTGATGATTGAAAATGAAGAAGAAGGTATTTTTTGGCCGCAGAATAAAGAGTGGACGAGTACTAGTGAGTTAATAAAGATGGTCGCAGAGACTCATGGTAAAAAAGTAAGAATAATAAGAGGATTTGATTGGGCATTAAAACTTATGAGTCGCGTAAATGGACAGGTAAATAAAGCATTTGGTAGCTTAACCTATGATTTTCATATGAGTGAGTACAAGGAAGAATATAGGAAATATAGTTTGATGGATAGTATAAAGTTGACGGAGATGTGATGGATATGGAAAAATATAGTGTTTTAATGTCTGTGTATTGCGATGACTCGCCAAATGAATTAAAGCAAAGTATTGAGAGCATGTTAATGCAGACCGCTGGTTGTGAACAGTTTGTCTTAGTGGAAGACGGGCAACTTGGGGAAGAATTAAGAGTAGTGATAGATGATTATGTATCAAATAACCATGACATTTTTACACTTGTAAAGCTTGACTTAAATAGTGGACTTGGAAAAGCCCTTGATGCTGGATTGGCTGAATGTAGGAATGATCTTGTGGCCAGAATGGATGCAGATGATATTTCTCTTCCTAAGCGATGTGAAAAACTACTTAAATTGTTTGAGGCTAATCCTAAATTGGCAATAGCAGGAACCAATATTGACGAGTTCTACAATGAACCCACTCATGTTGTCTCTTCACGAGTTGTTCCACATGACTATGAGAGCATTTGTAAGTTCATGCGCCGCCGTAGTCCATTTAATCACCCAACAGTTATGTTCCGAAAATCTGAGGTTATAAGATGTGGTGGATATGGAAATATGCGCCGCAAACAAGATTTAGATTTGTTTGCAAGGATGATAAATATGAACTGTTATGCTTTAAATATAAACGAATCTCTTTTGCTTTTTAGATCTAATGAAGGTAATTATAAACGTCGAAAGAGTTGGGAATATTGTAAAAGCTATATATATGTCGAAAAAGAAAATTATAAACGTGGTTATTGTTCTCTTTGGGATTTGATTGTAGTCACAGTCGGCCAAACAGTAATATATATTGCTCCTATATGGTTGATGAAATTTTTGTCTGACAAGTTGTTAAGGAAAGCTAAAAATTGATTTGGGGTATATAGAATGGAAATTAATAAATCAACAAGAGATGTTATTGTAAAAGAAATGACTAATAAATTAGAAATAATATTCATTTTACCTCATCATGGATGGAATTATAAGTTTATTAAAGAAGCTGGATTTGATGTCTATGACCCATACATTGGTAATTCAATAACTTTTAGAATATTACGAGAGCTTATCTTTCGCCTAAATCTTCCTGGGAAGAAGTGGTGGTTTAACAAAAAAAATATTGTACACGATAAGATTATATTTGTTTATGAGTCGTTAATTATTCCTGATTTTATGAAATGGCTTCATGATAAAACTATCAATTGTAGAATAATACTTTTTTATTCAAATCCAGTAAACTCTTCAGTAAACCCAAAGTTGATAAGTGACGATTGGTGTGAAAAATGGACAGTAGATTTTGAAGATGCTAAAAAATACAATCTTAATTGTTATGATGGAGGTGGCTATTTCACTCAGTGGAAAGTCAAAAAAAGTGAGCCGATTTATGATGTTGTCTATGTTGGAAAAGATAAAAACAGACTTGAAAAAATAAATGAATTACAAGATAATTTTGAACGGCTGGGATTAAAAACATATTTTCATATAGTTCCTGAAAGAAGGTATCAACTTATGAAGAATAAAAGCTACAAGCGTTTTATGCCTTATGAAGAGGTCTTAGAATTGATTGGTAAAACAAAGGCAATTCTTCATTTGAGTGATGGCTGCCAAAAAGGAATAACAATAAGAATAGCAGAATCGTTAATTCATAAGATAAAACTGATTACTGATGATAAGAATATTGTTGATTGTGATTTTTATAATCCCAATAATATTTTTATTCTTGGCGTTGATGACTTGAATATATTATCTGAATTCTTAAATAAGCCTTTTGCTGAAGTGAAATCTTCATTTTATGATCATCCTTATTTTGAAGACATGGTAGGCTATGTCACAGGTATTGATTTTGGAGTTGATAAATGAAAATATTTTTAGCATATTTTATACCACTTATACTCTTCGTAATTGGAATGAGATTCGATAAATCTAAGATAGTTACTTTTCTTTTTTTAACTTATTTTTGGATTCTTATGGGGCTAAATACTAATTCCCCGGATTATAGCTCATACGAAATGTATTACTTTTATACCTCAAGTTTCAAGGTAGAGTGGGGATTCAAATTTCTATGTAATCTGTTCCGCAATGCGGGATTAACCTATCAGCAATTTAGAATGGTTTATGCAGCAATATATTCTTGTTTGGCAATAGCGACAGCAAAACGCTTAAGCTCTCATATAAATTATATTTTGGCAATGTTTTTACTTATGCCCTTTGTATTGAATGTATCAGGTATACGCTTTGCATTGGCCTCCATGATTGTATGTTTTGGAATACCCTATCTTTTACCAAGACAAAAAATAGGGAATTTTAAATATATAATTTGCGTTATTATTGCTTCTCTTTTTCATAAATCAGTAATATTTTATCTTGTATTTCTATTTGCAAAGAAGAGATATAAGATACTCCAATATTGTTTAATGATAGTTGCTGTAATTATAAGTGCTTTTTTAATTAGATCTTCTATATTGTTAAATATAGTGTTGAAATATTATCCAAATGTCACTTTAATAAAATGGTTATCACTAAATAATACAGGGATTGGTCGTCTAAATCTTACAGGGTTTTTAGTAAATGTATTTTTTGTTATTGCATTTCCGATGTTAATTTCAGCATTAACAAAACTCATAATGAAATCACATAAAAAAGATCTTGTTGAGGATGCAGCGAATGCAGAAGAGGGTATGTACCAACAACTCATCCTATATAAAAATATAAGTATTTATGGCTTGCTGGCAATACCTGGATATCTCATTTCTTCGGAATACCAACGGTTTTTATTTGGTGTGTTGATGGTATATTATAGCACGTTTGCATCGTTTAAATATAGTCGGTTAAACATGCGTGGTTATAAAAAGATGATGTATAAGTTTATTATTTTGATATTGGTAGTATTATTGCTTGCGTTATACATATACTCAATGCAAAGCCATGATGTATTTGCAACGTTTCGAGATAATATGCTGTTTCAATAGTTTGTTTTATATATGCTTGATTATTTAGGTTAGGTGGAGTGTATTAATGAAGGTTTCTGCAAATCAATTCGCAAGTAACGCAATATGGAAATTTACAGATGTAATTTTTCGCAAGATGATATCTTTAGTTATTTCAGTTATTTTAGCACGGCTGATTGAACCGGAAGCATATGGAGTTATTGCTTTAACAACAGTGTTTATAACGTTCTCGGATATCTTTATATTGAACGGTTTTAATATAGCAATCGTCCGCAAAGAAAATATTAGTGATATAGATTATTCTACGATAACGTGCATGAGCTTTTTATTCTCAGTGAGTTTATATGTGGTGTTCTTCATTGCTGCACCATATATTTCAGTATTTTATGGAGTCTCGGAGCTTAGAGAAGTGCTGCGTGTAATCATGATTTTACTTTTTCCACAAGCTATAACTACAGTTATTCGAGCAAAAGGTACTCGGGAAATGGCATTTAAAAAGATGTCGATATCCGCTTTTTTGAGTAATGTAGCTGCTGGTATTATTGGTGTAATCATGGCATATTATGGTTGGGGTATCTGGGCATTGGTCGCACAACAGCTACTTGCTAATTTATTTGATATGATTGTGCTGATGATTATGTTTAAATGGAATTTATCATTTAAGTTTTCAAATACAGTCGTAAGACAACTTTCCAAATTCACATTTGGTGTGTTGAGTACATCATTTTTAGATTTCTTCGGGAATAACACCATAAGCTTAGTCGTAGGAAGAGTGTATTCTACTGCGGATCTTGGATACTATAATCGTGGAAATGTAATACCCGAAACCATAGGTCTCAACACTTATAATGCGATTAATAGCGTACTTTTACCAGCCTTAGCATCAAGGCAAAATGATTTAGATGGTATGAAACGTGTTGCCAGACGTGTAATGTCATTAACAGAGTATATAATCTTTCCTATGATGTTCGGATTGATTGGTGTTTCGAGTGTACTTGTTCCACTACTTCTTACAGAGAAATGGAATCCAAGCATTACTTTTATGAATTTTTTCTGTATTTATTATGTAGTCAACCCTATCCGAGCAATTGGTTATAGTGTATTCTATGCAAAAGGTGACAGTAAAATTACCTTACGAATCGAACTTCTACGTTCTGTATTGATGCTTACAAATCTACTGATTGTAGTATTTATTTTGAAGAAGTCAATCTACTGGATAGCGGTAGGAACTACTGTAACTAGTATCATTGTGTCTATGGTTACACATTATCAGGTTAAGAAATATATTGGTTATTCCTATATAGAATTATTTACGGATATCTTCCCGGCACTTGTTATGTCATTGATAGTTATGCTAATTGCTAGATTAGTGGGATTCATTGCTATAGGGCGATTGCCGTTGCTATTATTACAGATGATATCTGGAGCAGGATTCTATATCCTGGCATCGATCATAACTAAGAATGAAAATTATAGAATGCTATATGGCTATACAATGTCAATGTTGCAGAAAATTAAAGCTAAGAAAGGGTAGCATAAGGAGTATATGATGAGTAACGTTTTGATTTTGTACGAAGTAGTTGAACCATGTAATATAGAAATTACTCGCATGCTCAGTCTTCTGGAGCAAAGAGATATAGTCAACGTGCGAAGTAAAACTGTCAGCAAAGTAGCAGTAGAAGACATCAGTTGGTGCGATGTTGTCATATCAGTACGAAGTACATCAAGCTTCGAAGTTCAATTAGCAAAATATGCACGCAAGTTAGGCAAATATTGGATACTCGTTTTAGATGATGATTTTATTGGGCTAGGTAATGACTATGGAAAAGATGGTGAAGGTTATTGGTCGGCAAGGGCAAAATCATTGCAGGAGCTGACCCAAAATGTGGATTGCTTGCTAGCAGTAAATGAACTTCTAGCAAAAAAATATGTGGAGATAGGCAATATACCAAAGTACGCTATTACACATACGATTATTGAAGTTATGGAGTTAACAAAACCTGGTATAGATACTAAAAGTGATTTAGATAAATTCAAGATCGCGCTATATGTTAATGACGGAACTATGGATATGTTTAATAAGATATTGATGCCAGTTATCCCACTTCTCTGTGAAAAATATCCAGAGAAATTGGAGCTTTACCTAATGGCACTTAAGCCGGATTTGAGTAAATATAAAGACAAGCTAAAAATTAACTATATTCCACACATGCCATATTATGAATTCAAAAAATATATGGCAGAGAAACATTTTGATATTGGTCTGGCACCACTGGAAGATGGTGGATTTTCAGCTTACAAATATTTTAATAAATATGTTGAATATACAGTTGCAGGTATCCCGGGTATTTATTCGGATTGCGGTTTGTATAGACAGGTAATAGAGGATGGTTATAATGGAATTTTGTGTGAGAACACCTCAGAAGCCTGGCTGAATGCACTTTCAAAGGTTATAGATAACCCAGAGTTTAGGTCGCAGTGCGCAAAGAATGCCCAGTACCATATATGCGAAAATTTTAGTGCAGATAATGTTCTTGAAAAACTTGTGGCCGATATACCAGAGCTATGTGATTACCGAGCACCAAAATGCTCTCATAGCCAGGTGAGGTTTAAACTCTTTATAATAGGGCTTGCTTATGCATGGTTTAGAGTGTGTGGTTGGTGGCACATGTTTTTTGTATATGCAAGGGCTGGCAAATTTTTAGAAATGAAAACGAAGGTTAAGACGAAGTTGCTGAGAAAATGTTAAATGTAGTAATTTGATAATTAAAGGAGCGTAATATATTTGGGTAAAGTGCTTATAGAATTCGAAAAGATAAATAACACCACAGAAGTTAATAATGCATATTTTACGGCTGTACTTTTGCAATGTAAAGGTATTGACTTCAAAATAAAAAAGGTTAAAGAAATTACATCCGATGATCTGAATTGGTGTGACATTTATCTTGCAATTAGGCCATTGAGTATATATTCGCTTGAGGTTGCTAAAAAGGTTAAGGAAGTAGGTGCATTCTACATCACCTTTTTTGATGATGACCTTTTGAATAAAGATGCAAACCCATCAAGAAACTGGAAAGCTAATTACGCAAAATCGTGTTTAAAATATGCGGACATTGTAATAGGCGCTAATCCGGTTTTAGTAGAAGAGTATGCACAATTAACTAAAACTAAAAGATATGCTGTTCTAAACAGTGCGGTTCTTGAAGAGGATATTCTTCCTATAGATGAAGTTGGAAGCAAAATTAAAATGGTTTATGCGGCAGGTCGAGATCATGCACATTTTTTTGACGAATATATTAAGCCTGTTATTAATCGATTTCTTCAAGAATACCATGAAAAAGTTTCTATTACTTTTGTTGGAGTAGAGCCTGAATTAACCGGCATCGAACATAGGGAATGCTTTCATTTCATTCCACAAATGCCATATGACAAATATAATCAATTTATGAGAGAGAATCGTTTTGACATAGGGATAGCACCTTTGTCAGATAGTAAGTTTGAAAATAGAAAATATTATAACAAGTTTATAGAGTATACAAAAATAGGTACATTGGGTCTGTACTCAAATTGTTTGCCTTATACACTTGTGGTACAAGATAATGTGAATGGCTTTTTAGTTAACAATGATTCAGACAGTTGGCTTATTGCCTTGCAAAATTGTGTGAGAGATATTGAATATGCAAAGAAGTGTGTTGAAAATGCGCAGAGACTTTTAAGAAACGAATTTACTGTCAGCGCATCTGTGAAAGTACTTCAAACACTAATTCCGGAAATTGAATCTTATAAAAAGAGCAATGAGCAAGCGTTTAAAATACATAAATCATTAATAGGTCATGTATATTTTCAGGTAAGGGACATTTGCAATAAACTATCGTATCATTTAAAAAAAGATGGTTTTAGCAAGACTATTGGCTTAATAAAAAAACATTCTGATACTTATCGACGATAGGAGGTACAATATGAAAGGAATTATACTTGCTGGTGGAGCAGGTACTCGACTCTATCCGCTTACAATGGTTACATCAAAACAATTACTACCGGTTTATGATAAGCCTATGGTTTATTATCCGTTATCTACGCTGATGTTAGCTGGCATAAAAGATGTACTTATTATTTCGACGCCGGAAGATTTACCTAATTTTGAGCGTCTTCTTGGAGATGGCAGTCAGTATGGGGTGAAACTGTCATATAAAGTTCAACCTTCTCCAGATGGTCTTGCCCAGGCTTTCTTGATTGGAGAGGACTTTATTGGTGATGATCTATGTGCCATGGTACTTGGAGACAATATCTTTTATGGTGGCGGACTGGTAGATAAACTTAATCTGGCAGTCAAAAATGCTAAAGAAGGCTATGCAACAATTTTTGGCTATTATGTGAATGATCCGGAGAGATTTGGAATAATGGAGTTTGATGATAAAGAAAAGATTCTATCAGTGGAGGAAAAACCCAAGAATCCGAAGAGCAATTACTGTATCACAGGTTTATATTTCTATGATAATCGTGTTGTTGAATATGCTAAGAAGGTTAAGCCATCTGCTCGTGGAGAGCTCGAGATCACATCTCTTAACGACCTGTATTTACAGAATGAAACGCTAAAAGGTATTGTTCTTGGACGTGGATTTGCTTGGCTTGACACTGGTACGATGGATAGCTTAGTAGAAGCATCAAATTTTGTGCAAATGATTGAAAAACGACAGGGGCTGAAGATTTCTGCCCCAGAAGAAATTGCTTATAGAAACAAGTGGATTGATAAGGAGAAGTTACTTGAATCGGCAGAACGTTATGGAAAATCTCCATATGGCACGCATTTAAAAAATGTTGCAGAAGGAAAAATTGTATACTAATGAAGTGAGGCAAAGATTATGAGTAATATCACATTTACAGAAACAAAGATAAAAGGGGTTTATATTATCGATACGAAGGTATATGGCGACCATCGCGGGTACTTTATGGAAACATATAAAGAAAAGGACTTTAAAGATGCTGGGTTAGATTACACTTTTGTCCAAGATAACCAGTCTAGTTCAAGAAGAGGTGTCTTACGTGGTTTACATTTTCAAAAAACTCATCCTCAAGCAAAACTTGTACGTGTTCTGAAAGGAGAGGTCTTTGACGTTGCGGTTGATTTACGTAAAGGCAGTAAAACTTATGGACAATGGGTTGGTGTGCTATTATCACAAGATAATAGAAAACAGTTGATGATTCCCCGTGGATTTGCGCATGGCTTTATGGTTGTTAGCGATCATGCTGAGTTTGCTTACAAGTGTGACGATTTTTATCACCCGGAAGATGAAGGAGGACTTATATATAATGATTCTGACATTGCCATTGACTGGCCGGATGTTGGTGAAATAATTCTCAGCGAAAAGGATTTAAAGAATCCAACACTTGCTGAATCAAAGATAGAGTTTTTAACTGGAGGGTTACTATGATAATACTTGTTACCGGAGGAGCGGGCTTCATAGGTTCCAACTTCATCTACTACATGCTCAGAGAATATATAGACTACAAGATTGTATGTTTGGACTGCCTTACATATGCAGGAAATATGTCCACGTTAACAGAAGCTATGGAGAATCCGAATTTTGTTTTCTATAAGACAAATATCTGCGACAGAAAGGCTGTGTATGAAATCTTTGAAAAAGAACATCCTGACATAGTAGTCAATTTTGCTGCAGAGAGCCATGTTGACCGTTCTATCGAAACACCGGAGGTTTTTCTTCATACAAATATCTTAGGTACACAGGTTATGATGGATGCGTGCCGAAAGTATGGAGTACAGCGTTACCATCAAGTATCCACAGATGAAGTATATGGTGACCTACCACTTGACAGACCGGATCAGTTTTTCACAGAAGCAACACCTATTCATACAAGCAGCCCATACAGTGCTTCTAAAGCAAGTGCTGATCTCTTAGTTCAGGCATATAATCGTACATTTGGGTTGCCTGTTACTATAAGTCGTTGCTCTAATAACTATGGTCCGTACCATTTTCCGGAGAAGCTGATTCCGCTTATGATTGCAAATGCACTTTATGATAAGCCTCTTCCTGTTTATGGCAAAGGTGAGAATGTTCGAGACTGGCTCTATGTGGAGGATCATTGCAAAGCTATCGATCTTATAATTCATAATGGTACTGTTGGTGAGGTCTATAACATTGGCGGGCATAATGAGATGCGTAATATTGATATTGTAAAGTTGATCTGTCATAAACTTGGCAAACCAGAAAGCTTAATAACTTATGTAACAGATCGAAAAGGTCACGATATGCGCTATGCTATTGACCCGACGAAAATATATGATGAACTTGGCTGGCTTCCTGAGACGAAATTCGAGGATGGTATAAATAAGACAATAGATTGGTATCTCAATAACAAGAAATGGTGGGAAGCCATAATTGACGGTGAATATCGGGACTACTATGAGCGCATGTATGCTAATAAGTAACACAGTTTAATATTAATTAATCGTATAAAGGAGAAAATAAATGTCTATTCAAGTATTAAAACCTAAGTTTCATATTGATGAGTGTCTTGATGCTGTAAAGGAGTGCCTAGAAAAGGGTTGGACCGGAATGGGATTTAAGACAGTGGAGCTGGAAGAGGAATGGAAAAAATATACTGGACACCAGTACGCATATTATTTAAATTCTAACACAGTTGGTCTTCACCTTGCTGTGAAGATTCTTAAAATGGAAAATGATTGGAATGATGGAGACGAAATCATTTCTACACCGATTACATTTGTTTCAACTAACCATGCTGTTCTTTACGAAAATATGCATGTCACATTTGCTGATGTTGACGAATATCTCTGTCTTAATCCTGATGATGTAGAGAAAAAAGTTACCGATAAAACCCGTGCAGTTATCTTTGTTGGTTATGGTGGACGTGTTGGACAACTTGACAAAATAATAGAAATCTGTAAGAAATATAATCTGAAGCTCATTCTTGATGCTGCACATATGTCTGGCACAAAGGTGGATGGTGTTTGCCCCGGAACTTGGGATGGAATTGATGTTGCAATATATTCTTATCAGGCAGTAAAAAATCTGCCTTCTGGTGATAGCGGAATGATTTGTTTTAAAGAAGAGCGTTTTGATAAACTGGCTCGTCAACTTGCTTGGCTCGGAATAAACAAAGATACATATGCTCGTTCAAACAAGGGTACTTATGCTTGGAAATACGATGTGGACTATGTAGGTTACAAATACAACGGAAATGCTATCATGGCATCAATTGCATTGGTTCAGATGAAGTATCTTGATGAAGAGAACTCGAGGAGACGTCAGATAGTTGAAATGTACAATAAGAGCTTTAAGGATAATAAAAAAATTAAGATTATCCCAGCTAATTATGCTGATGAGTGTTCATTCCATCTGTATGAACTGGCAGTTCCAAATAGAGAAGGATTGTTAGAGTACCTGTCTCAGAAGGGAATCAATTGCGGTGTTCACTACCGTGATAATACTGAGTACAGCATGTATCTTTATGCCAATGGTACCTGCCCATATGCTCATGAAATCAGTCAGCATCTTATTACAATGCCTTTACACATGTGGCTGACGGATGAAGAAATACAGAGTATTATCAATGGTGTGAATGAGTTTGTAAAATAAGAGAAAACGGTGATATTGAGGGAGGCGGAATTCTTTTGGATGTTAAAAAGGTTGGGAAAGCTATAGCATATTTACGAAAAAGAGCGGGATTCACTCAAAAGAATCTCGCCGACCGTATCGGGATAAGTGATAAAGCTGTGTCTAAATGGGAAAGGGGGCTTGGGCTCCCGGACATAACATACTTTGGAAAGCTTGCTATTCTTCTTGACACTGACATAGACAGTCTCCTTGCTGGAGATGTCATACATCATGACAAGGATTGGAATGGGCTTTTGGTCTTGCCGGAAAATTTTCACGGCATTGGGGCAGATACAACAATATACGATAAACCATTAGTTTACTTTCAACTCAGTTATTTTCTGTTGGTAGGAGTAAAGACTATATTTGTTGTGGGCAACGAAAGAGAATTAAATTTTATGTTATCAGAGTTTGGCAATGGCAATAAACTTGGCATAAACATTTTTTATTGCGGATCAGAGCCGGAAAGTGTCCGAACTCACCTTAATAACAACATGAATTGTAACAATGTAATGGTTGTGTATGGAAGAAGCTTCATATATGGTGTTGACCAAACGAGATTTTTCCAAAAAGCTATGAATAAGGAGCGATTAACTATCTTATCTCTGCCCAAAAAGCTCAATGTTGCATCTGACGAATTGGTTTCATCCATATCTTTTAATGATAATATGAAAATAGTTTCTTTAGATAGCAGTGAAAAGATATATACCCAGTATGATTATTGTGAAGTTCCCATGTTGTTTTGTCCTAGAAATAGGCTGAATGAAATTATATGTGCTACTGATAAAGATCATTTTTCAATTGATTTAAACAGATGCAGAGATAAAAGGCTATATACCGAGGTGCTTGATAGGGGGTACGTAGAAATATCAATTGATACCCCCGATGATGTTGTTGATGTATCAAATTTTGTTCGTATGGTACAGAAAGCGTGTGGGATGAATATTTACTGCATTGAAGAAATAGCTTGGC
>DAMAEI010000036.1:9385-13822 GCA_031997345.1 Sedimentibacter sp. | reverse complement strand
AACGAAGAGTCGGTTGCAATATGTTCATATTAAGCATTATAATAGTTAATAGTATATATTAATTATTTTTTGCTTATATGATTAGATGACATATAATCAAAAATCCTATCGCATGTGGTTGATAGAAGAATAAGATTAGGTATTATTGCTGGATGAGCAAATTTGTAAAATAATAGGAGTATGGTATGGCAATTGAACTTAAGAGATTAACTGAAAACGAACTTGAGTTATTAATGAATTGGCGAATGCGGGAGGACATCAGTAAGATGATGTTTAATAATGTTAAGCTTACGATGGATGGTCAGCGAAAATGGTTTGAAGAAATAAAGAATTCTGAAACTGAAATTCGCTGGATTATATGGAAAGATGAAATTCCCGTAGGTTCGCTATACTTTGTTGATATAGATAGAAAGAATCTTCGCTGTGAATCAGGTTGGTTTGTAGCGGAAAAACAAGGATTTGGCTTTGCTCAGGTGATATCACTTCAGCGTAATTCATTTGATTATGCATTTGATGTTTTAAACTTGAACAGGGTATATGGCACTGTAATAGATGTGAATAAAGGACTTCCTCGAATGCTTGAAATGTGTGGAATTGTTAAAGAAGGTATCCTCAAACAGCATATTATTAAAGAAGGTAAGCCGCATGATGTTATTGTGGTCGGTATTACTAAGGAAGACTGGCATAAAAAAAGAGCTAACATGCAATATGATAAGTATGAGATAGAGTGAGGGGAGCTATGGAAGGCAACAAAAATTGCAAAATGAATTCTGATATTACTGATACTAGTAAGATAAAGTTAACCAAAATTGTTTTAATAACTGGGGCTCGCGGTGGCATAGGTAGAGCAATGATTAAGCGCTTTGCGGAAGAAGGTTATCATATTGTTGCTTGTACCAGAAGCGAAAATAATGAATTTACAGAATATTTGCTCTCAATTGAAAGTCAGTATTGCGTGAAAACTTATCAAGCTTTTTTTGACTCTACTGATGCTGAAACCATGAAAAAAGAAATAAAGCGTATCCAAAAGGAAACAGGTGGGATTGACATTTTAGTTAATAATGCAGGAATAGCGCATGGTGGATTGTTTGCTATGACCAAAGTTCAAACTATTAGAGATGTGTTTGATGTTAACCTGTTTTCTTATATGGAGCTTACGCAGATGATTCTACGATCTATGATGCGTCAAAAATCAGGATGCATCATTAACATGTCAAGTATAGCTGGCATTAACGTTAGAGCTGGCAACTCAGCATATGGCGTTTCTAAGGCTGCAGTGAAAGCGTGGACTGAGACACTTGCGGTTGAATGTGCTCCTTATGGTATTAGAGTAAACGCTATAGCACCTAGTCTTGTCGATACTGATATGGCTAAACATATGGAAAATAAAGCAGGGGAGGAAATGATCCGTGCATCTGCAATGGACCGATTAGCAAAACCTGAAGAAATAGCTGATGTTGTGGTATACTTAGCATCTAATCATGCTTCATTTATAAATGGGCAGACAATTGTAGTTAATGGAGGAGGTAATTAATGGAAATTTCAGAAAAGTGTCGTATTGCTGCAAAGCAAATGCGGATTGATGCACTAAGGATGACAAAGCACACTGGTAATACGGGCGCTCATATTGGGGGTTCATTATCAATGATAGAGATAATGGCGGTATTGTATAACGGAGTGATGAAATATAAAGCAACTGATACTAGTTGGGAAGGAAGAGATCGGTTTATTCTTTCAAAGGGTCATGGAGCACTGACTCTGTATACTGCAATGAAATCAGTTGGTTTACTTTCTGAAGAAGAACTAATGACATATAAGGATAATGAGACGAGACTATATGCTCATCCTTCTATGAATATAAAAATGGGTATCGAATTTTCCAGTGGTAGCTTAGGCCAAGGACTGTCATTGGGGGTAGGAACTGCATTAGCGTTGAAAAGAAAGAATAACGATTCGTCTAAAGTATATGTTCTTGTCGGCGATGGTGAGTGTAATGAAGGACAGATTTGGGAGGCGGCAATGGCAGCATCCCATTACAAACTTGACAACTTGACCGTAATTATTGATAAAAATAAACTACAATATGATGGCGACACAATGGACATAATTAATATGGACAATCTTTCTGATAAATGGGCAGCATTTGGTTTTGAGACAATCACTATTGATGGGCATTCAGTTGAACAGTTGTTAACAGCCTTTCAGGCTGAGACAGATAAGCCAAAGGCAATTATTGGAGAAACAATAAAGGGTAAAGGAGTATCTTTTATGGAAAATAATCCAATTTGGCATAACAATCGGCTAACCGATGAACAATACAAGCAAGCTATGTCGGAACAAGGGGTGACAATATGATAGAGTTTAACTCTCGTAATGCAAGAACATGGAGCCGTTTAGGTTCTTGTGGTGCATTTGGAATTGCAGCACATGACTTAGCTGAGCAGAATGAAAAATTAGTTGTTCTCACAGCAGATTTGACTTTTTATTCTGGGTTGGAACGCTTTAGACAATCGTATCCTGACAAGCTATATAACTGTGGAATTGCCGAAGCAAATATGATAGGTATGGCAGCTGGATTTGCAAAAGAAGGATTTATACCGTTTGCTACAACCTATGGTACTTTTGCATCAATGCGTTGTGCTGACCAAGTTCGCGTGAATATGGGCTACATGAAGTTGCCAATAAAGCTTATTGGTCTTACTTCAGGATTATCAGTAGGTATTCTCGGAGCAACTCATACAAGCAATGAAGACCTTGCTGTATTGAGAGCAATTCCTAACATTGATATCATATCTCCAGCGGATTGTATGGAAACCATAAAGGCGGTGCAAGCTGCCTCATTAACTGAAAGCCCAACATATATAAGATTGACAGGAACTACGACAAATCCTCCTGTGTATATGGAAGATTATGATTTCAAAATTGGAAAGGCTGTTACTTTAAGGACAGCTACTGACGTGAACATTATTGCTAATGGAACAATGGTTTATATGGCATTAAAGGTCTCTGATTTACTAAAGGAAAAAGGAATTGAAGCTGGTGTTATTAATATGCACACAATAAAACCATTGGATGAAAATGCAGTTATTGAAGCTGCAAAAGCTAAAAAGATAGTAACTATAGAGGAACATAGTATTATAGGTGGGCTTGGAAGTACAATAAATGATTGCCTGGCTAAGAATAAAATTTCTACACCATGTTTAAATCTCGGCTTAACTGATGAATATAAGCATGCAGCAGATTATAATTATTTGCTTGATTTCTACGGTTTAAATGCGAATGAATTAACTAAAAAAATACTGAATTTTTAAGGAGAATAAAATATGAGTAACAAAGAAAAATATTCAAAAGCATTTGTTGATGCATTTAACATAGCAGAAGACACACTTGAAGGACTAAAATACCAGTCAATAACAGAGTGGGATTCTATTGGACATATGAGTCTTATCACATATATTGAGGACGCATTTGATATTGAGATGGATACCGATGATATTATTGACTTAAGCTCTTACGAAAAGGGCATGGAGATTCTTGCTAACAATTACAATATAGAGATTTAATGATTGGGAAGTCTAACAGCAGGGAACATAATTACAGTAAAATAACTAACAACATCTCCGAGGTAAATAGATATGTTATGAAGCTAATTCATTCTAATATGTATGTGCTTATTGAGGATGATTGTGCACTAGTTATTGATCCGAATAATTCAAAGCAAGCAATAGAAGCAATGAATGAATGTGGTGTTGAGAATGTCACAGTTCTTTTAACACATGAACATATTGACCACACATGTGGGCTTATAAATTTAAAGGATTGTTTTAAAGCTGTAGTAGTATGTACTAAAGCTTGTGCTGAATTTATAAGTGTACTAAAAAACAATAGACCTTTAGCTCTTATGGGATTGGTAGGTAGATATGGGAGAGAGGCCGTTACAGATACTATTCGTTCAATCAAACCTTTTGCGTGCGAGGCAGATATCACTTTTGGCACATCTTACGAATTTACTTGGCGGGATCATTTCATAAGAGCAATAATAACACCAGGACATTCGCTTGGAGGTTGCTGCTATGAGCTTGATAGCAACTGTGTTTTCACAGGTGATGTGTTGGTGCCTGAACATCCGGTGCTGACTCGCTTTCCTGGTGGCTCTATAGATGAATACGAGGGAATAACATTACCATATTTTAAATCTATGGATGATGAGATGACGGTATATCCTGGCCACGGAGAGCCGTGCAAGAGACAGGAGCTATTTTATAATAATTGTTGGTATTTAAAAATAAAATAAAGGCGTATTTACATACGCAGGAAATCATGAGGTTTATAAAATGTGGGAATTGAGAAAATATAGTAGAAACATCGCAGTAATAGAAGAAGATGGTGCACAGCATACCTATGCTGAATTAAAGAATGACTGCGACAAGTTAGCAT
>DAMAEI010000036.1:5188-9375 GCA_031997345.1 Sedimentibacter sp. | reverse complement strand
TCTGGCAGATGTGTAGTGTTTAGTCTTTGTGAGAATGTGTATGCTTCTCTCTTTGGATATGTTTCTTTTGTGGATAATCACATTGTACCTGTTCTTTTGGATGCACACTTGGATAGAGAGTTACTTCATTCTCTTATTGAAAACTATAAACCGGATTATCTGTGGCTGCCAAGCGAAATGGTTAGTGAATTTAAGTATGAGGAAAAGTATACTGCACACGGCTATTCTCTTGTTAAAACTTCATATACTCGTGTTTTTCAGCTTTTTGATGAACTTGCATTACTTCTTACTACATCAGGCTCAACAGGTAGCCCTAAGTTGGTTCGGCAGAGCTATAAAAATATAGAGGCTAATACAGAGTCGATTGTAGAATACTTGGAACTTGACGAAACAGAGCGACCGATTACAACGCTCCCTATGAGTTATACATATGGGCTGTCAATTATTAATAGCCACTTGTGGGTTGGTGCATCAATTATTTTGACAAATAAGGCACTCATGAACAGAGAATTCTGGCAGCAATTAAAAAAATACAAGGCAACTTCATTTGGTGGAGTTCCATATACCTACGAAATATTGGACAGACTCCGTTTCCTGCGGATGGACTTACCTTCTCTACGCACAATGACACAAGCTGGAGGAAAGCTGTCACCGGAACTCCATAAGAAGTTTGCTGAATATGCGGAATCAACCGGGAAGCAATTCGTGGTTATGTATGGTCAAACTGAAGCAACAGCTCGTATGGCATATCTCCCATATCAAAAGTCGTTTGAAAAATATGGCAGCATGGGAATTGCAATCCCAGGTGGTAAATTTTCATTGATTGATGTTAAAGAGAATATTATCACTGAATCTGGAGTTATAGGTGAGCTCGTGTATGAAGGTGATAATGTCACTCTTGGATATGCAGAGAAAGGTGACGATCTTGTCAAGGGTGATGACCGTCATGGCAAGCTTGTTACTGGTGACATGGCAAGATTTGATGATGATGGTTTTTTCTATATTGTTGGTCGTAAAAAGAGATTCTTAAAAATTTTTGGTAGTCGTACGAATTTGGATGAAACTGAGAGAATGGTTAAAGCTGCTTTTCCTGAAATGGATATAGCCTGTGGTGGTGTAGACGATAAGATGTGGGTATTTATTACAGATGAAAGAAATAAGTCTGCAGTACTTTCATTTCTTTCTGAAAAACTCCATTATAATCATGCAGCTTTTGAGATAAAAGCAATAGATGAAATACCAAAAAACGAATCCGGAAAAACACTATATGTTGAATTGGAGAAATACTATAAATGATTTATGAAGAAATATTACAAATACCACCATATTCACTGGATAAAAGTGAAAAGGCCGAACTATTGAATAGCAGGTTAGGAGAGCTAACACTACATCATTATGAAAAGTGTGAGGCTTATCGCAGAATGTGCGATGCACAAGGCTTTGATGTAAACAAATCTCTTAATTATTGTGATTTACCATTTCTGCCGGTACGACTGTTCAAAGAACTGGAGCTGCGCAGTGTCGATGAGAGTGATATTTTTAAGACTATGACTTCTTCTGGAACAACAGGACAGGCTGTTTCTAAAATTTATTTAGATCGTGTTACAGTGAGCAATCAACAAAAAACCTTGGTTAAGATTGTTTCTGACTTTACGGGTTCTGTGCGTATGCCGATGCTTATCATTGACTGTCCTTCTGTTGTTAAAGATAGAAAGATGTTTTCTGCTCGTGGAGCGGGCGTTATTGGATTTTCTATATTTGGCACAGATAAGACATATGCACTGAATGATGATATGGAACTAGATGTAGAAGCCATTGAGTATTTTCTTAGAAAGCACAACGGTAAGAAAATACTGATGTTTGGATTTACCTTCATGATTTGGCAACACTTTTATAGGGAAATGGTAAAACTTAAAGAGCAGGGGAAGACTATTGACTTATCCAATGGTATTCTAATTCATGGAGGAGGCTGGAAGAAACTCGTGTCTGAGGCAGTGTCAAAGGAGGAGTTCAAAAATTGTTTAAATGGTGTTTGTGGAATTAATAGTGTTCATGATTATTATGGAATGGTGGAGCAAACAGGTTGTATCTATATGGAGTGTGAGTGCGGACATCTGCATGCAAGCGTGTTTTCAGATGTCATAACTAGGAGGACCGAAGATTTTTCCATTTGTGATTATGGTGAAACGGGTATTATTCAAGTTATATCATTACTTCCGGAATCTTATCCTGGACATAGTTTGTTGACAGAAGATGAAGGTGTAGTTCTTGGTGAAGATAACTGTTCGTGTGGTCGCAAGGGCAAGTATTTCAAGATAAACGGAAGACTTAGAAATGCTGAGATAAGGGGGTGTAGTGATACTTATGCAGCTAAATTCTGATATTTATAGAAGTGCTTCAATAGAGTATGTAGTCGGCTCAGCAGAAATAGTGGATGAGCTTGATAGAGTCAAGCCTCTCCAAATTTTTGATGAAAGAATTCTGGAGTTTTTGAATGCACTCTCGAAAGTATTAATGAAAACAAGACGTGAGTATACTGATGTTATTACTCTTGGATATTGGTGCCGTAGTGCTGCAGTGTCACGAGAAAAGGTTAAATATAATGGCGAATTAAGGCTGGGTAAAGGTGTTGCTTTCCATATTGCTCCTTCCAATGTACCTGTAAATTTTGCATTTAGTTTAGTTTCTGGCTTACTTTCAGGAAATGCTAATGTTGTGAGGTTACCAAGCAAGGATTTTCAACAGGTAACAATAATCTGTAATGCTATTAAAGGGTTGTTAGCGGATGGATATGAGGATATTGCGCCCTATATAATCCTGTTACGCTATGGTCATCTAAAAGAAGTTACAGATGTATTTTCCGCCATGAGTAATGTACGCATTGTTTGGGGTGGGGATAATACGATTTCAGCCATGCGAGAATCGGCACTTCGGCCACGAGCTAATGAAATAACTTTTGCTGATAGACACTCCATTGCTACAATTGATGCAGAAGGATATATGGCAATAGAGGATAAGACCCGTATCGCTCAGGAGTTTTATAATGATACTTTCTTTTCTGATCAAAATGCTTGTACATCTCCAAGAGTAATTATATGGTTTGGCAAGGAAAAGGAGAAAGCAAAGATGGAATTTTGGAAACACTTGCACTGCTTGGTTAAAGAAAAGTATGTTCTTGCACCCGTACAAGCTGTAGGCAAGCTAACAGAATTATATCTTGCGGCCGCTAATGTAAATGTGAAACGTGTCAAGGACGGCATTACAGACAAAGATGAACTAATATATAGAATTGATACAAGTAGCCTTGAGAGAATAATTGAACATAAATATAATAGTGGATTTTTCTTTGAATATGATGCAGAGAATCTTGCAGATATTATTCCCCTATGTACTGAACAATGCCAGACTATTACTTATTGTGGTTCGGATAAACATGAACTTGAAGCCTTCATAGCAAATGAAAAACCTCGAGGTATAGATAGAATTGTTCCAATGGGAAAATCTATGGATTTTGCTTTGACTTGGGATGGGCACGATTTAATTCGTGAAATGTCGAGGATAGTAACAATATTGTAAGAAAACAAAGTATTAGGCGCTGAAGTAAGTTGTTTTATTCAAACTGACAACATAAGAATCAGCCTAATTTGACGAGGAGCTAAATAACTAAGATGATTAATTTATCAAACAATATATCATTACAAAACAGGAAAGTGGCCATAGTTGGAATAGGAACTGTTGGATCATCCATTGCGTATGCGCTTACAATTAGAAATATTGCTAGAGAAATAGTTCTAATTAGTAGAAATAAAGATAAGGCGGCAGGCGAAGCGATGGATATTCAGCACGGCATTCCATATATGGGCGCATCCTCTGTATATGCGGGAGATTATGAGGATTGTGCTGATTGTGATTTAATTATCGTTACAGTTGGCAGAAATCGAAAAGTCGGAGAAAGTCGGCTTGACTTGGCTTCAGAGAATCTTGATATGCTAAGAGATACAATTGAAAGACTGAAGCCATATTATACTCGGGGAGCAATTCTGATTGTTGGTAATCCTGTTGATATCATGACATATAAAGCTACAGAATGGATGAGACTGCCTGACGGAAGAGTGTTTGGTACAGGAAATATTTTAGACACATCTCGTCTTGTGCGTGCGATTGCTGATTATGTTGGCCTTAGTACA
>DAMAEI010000036.1:0-5178 GCA_031997345.1 Sedimentibacter sp. | reverse complement strand
TGGGGAACACGGTGATGGTCAAATTCCTATTTGGAGTAAACTTTCCATTGCTGGTGTTTCTATGAATGACTACGCAAAAAGTATGGGTATTCAATGGAATGACCAGGTAAAGGCTGAAATTGAAGAAAAGGTTCGAGCAGAAGGCTCGGCTATTATAAAAACAAAAGGAAAAACACACTATGGAATTTCTACATGTGTTTGCTACTTGGCAGATGCCATTTTAAATCAAAGACCGATAATAGCTTCTGTTACATCAGTTCTTCAGGATGAGTACGGACTTCAGGATGTTGCTTTGAGTGTTCCATCAATTGTTGGTGTCAATGGCATAGAGCGTAGACTTGAAGAAAAATGGAACGAAGTAGAAAGTGAAGCATTTTTGAATACTGCTGAGAAAATGTTGCATTTCTTATATGGGATTGATGGGAAAAAGAGGGAATTGATTAGTGCGTATGTGTTTTAAAAGAAAAAATAATATTTCTTGACGATATATACTAGAAAGAAAATTAACATGTATCAAATAAATAATTGTTATTCATAATTCGAATAACACTGAAGGCTTGGCAGTTAAGTTAATATTCAGAAATCGTCAAAATACTGAAAGCACTACGGGGTAATATTTCATAACTAAAATAAATAACTCGGTTTAACAAGGTGGATAAAATAAAATGAAGATAACAGTAGCAGGATCAGGGTATGTAGGATTGTCCAATGCTATACTTTTAGCACAACATAATGAAGTAATAGCATTGGATATTATTCAGGAAAGGATTGATATGATAAATAATGGGATATCACCTATTATTGACAAGGAAATAGAAGAACATTTAGCAACTAAGGAATTAAATTTAACTGGAACAACAGATAATTATATGGCATTTAAAGACGCTGAGTATGTAATAATATCAACTCCTACAAATTATGATCCAGATAAAAACTATTTTGATACAGGAACTGTGGAAGAGGTTGTAGCTAGTGTATTATCAATAAATCCTAATGCGGTAATGGTTATTAAATCTACAGTACCTGTAGGATATACAGTGAAAATTAAAGAAATGTTTGAAACTGATAATATAATTTTTTCACCGGAGTTTTTAAGGGAAGGAAAGGCCCTTTTTGATAATCTTTATCCATCAAGAATTGTTGTTGGTGAACAGTCGGAAAGAGCGAAAGTATTTGCGGATCTTCTTTTAAATGGAGCTATTAAAAAAGATGTACCTGTACTTTTTACAAACTCAACAGAAGCTGAAGCTATAAAATTATTTGCCAATACATACCTTGCATTAAGAGTGGCATATTTTAATGAATTAGATTCATATGCAGAATTGAGAGGATTAAATACGCAGCAGATCATTGATGGTGTTTGTCTTGACCCAAGAATTGGAACTCATTACAATAACCCTTCATTTGGGTATGGTGGTTATTGTCTACCTAAGGATACTAAACAGCTGCTTGCTAATTATGCAGATGTGCCTCAAAATATTATGTCTGCCATTGTGGATGCAAACAGGACAAGAAAAGATCATATTGCAGATATGATTATTAAAAGAAATCCTAAAATAGTTGGTATATACAGGTTAACAATGAAAACAGATTCGGATAATTTTAGACAATCAGCAATTCAGGGTGTCATGAAGCGTATTAAAGCTAAAGGTATTGAGGTTGTTGTGTATGAACCGGCTCTTAATACGGATAATTTTTATAATTCAAGGGTTATTAGGGATTTTAATGAATTTAAAGACATATCGGATGTTATAGTGTCAAATCGACTATCTGATGATATTAAGGATGTAGCGGATAAAGTATATACAAGGGACATATATTGCAGAGATTAATAAAATCAGGAGAAAGATAGATGAATTACAATGATTTGGATATAAATAAAATATGTCTTATAACAGGGGCTGCTGGTTTTATCGGGTCCTTTTTATCAAAAAAATTATTGGAAAATGGTTGCAAAGTTATTGGTATTGATAATATAAATGATTATTATGATGTGAATCTTAAATATGTGCGATTAGAAATGCTAAAGCCATTTGAAAAGTTTATTTTTATTAAAGGCGATATATCTAATAAGGATATGATGATAAAGGTTTTTAAAGAATACAAGCCTAATATAGTTATAAACTTAGCAGCTCAGGCGGGAGTAAGGTATTCTATTGATAATCCGGATGTGTACATACAAAGCAATATTATAGGTTTTTATAATATTCTTGAAGCTTGCAGGTATAACCCGGTGGAACACTTAATTTATGCTTCTTCAAGCTCTGTTTATGGTTCTAATAAAAAGGTACCTTTTGAAGAAACGGATTTTGTTGATCATCCAGTGTCTTTATATGCAGCTACTAAAAAATCCAATGAATTAATGGCACATACTTACAGCCATTTGTATGATATCCCAGCCACAGGGTTAAGATTTTTTACAGTATACGGGCCAATGGGCAGGCCGGATATGGCATACTTCGGATTTACAGATAAATATTTCAAAGGTGAACCCATTAGAATATTTAACGACGGCAATTTTGAACATGATCTTTATAGGGATTTTACTTTTATTGATGATATTGTAGAAGGAATTGTGAGATTGATGGGGAATCCACCGGTTAAGAAGGATGAACTTTCTGTGGCTGCTGCGCATCGAGTATTCAACATAGGTAATAATTCACCGGAAAAATTGATGATATTTATTGGAGTTTTGGAAGAATGTTTAAGTAGATCATTAGGCAGGGAAGTAATATTTGAAAAAATATTTGAACCCATGAAACCCGGAGATGTACCAGCTACATATGCATCAACTGATTTATTACAGGATGTGGTAGGGTTTAAGCCAGAAACATCAATTGAAGAAGGGCTGCAGAAGTTTACGGATTGGTATGTGGGGTATTATGGGGTGAAGTAAGAAACGGCGAATTATGTTTTTTATTAATATTACATTATAGTTAGGCAAACGCATACTTTAAGCAACATAAAAATAAATGATTTTAAAATATAGGGATATCTTATGAATACAACAAAAAGTAGCATCTGCACAAAAGTTAATATCAAACTTCATCGTACCTATGGCCAAATCCAAAGCTCAATCATGACATTTGGTATAAATAAGGGCTATTTTATTAGTGCAGGAATAGCATTATTATCAGTGGCTAAGGTTATTTATGAAGGATATTTGGGCGGATGGCAAAATATTAGTTATGATATTAATACGCTGTGGCCATTTATTCTTACTTTTATATCAGCAATATATGCTACTGTTTCTTCAATAGTTAATTATAGGTGTTGTTCTTATAAATTTAGTATTATACAGGACAATTATTATAAAGACAAAGTAATAGACAAAATGCAGTTAAGTGAAAAACAAGTAGTTAATGGATATAGTGTTAAGTCTTTTTTTAACGGTGCAAATGAAGAAAAGTATGTGATGAGCGATGCCGTTAATGTTAAATTGATAGATGGTCCGGGTATTAAAGTAAATAAATTGAGCTATAAGTTTCAATTAGCGGATGAAATTAAACAATATGTACCTAGTATTTTGAAACGTAATTTCATGAGTGACAAATTAATATTTAACGGCGAATTGGTCAGGATGGCAAGTGATTTATACTTGGATAGTGATTCGATTAACATTCAAAATGTGCTATATTTTGATGGTCAATGTACAAATGAAATAGTCTATAAGCAAATTAAGTCAAATTATTCTTTGAGTCCTCCATTTTTAGGGGACTGTATGTTATTTGATAATGATAGCATTTTGTATGATTTGAATTTCAGTTCATGTGCAAATTATATTGGTGCTTCCACATTAGCCATAACGAAAGATAACTATATTGTCATAGGACAGCAAGGTGTTTTTTCGAGGTCTAATGCTGGACGGTATGCTCCCTCCGGCTCCGGCTCCGTTAATTATAGTGATTTAAAATACAGTAATAACTTTAATTCTCTTATCATTAATGCTATGGAAAGAGAATTTTGTGAAGAAAATTATTATAGCTTAGATAAGAGAGATAAAATCAGAACAATTGCTGTTGGTTATGTAAGATTATTAGAACGTGGAGGAAAGCCGGACTTTTTTGGAATTAGCTTTATAGATGAGTATTCATATAACCTAAAAAGCGGAATCAAACAATTAGAGTTAGGCCTTGTTGAAAACAATTTAATGTTACCGGTTAAGGATGGATTAGGAATAGGACAAACCCTTATGAGCTTTTGCAATGAAAACATAAATGAAAGGAAGATTTCTATTCAATTAATGATAATAGCAGAAATACTGTTGAAGTATGAAGATAGGATAGTAGAAATGTTGAGTGGATTGAAAGAGAAATAGTAAGCAGTGCGCATATCTACCGTGTAAATATTAATGCGAAAAACAGTATAAAAATCGACTTTTTTCAACGCAAGTCCTTTTGGTAAAAACATGTATATTTCAATGAAAAATCTTCGCCTAAACTAAGGTTATCTGTATTTTTAAAAGATAAAGCAGAGAATGTCGTAAGTTGTGTAAAGCATTTTTGCATAATTACTTTTTTTTTCGCTGGCGCAAGTATCTATATATACACTATATAGCATAAGCAGCGGATTATTACGGATATATAATGGATTAAATTCTATTTTCGCGCACTTATGCCTTAATGAATGATGTAAATATGCTAAAGCTGAGGTTTATGTACTAATGAATTGTGACAGAGAGGTAAGCATATGGAAAACAGAATTATAGCGATTTTACCTAATAGCAGACTTAAGGATAAGCTTGTTGCTGTACAGGAACGATTGGGAGTATTTTTTCCTATTTATCAGATGCAGACGGAGGATGCCGTCCAGCTGGCGAAGGAAAAGGTAAGTAATGGTGCCAAGGTTATAATCAGCAGAGGTATGACGGCAAATTATTTGAGAACTAATCTGGATGTCCCGGTGGTTGAAATTAAGTATGATTTTTTTCATTTTGCATATGCTTTGCGAAAGGCTTTGAGCATAACAAATGAAGTGGCAATCATTGGTTTTATAGATGCTTATAGATTGGCTAAACGTGCAGTGGAATTTGTGCAGGGTGAGGGAGAAAAAATTCATGTGGTCATTCTGCCAGATGGAAGTCAGATTGAAGATAATATTAACAGCCTGAGCGAGATAGGGGTTAAAACCTTTGTGGGAGGCAACTTAGTTGTTTCAACCGCCAAGAGAAAGGGATAC
>DAMAEI010000035.1:30930-31245 GCA_031997345.1 Sedimentibacter sp. | reverse complement strand
AGGAGATTTATACGTTTATATAAATGTCAGACCTCATGAGCTGTTTGAAAGAGACGGAAACGACGTATGGTGCGAAATTCCTGTTTCCTTTGCAAAGGCAGCAATAGGAGGCTCAATTCAGGTTCCAACACTTGAAGGGAAAGTAAAATACGAGGTGCCTGAGGGAACTCAGACAGGAACTGTATTCAGACTTAAGAACAAAGGTATAAAAAATCTCAGGGGCTCAGGTAAGGGAGACCAATATGTGAGAGTAAAGGTCGAGATTCCTAAAAAGCTTACTGAAAGACAAAAGGCTGCTCTGGAGGAATTCGCAAA
>DAMAEI010000035.1:28700-30920 GCA_031997345.1 Sedimentibacter sp. | reverse complement strand
CCAGGAGAAGGACGAGAAAAAAGGCTTTTTCGGAAAAATGAAGGATGCCTTCAAGGATACAACGGATTAAGATAATGAAGTAATAGGCAGACACTCGCAAAGGGTGTCTGTAATATTATGATTAAAATTGACAATTGTCCAATTCAATGCTAAAATAAGCTTGTCACAAGGCAAGTGACAAGAGGAAGCAAAAAATTTGGAGGTAAAAAATGAAATCATTAATCAGATTGAGAATGAGCGCACATGATGCTCACTACGGCGGAGATTTAGTAGACGGCGCAAGAATGCTTGGACTTTTCGGAGATGTTGCCACAGAACTTCTGATCAAAAATGACGGAGATGAGGGACTGTTTGTTGCATATGACAGCGTTGAGTTTTTAGCACCTGTATTTGCCGGAGATTATATCGAAGCAGAGGGAGAAATAGTTTCCGCAGGAAATTCTTCAAGAAAAATGAAGTTTGAAGCAAGAAAGGTAATTGTTCCGAGAAAGGATATCAATGATTCAGCATGTGATTTCCTTGAAGAGCCCATCGTAGTTTGCAGAGCGAGCGGAACATGTGTTGTTCAGAAAGACAAACAAAGAAAAAAATAGCAATAAGCGAATCCAGACTGCTGCATATTATGCAGCAGTTTTTTTTATGCCCTAACCCCATTTTTCGACATAATACCCATTCTGTGTAATCAAAATGTAATTAAAAAGAAATTGAAATAAAATAGTATAATAATGAAATTGTAACGGAATTTATATATAATTTAATAATAATTATCTGATACACCCGTTGAGAACAATAAAAGGGAAATGACATTCAAAAAATGGAGCTACATATTGAGAAACTAATAAATAAATAGGTGTGATACAATAAAACATTAATTGACAAATTATGCTTATATCAACATAACTAATTTAATATAGTGTTATTTTATACATCAAAGGAGAAAATATGAATAAACCTAATAAAATCACCAGACTTGGAGACCTTCTTCTGCAAAGAAAAGAAATAACACAGGAACAGCTTGATGATGCACTGAAGGTGCAGAAAACAAGCGGTAAAAAAATAGGTGAAATTCTTATAGAAAAAGGATATTTGACAGAGAAGACAATGCTTAATGCACTGTCGGAGCAACTGGGTCTGGAAATAGTAAATCTCGATAACTACCATATTAATATAGATGCAACAACGCTCATATCAGAGAAGCTCGCAAAACGTACAAATGCAATACCCATTAAAATAGTGAACGACAAAATTCTGGTCGCAATGAGCGAACCCCTCAATATATTTGATATTGAGGACATAGAGATGGAATCCGGCAAAAAAGCCGAGGTGGTCCTCTCCTTCAAAGACCAGATAGCAACAGCCATTGAGAAGCACATGGGCAGGAGAAGCGCTGAAAAGGCAGTTGAGGACTTTAACAGAGAAAATCTCATAAATGAGGACTTTGATGCCATAAATGAAGAGGTCGACCTTACTGTAAGCAATTCGCCGGTGGTAAGGCTCATAAATTCTCTCATAAAACAGGCGCTTAAAATGGGTGCCAGTGACATACATATAGAACCTCTGGAAAATAGAATAAGAGTGAGAGTCAGAGTGGATGGAGATTTGCAGGAAATACTCACGCCGTCAAAACATACCCAGTCGGCAATAGTGACGAGAGTTAAAATAATGGCGGGTATGAACATTGCAGAGAAAAGAATTCCCCAGGACGGAAGAATCGAAATGAAAATAGATGATTCGCTGGTGGATTTGCGTATTTCGGTGCTTCCCACAGTGTATGGCGAAAAAATAGTAATGCGTCTTCTCGACAGAGGAAACTTTCTTAAATCAAAAGAAGAACTTGGATTTACTCCGGAAAACATGGAGATGTTTGATACGATAATGGATTCTCCAAACGGAGTAATTTTAGTAACCGGACCAACAGGCAGCGGTAAAACAACAACGTTGTATGCCGCATTAAACGAGCTGAATAAAATCAATAAAAATATAATTACTGTTGAAGACCCGGTTGAATACAAAATAGAAGGAATCAACCAGGTGCAGGTTAATACAAAGGCAGGACTTCTGTTTGCCACAGGACTCAGGTCAATACTCAGGCAGGACCCTGACATAATAATGGTCGGAGAAATAAGGGATGAGGAAACGGCTGAAATAGCAGTAAGAGCTGCAATTACAGGGCACCTTGTGATATCCACTCTTCATACAAACGATGCCCCATCAACGGTT
>DAMAEI010000035.1:25089-28690 GCA_031997345.1 Sedimentibacter sp. | reverse complement strand
ATGAGACTTCAGGATATGGGAATAAAGCCATTTCTCTTAGCTGCATCACTGAGAGGTATCGTGGCGCAAAGACTTGTAAAAAGAATATGCACAAACTGTAAAACCGAATATGTGGCAAGCGACATTGAAAAAGATTTGCTGGGTGTTGAAGAGAATGTAACCCTTCACAGAGGCAGAGGATGTCCAAAATGCTATTACACAGGCTACAGCGGAAGAATTGCAATTCATGAAATACTTAAAATGGATAAGGATGTAAGAGAAGCAGTGCAAAACGGAAGAAATGCAGATGAGCTTGCCGCAGCTGCACAGAAGACCGGAATGAAAACACTGAGAGATAACTGCCTTGGGCTTGTGCTTTCAGGGGTCACAACAATAGATGAATTTTCACAGATAGTATATAAAATAGTGTAGAGAGGTAGCAGATGAATATAAATGAACTGTTGACCAAATTAGTGATAATGAAAGGCTCGGACCTTCATATATCCGTGGGATGCGCCCCGTGCTTCAGAGTGAACGGAGTATTGATTTATGCAAGCGGTGACAAGCTTACTCCTGCTGATACAGAAGAACTGGTGAGACAGGTAACAAAGCCTGAGCAGTTTGCTGAAATAAACGAGATAGGAGATTTCGATATGTCCTATGCCGTTCAGAATATGGGACGGTTCAGAATCAACATATTCAAGCAGAGAGGCAGTTATTCCATAGCAATACGCTCGGTTCAGATGAACATACCAACGCTTAAGGAAATAAACATGCCGGATGTGCTCTATGATTTTACACAGAAGCAAAGAGGGCTCATACTGGTTACAGGCCCTACCGGAAGCGGTAAGTCAACCACATTGGCATCCATGATAAACATTATAAACAGCGAGAGAAAATGCCATGTTATTACATTGGAAGACCCTATAGAATATCTTCACAAGCATAACAAGAGTATCGTAAACCAGCGTGAATACAGAAGCGACTTCAAATCCTTTGCATCAGGACTGAGGGCATGCCTGAGGCAGGACCCGGATGTCATACTGCTGGGGGAGATGCGTGATTTGGAAACAATGGAGATAGCACTCACGGCAGCAGAGACCGGACATCTTGTTTTTTCAACCCTACACACTACAGGTGCCGCCAAGACTATAGACAGAATAATAGACGTATTTCCGCCTCACCAGCAGCAGCAGGTAACAATTCAGCTTGCCAACGTGCTAGAGGGAGTTATATCCCAGCAGTTAGTGCTGGACATAGAGGAAAAGGAGCGTATGGCTGCAGTTGAAATAATGGTTTCCACACCGGCCATAAGAAATCTCATAAGAGAAAAGAAAACTCATCAGATTCAGAATCAGATTCAAACAGGATCCAAGTTCGAAATGCAGACAATGGATTCCAGCCTGCTGAAAATGTACAGTGACAGAAAAATTTCCAGACAGACGCTGCTTAAAGCAGCACTGGATTTCGATTATGTTATGAAGCAGCTATAACAGGAAATCCGTGACACAAGAAAGTTGTGTACAGTACAAATATTATATGAGAAGGAAGAGCATATGGCAGCATACAAATGCAGTGTGGTAGATCCATCGGGAAAAAGGCACAAAATAAAGTACAGTGCTGAATCAAAAACCGAGGTAATTGAATACCTGAAGCAAAATAGCTATACCATAATAAATATTGACAAGTCTGAAGGTTCAATTGACATGAGCAGTATTTCTGTGAAGAGAATACGGTCCAAGGATCTGGCGGTGTTCTGCAAGCAGCTCCATGCCATGCTGAGAGCGGGAGTAACCATAGTGAGCAGCCTTGACATACTTAGGCAGCAGACGGAAAACAAACGCCTTGCAAAAATTATCGGGCGAATGTACGAGGACCTTCAGAAGGGAAATACTCTGTCCGAAGCACTGTACTATCACAAGGATGCTTTTCCGCCAATTTTCATAAGCATGGTCGAGGCGGGAGAGCTAAGCGGTAACATAGATTTGATTATGGACAGGTTGGCAGTGCACTTTGAAAAGGAATATAAAATAGAAAACAAAATAAAGTCTGCAATGACATATCCGGCAATACTTGCTGTTGTTTGCGTGGTAGTAGTTGTTTTTCTTTTGACTACGATAATGCCTACATTTGTGGAAATGTATTCAAGTTCAGGAGTAGAACTTCCGCCACTCACTACAATGCTGATAAACTTTAGCAATGCACTGAAGCAATACTGGTATATATTTATATTGGCTTTGCTTGTAATAATCGTGGGAATATCAGCACTGATGAAGAACTCAAAGGTTAAATACAAGGAGGATTACTACAAACTTAAAATACCTGTAGTTAAAAATTTAGCCCTCAAGGTTGCTACCTCAAGATTCACGAGGACCCTGTCAACACTCATGGGAAGTGGGGTACCATTGTTGCAGGCATTGGATACTGTTGCCGGCGTAACAGGTAATACATACATAGGAAGTAAAATTATTGAGGCAAAGGAAGATGTGCGAAAAGGCATGGCATTGTCCCAGCCCTTGAAGCAGCAGGGAGTTTTCCCTCCCATGGTTCACTCCATGATAAAAATAGGTGAGGATTCAGGTTCCATAGAGGAAATTCTGGACAAAACGGCAGATTTTTATGACGAAGAAGTGGATACTGCGGTACAGCGCTTCACCACTATGCTGGAGCCAATAATGATAGTTTTCATGGCAATAATCATAGGCTTCATAGTAATAGCAATGGTAACACCAATGTTTGACATGGTTAAAACAGTTCAGTAACGAGGATGTTTGAACTTCGTTACGGTGGGTATATACAGAAAACTCAGATATAAAGCGTTCGGCAAAGGCATTGCAATAATCATATATTAGTCTTGTTGGATGTTTATATAAATAAAATAATTAGAGAAGAAGAGGAGAGAAAAGATGTTTAGATTAATTAACAATTTAAAAAACAGAAAAGGATTCACATTGATTGAATTGATTGTGGTGCTGGCAGTGCTGGCGATTATTATGGCGATTGCAGTGCCAAGGTTTTTGGGAGTGCAAGAGAAAGCAAAGGTTGATTCGGATTATTCCACAGGAGCTCTCATTGCAAAAACAGCAGAATTATACTACGCTCAAAATCCAAGTGCGATAGACATGGTTGTTGGCAAGGCGGATGACGAATTAGGGGCAGACCTACCCAATGTTAAGTTTCAATCTAGTTTGATAAAAGGAAAAGGTCTTGCTGATGTTTCAGTTGACTATGCAGCAGCTTCAGGAGATATTAAGGTAGAAATTATAGTGGGTAGTGAAACGTATACGTTATATCCAAGACCGACAACTGGTAAAGTGTTAAAATAATTTAATAAAACACCAGGACATTTCATCTGTATTTAGTAAGTGGTAATTTTGAAAAGGATGGTTAATCATTACATTGGAAACAGCAATGACATTGATTTTCTTAATTTATGGCCTATTTATAGGCTCATTCCTTAACGTATGCATCTTTCGCATACCTGCGGGAATATCAATTGTAAAGCCGCCGTCCTCCTGCGGGAGCTGCGGTCACCGGCTGAATTTCATAGATATGCTGCCGGTGGTAAATTACATAGCAAACAGAGGAAAATGCAGGTATTGCGGCGAATCCTATTCGCCGC
>DAMAEI010000035.1:23156-25079 GCA_031997345.1 Sedimentibacter sp. | reverse complement strand
CAATACCCTCTGATAGAGCTGCTGAACGGAATATTGTATGCATTAGTATATCTGAAATATGGCTTTAGCCTGACTTCTGTCATATATTGCATCATAATCAGCATTTTAGTTGTAATCAGCTTTATCGATTTAAAGCATAAAATAATCCCCGACGGTGTCAATATTGCATTGGCGGTTGCGGGAGCTATTTTCATATTTATTGAGAGAGCGGGACTGTACAATAGCTTTCTGGGAAGCCTCACAGGCTTTGGGCTGTTTCTGGCAATAGCCTTTCTAACAAATGCCATGGGCGGCGGAGACATAAAGCTTATGGCAGCACTTGGACTTATCTTTGGCATAAGTGGAGTGCTTTTCATCACACTTACATCATTTGTCTCAGGTGCGATTATATCACTGATTTTATTAGGATTGAAAATTAAGAGCAGAAAGGATGAAATACCCTTCGGGCCTTTTATATCCTTGGCCGCATTGACATACATCTTTTACGGGACAGAACTCATTAATTGGTATATTAACATTTTTATATAAATAAGGTAAAGCAATCATAATGTCATACTTATCAGGAGAAAAGACATGGGGAAAATTGTATCATTAGAATTTAAAAACCGAAGGATAATAATTTTAGAGGGTTCACGGAGAGGCTCAAACGTAACTGTTCACAAGAGCATAATGCTGAACGTTGACCCGGGCAGTATTGACGACGGTAAAATCGTAGATATGGAATCCATAATTGAAAAGCTTGAAAAGGCATTTTCTGAAAACAGCATAAATACTAAGAAGGCAACATTCATTATCAATACAAACGCCACGATTACACGAAGTATGGACCTTCCGGTTCTGAAAAGCAATGCCGAGACAATGTCCATGATTAAAAACGAGTTGGATCAGCTTTTATCGGTTAACTTAGACAATTACAAGCTCATATACAAATCTCTCGGGAAAACAACGGAAAGCGGTGTGGAAAAGGCGAAATATATGGTACACGGTCTTCCGGTGGATATTTACGATGATTACGTACAGCTTGCGGAAAGACTGAAGCTTGAGCTTAATGCCATTGACTTATCTCAAAACTGCCTGGATAAAATAAACGATCAGAAGCTTACATTAAACGGCACCTACCTTAAATCCGGAGAATCTGTGGCATTCGTGGATATAGGTTACAACAGTATATCCTTCAGCGTGGTGAGCGGTGGAAAAAATATGTTTACCAGAATATCCACAAGCGGAATGAACGATGTGGTGAAAAATTATTCTGCAGTATTCGGCATGAGCGATGAGGACTCCATGCGCGAAATATCAAAGCTGTCCCTGTGGGGCTACGATGAAAGCGTAATGAGCGTTTCCAAGGTCAGTGTTCTTGAAAACAACGTGAGCATGTGGCTTGACGAGTTCAACCGCTACATAAGATACTACAATTCCAATAACAAGGATAATCAGATAAAGAAAATATATATCTATGGTATGTATTCAAAAATACAAGGTATCGAAGAATATATGGAGGAGCATCTGATCCTCAGCACAGAGCTGATTAACAATCTGTCAAACGTTGGCGCAGATGTTGATGTAACATCCTACCTGAATTCCATACTTTCGGTTTATATAGGGAAAAAAGATATCAACTTCCTGTATGACAAGAAAAAGCAGCACAAAAGCAGCTTCAGCACAGGAGTTGCAGCAATGGCCGTGGGGCTGATAATAATATTGACGGCTGCATATTTCGGATATTCATATATGGTGGAAAAATCCCATCTCGAAAAAGAAATAGAGGCAATGAATAAATTTATATCCAATGAAGAAAACATAGTACTGAACAGTGAATCAATTGAAGCAAGAAACAAGGCAAGGCTTCTCCAAAGGTACTTGGATGAGGTGACAGTGCTTCAGAAGTCTATAAGCGGCGAGGATGCCGTAAATTCTCTCATT
>DAMAEI010000035.1:15394-23146 GCA_031997345.1 Sedimentibacter sp. | reverse complement strand
CAGCAATTCCGCTGGGAACAAAAATTAATTCCATGAGTGCTGACGGTACAGTCATACAGCTCCAGTGTACTTCAGCCACCAGACAGGAAACTGCACAGTTTGAGAAAAATCTTAAGGAAATAGAATTTATAGACAAAGTATATATACCCGCCGTAGTTGACGAAACAGAAGGCGGAAGCTCCAACTATTCATACACTGTAGTCTGTGACTTAAAGGATGTGATATCAATATGAAGCTGAGTAAAAGAGAACAAGTACTAATATTAATCCTTATTATAACAATAATGGTATACGCAGCCTTTAAATTCGGACCGTCACTGAATTTCCTGAGCCTGGATGCTCTCAGAGAAGAATACACAAGCAAAAGTGCCGCATATAATGAGATGACACAAAACATAGTGCTGAAAAGCAAGCATGAGGAAAATCTGAACACAATTGCCGGGGAAATAAACGACCTAAAGGTAATATCAGACCTCCGTCAGGAACAGCTCATAGTATTCCTGAACAGCTATATGACAGCAAATAATATTGACGCCAGCGACATAAGCTTCACAGATATGGCACCGGTTTCAATAACCCAGGCTGTAGCGGCAGAGACAGTAGAGCCAAGCTCCCTTGATGTATTAATGAATGAAATAAACGGCTCCGCAGTCAAAGAAGCTACCGACAGAACAGCTGAACAATCACAGCCTGCAGAGGGAGGAAATTCACCCACAGCAAGCCAGATTTCGGCAACCATAACCTTTGAAGGTACTTACAGCAGCATGCTGAAATTTATCGATGCCATACAAAATAACCCTGTGGACATATCCATAACAAACATAAACACCATAGTATCTCAGGGCGACACACTTCAGGGAACAATGACCCTGAACTTCTACGAAATACCTAAGCCGGTTGATTTCAAGGAAACAAATACCGACTGGCTTTGGACCGACCTGGCCCAATCAGGAAAGGCTAACCCGTTTTCGACGGATGCAACCCAGATGGTCTTTGCATCGGGAAATAATTACGATTTTTACATGAGTCTACAGCCTGAGGTTTCAGACTTGCCAACGGTATTGATAGGGAGAACTAATGATGTGGAAAGAAAGACATACATATCGCAGGATGTAAATTATGTCGAAAATGTAAATTTTGTATTCAAGACTGAAAATAGCAAATATTATTACAGATATTCCGTAGCTGGGGCAACGTATCCGGCAAGCGGAGAATGGAGCGAATTTACACCTAATTCTGCAGGAAATATTAATGTTGTAATATATTCTAAGCCTAAGACTTTGAAAGAGGATTCTGCAGGAGCAAATATATTCATACATAATACAACAGACTTGAAAATCAGATTTGATGTTATTGATGACGATAAAGCAAGTCCAAGAGCATATTTCAAGGATGCCAGGACAATAAGCGTAACAAGAAAATAGAAGAAATAAAACTATGAGGTAATAAAATGAAAATTATAAAAAATAATAAAGGCTTAACATTAATAGAAATTTTAATTACCCTTGCAGTCCTAGGGATAGTTGTTTCGCCTCTGATGTCAATGTTTATTACCTCACAGAAAATAAATAACGAGAGTGAAATGAAGTACCGAGCCATCCAGCTTGCACAGAAACATCTTGAAGAAATTAAGTCCATGAAGCAGTTGGATAATTCAAAATACCCTGCAAGAAGTGGGGTCTACGGCAAAGAGTTTTCTTATTCAAATGGTTATATTATCGATGTAATTATAAAAAAGGGTGATGATTTTGGTGGAAGTGATATCGATGTTTCGGAGATACCTGAAAACTTTGATATAGAAAGGGATATAGGAACTTATACAGATTCATATAATATTGAAGTGGGTTCAGGGGTGGAAAATATTAAGATAAATATTAATTTTCCAAGTACAGGGACAGTTAATATTGCTTTAAACGGCTCTACAAAGGATGTTAAGGTATATATCTTTAATAAAAATAAAAAACAAAATGATTATACTATTACAGGTAGTGCTACTGTCATCGAGGTTCAGGAGAAGTCAGGGGAGCCGGATAATAAAAAGCCGGATAATCAGTTATATGAAATTATTGCAGAAGTTAAAAAAAATGGAAAGTTAATTGATACCATTAAAGGAACCACCGTATTTAAATTCAGCCCAAATTAATGAGAAGGTGATTTTATGAAAAGAAAATTTAATAACAACAAAGGTTCAACCATGATTTTGCTTGTTATGTCTGTAGCAGTAATTTCACTTCTCGGAATGTCAATATTAGGCGTAACAATGATGAATTACAAAATAAAGAAAGCAAACACAGATTTAAAATTTGCTTTTTATATGTCAGAGTCAGGTCTCGACAGAGCATATGCTGCTGCCTATGCATTAATTTTGGACTCTGTAAAAGAAGCGAACATCGAAGCTCAGGCTAAAATAGGTGAATTTGATAATGAAATGCGTATGAAGATCATTTTGAGAGATGATCCGGCCGAAATGGAAAAGTATTTTGAAGATTATGAAAAAGGTAATTTTAATTTTAGGCAATCATTAATCAAAGCTGAAGCAAAAAAGGCATTTGAAGGAACATATGTAACCGAAATTAAAGATGAATTAGCAAATAAATTAAGAAGTTCCGGATATGGTGGTAGTGGCGATGATGAAGTGCTTGAAATTATACTTCCATCAAACATAGATACCTATATTAATTCAAGCACGTTTGATTTAGATAATCCGTTAAGTATACCTATAAGCTCTGAATATGAAAATAAAAAAGATAAAACGATTAAAAAAACCAACGTGGATATTATTATCGGAGTTCCTGATTACAATAAATCATATACAATAACTACGGCTAAAATGAAGGAAAGCCCATATTGGACAAAGGCAATGACTGCAGAAAATCTGTACATTGAAAATAAGAACATAGAGTTTAATGGCGAAGTATTTGTTAATAATAATTTAGAAATTAGCAATAATTCGGAAGTTGAATTTAATAAGGATTTAGCCGTTAAAAATAATATAGAAATTCAAAATGATGGTATATTAAAAACTAAGAATTTATATACGAACGGTATTTATTTAGAGGGAAAGAGGGCGAAGTTTATCGCTACAAAGGAAGCGGATAGCAGTGTTGCATATTCAGGAGTAATAGTAAAGGATGACCTACAATTAGAAGCAGAAGGACAAGAAGCTACAATAAATGGTCCATATTATGGATTTGCAACGAGTGCGGAAAAAAGAGATACAAAGAACAGTGCAATTATTATTAATAATAAAGATGTTAATTTGAAAATTACAGGTGATTTATTTTTACTTGGCACGTCCTATATAAAAGAAATAAAAACACCCTACGCAACCGGTGAATCATTATCTGTTAAAGGTAACTATATAGCATACACATTACCTCTGGAATCAAATGATGTGGTTGGTATAGAGGGAGGAGAAAACCTGGTCGAATCCAATATTATATTTGATTATGACAGTTATACTCCTCTACCGAAACTTATAGAAAAATTCGCGGATAACACTACTATTCCGGTATATGATAAAGCAAAATATATAAAGGCATTCAGCAAAAATAATAGCGCATCTTTATATTTAGGCAATAGCAACAAAATAGAGCTTACCGGTGTCAGGAAGGCACTGCACGGCTCAGCTGTTAACAATGGAAGTATTATTACTTCAGATATACCACTGGATGAAATGCTGGGCATGAGGGATGAAATAGAAGAGTCATACAATGCAAAGATTGATAAATTAGGATTTACATCTGCACCTGTAAGCGAATTTACAGTTACGGAAATATTTAATAAGATAAAAAATTTAACCTCAGAAGAAAGGGCGAATTTACCAAATAAGATAGATGCCAAAGGAGAACTAATATATATTAATTATGTTGAAACAACAGATAAATATGTATTTCCTGCCGGAGTGAAAAGCGGGTTGGTGATAACAAACGAAGATATTGAGATATCAGGTGATGTGGACTTTACGGGCGTAATTATATGCGGCGGCGATGTCACAATAAAAAATGGTACCGGCGGAAAGACATTTAAATATAGCAAGGGAGTTATAACTACTCTTATTGCAGAAAATAAGCTATATGATATGATATTCAAGGATACACAACATACAGGTGAAGAGATGAGTGTAACTACATTTACAGCAGGGGAAGACGGCGTGAATGTAAATTTCAGTGAACTGTTAAATTTTGAAAATTGGAGTATAAAATAAAGGAGGAGCAAAAATGAAAGTTATAAATAAAATTTTATGTATAATTATTGCTACGTTGATGGTGATATCAATTATACCGAATAACTATGCCTATGCTGCTTTGGGAGATTCTCCGGAAGAACCTCTGCCATACGACCCGAATGATACCATTAACTTTCCAAGTTACGGCAAGCCTGGTCATGTAAGCTTAACAAAAACAGTGCAATGGGTCGATACTGTAAATAATATTGCCGAAATAAAAATGACTTTACAAGGTACAGGTGTAAGAAACGAGACAGATGTTGTATTGGTAATAGATAAATCCGGAAGTATGGATGACAAAGTAACTATAAATCGTACTTACGAGAAAGAAGTAGAGGTTGACAAAGAAGTCCCGTGTAACTTGGTTGAATTGAAATTCAGCACAACAAGCAGTTATGAGTACAAGGATCCGAAGAGTGGAAGTTGGAAGAGCAGTAATAAAGCAACAGCCAATATAACTTTAAGGGCTTACCTGGATGATAATGGAAATTACAAAGGGTATGAATCAGCATCTGTATCAAATTTTATAGCTGGAACAAGTTATAGATTGTCAAGCGGTAGTAATACTTTTATCAATTGGGCAGATATAAGCAGTAACAATGCTGCTAATGCATTAGTAAGCATATTTAAAAGTAAAACTGCAACCGCGACAATTAATGGCAAGAATGTAACTATAACCTTCCCAAACACAAGGCAAGCATTGCAGTCAAAACAGTCAAGCTATACAATAAAGGTTAAGGAGTGGCGGACAGTAACTGAGCCTGTAACTATTAAAAAAATAGACAGTGCAAAGGAAGCTGCCAATGCATTTGTGGATGCGCTTTTGCCTGAAGGAGAAACAAATACCTTAAACAGGATAGCTGTAGTATCATATTCAAGTGATTATCAAGAATCAGTGTTAGTAAATGTAGATTCAAATTTAACTGACAATAATACATCATTAAGAAATGCAATAGGAAAAATAAGGGCTAAAGGTGGAACAAATATACAGGCGGGCATCCAAAAGGCACAGGAAATATTAAAACAAAGCAATGCCTCTAATAAATATATTGTTCTATTAAGTGATGGAGAACCTACAAACAGTTATAAAGCCAAAAATGGAATGGGCGAAGCTGTAAACAAAAATAGCGAGGAAGTATTAAAATATAATTACCCAGCCAATATTGGATTTAAAATAACAGAGTTTACAAACACAATATTAGGAAGTGGCAGTAGCTACGATTATTCTTCTTCAGATAATTATTATGTTATTGATACAGTTAGCGGGCGGAACAGAGTTCAGGAGTACAACGTTAAAAACAATGGTATACCGACAATTTCACAAGCTTTGATGGCAAAGATGGAAGGTATTGAGATCTATACTATAGGGTTTGATGTGTCTAATAACGCAAACGCTAAAACTGTAATGGAATATAGTGCTTCGGCAAAGGATAAATTCTATCTGACAACTGCCGATTTAAATGAAGTCTTTGAGAATATTGCAGGCCGTATTGCAAAAGCCGGCGTTAGCGCTATTGTGTATGGGCCTAAGAATATGGATATTTCTGCGGGATATAATTTCAATATAATCGAAAATGACAGCAAGTACGAGATTAAAGCAAATCCCGGAACTGCAAGGGCGGAAAATAATTCTATATTATGGGATTTTGGAGATATTACTCAAACGCCGGCAATTATTACTTATTATGTAAAACTAAATGTTACTGGTAATACCGTAATCTCACCAAATGAGATGTTAAAAGTAGGTGAAACATCCTATGTTGTATATAAAAATTACAGAGGTGTGTGGGTAAAAAAAGAGTTTGAGGATCAAAATATATCTTCGGGAGAAGGAACTCTTAATATAAAATACTATCTTGTGGATAAGGATGGAAACCTTTTAAATAGCGATGGTTCGCTGCCTGAAGTGAAGCTGCCATTTGATAGACGTACTTCAATATATAACAATAATGGAGAATCTATAGGAATTGGTGTTAAAATAGTTACATCTTCCTATGCTAATCCGGGATATAAAGACTATATTAACTTATCAAATTTAGCGAGGGACGAAAAAGGAAATATATTGTCAGAAAATATATATGCAGGTAGTGCACCAATATATTTGAACTTTCCATATTACAGAGATGTTCCAGCTGAATCAAAGCTCAAGAATTTTTCAATGTATAAGCTTGATGGGTCTAATAAGCCTGTTGCAATTGGAAGTTTGACAACTGTAGAAAAGATGACCTATTTGTTTGGCTTAAGATTCCAGCTTGGCAGTAAGGATTTAGTCTTGAGATTTAGTGCAAGCAATGGTGGTATTGTTGATGCTGAAAGCATTAAGCTTTATGATAAAGACGGTAATCAAATTAAAAATACTAATCATATGTCAGTAATAAAGGATGGAGATGTATGCGTAATCAGCTTTAAGGACAAAGCTGGTATAGAGTCCGAAAAGGAATACACAATAACATATAATGTCAAAAATAACAATATAGGTAATTATATATTGAAAGTTGATGGTGGAACTCTTTTGATATCTGAACCGACAACTGTCAATAAGCAATTAGATATAAGTGTCATATCTATGAGAGATATAGAGTAAATCGTCTGAAGAAAAGATTTGGGCTGATGCTCAAAATTTTTCTTTAACATTAGAGGTGTAGTATGAAAGACAAAAGAGGTTTTACGCTAATTGAATTAATAGTCATACTTGCTCTGGCCGGAATTGTAATTGCTGTTGTTATGTCATTTTTCATAGCAAATTACAGAAGCTATCAGACAATAAACACCGAATCTGAGCTGCAATATCAGTCTCAATATATCATAAACTTTATGACGAATAAAATTTTAGAGGCTGAGGAGTTTAGAGGTAAGGAAGCAGAAGAGTATGTCTTCATAGTAGGCGGTAAAAAAATGATTTTCGCTGAATCGGATAGGACGGATGAATATGAAAGATATATACGTTATAAACTGGGAGATGAAGGATTTCAAGAAATAGGCAATTATGTAGAGCGTTTAGAAATAGTCCCGGAAAACTCAAACGAGGTAAAAATAATATTGACGATGAAGAAAGGCAAAAGTAACAGAGCATCTGATGAACAAATCGTCTATATGAGAAACTCAAAGAACTGACATATGGGGTCGGCACAGCCGACCTCTTAACTTTTTTATCAACCCACGACAACAATCGACAAAATTCTTCATTCTTAACTATTTGCAATATATTTTATGATTTTTTAATATTAAATTCTTTGACATAGTTTGTCTGTTTATATATAATCTAAATACCATAAATTGTAAATATAGGTTGAATATTCAAAAACAATGTTGAACTTGCTGATATAGGGGTGCGAAATGATATTGGCTGTAGAAGTAAATGATAGTAGTCTTAATATTGCTCAGGCTTCAATGAAGAAGGGCATGCTGTCAAAATTACGGTGCGTGTGTGAGAATATTTCACGCGGAGTTGATGACGGGAATATTACGGATATGGATTATATTGCGGAGAGAATCAGGGAATTACTACATAGGAGCCGAATTAAT
>DAMAEI010000035.1:1335-15384 GCA_031997345.1 Sedimentibacter sp. | reverse complement strand
ATAAACTCCAAAAGCGTAATAGTACGGAGGCTCAGGCTTCCCATGCTTAAGAAAAGAAATGAAATAAGGTCTATGATAGGGTATGAGCTTAGTCAGCTCATGCCTTTTAACACGGCGGACTACAGGGTGCACTATGAGGTAGCTGCAGATTACACTGATGAAAAATATGCATGGTATATAATTTATTGCATTCCTGAAGAATTGCTGGTGAGCTACAGAGAGCTTGCCTTAAAATCAAGACTTAAGCCGGCAGGCTTTGAAATATATTGCAGCTGTATTAATAAGCTTCACAACGTGAAGGAATCGGTGTCTACCTTTGCGGATATAGGGGAGAAAAGAATCAGCTTTACAGTTATGAACAGAGGTGTAAGCGATTTTTCAAGAACTGCTGAAATTTATTATCCCACGGCAGCGGGCATTGCTGCGGAGGAGGCTGCTCTGTATATTGATAGGAGTTATCACTCCGAAGGTAGGATTTTAAGCGCATGTTTAGATGAAGTAATCAGATGTATCAGGTATTATCAGTCAATAGACAAGGAAAGCAAAATAAGTAGGATGTATATATTTAATTCAGAAATAAAGGGACTTTTGCCGTCTTTTATTGAAAGAATGTCTGCTGAGCTACCGACTGTTGAAATAGTTACCGAGTTGCCGGTATTTTTGCAGGTAATTGATGAATCATGCTATGATAGACGTTGCTTTATGCCTGTACTTGCGGCGTTCAATGAAGGAAGAGGCTCCTACAAGCTCCATAAATCTAAGTATTATGAAATAAGTGACTTCAAGACTGCTGCAGCTATGGGCATTGTTCTTGCATCGTCACTTTTTTTAATTATGGGAGCGGTGTTTACCTTTAAGCTGTACAGAGAGTTCGAGTATATGAATACATATATATCGAGTGAAGAAAATATTCTGCTTAGCAATGAAATTGAGAGGCTTAAAACGGAGAAATATAATAATAAAAAAAGTATTTCGGATGCAAATAAAATAGAGAAGGAAAGCTATGCAGATTCGGAAATATTCAAGTGCATATTTTCTGCCGTTCCTGAAAATACATCTTTGCGTTCAATACATGCTGGAATTGCAGGTGTAAACATGGATTGTACATCGGGTTCGGTGCGGGAAATCGCCGTATTTTTGAGCAATCTGAGAAATTTACCTGAGGTTGAAGATGTTTATATTGATGAAGTGTCAAAAAACGGAGATTCTGAAAAAGGGTATGCCTATACTGTACACTGTGTGCTGCGGGGCATGCAGACATGAAAGACAGAGAAAGAATGAAAAGCGCGGAAAGAATAAAGGGTGAGAAAACTGTATTGATATTGCTTGCTTTATTTATAGCAATTGTGATGATATGTACCGGTATTACAAAGACTGTGACCAAATACATGGATATTAGTAAACAGTTTTATAACATGCATGATAACATCAGAGCTGCTGATGTGTATATGAGCAAGAATGAAAGGTTGCCGGATAATGTATATATATGGGACGAAATATGCCTGTATCCTGAAGATGCAATACTTTTTTTAAGTGATTTGTGCGAAAGCAACGGCATGGAAATAAAGAAAATGAGATTTTATCATGAGGTTGATACCGAAAGAGATGTATCTGTGCTGATGTCGGAAATTGAGCTTGAATGCACTTACGAACTCCTGCTGAGCTTTATGGACGATATAAAAAATGAAGGCGGTAATGTTGCAGTGGACAGTGTAAATGCATTGGAGCTTGGAGGAGGAAAAATCAATGCAGTTACTAAGTTGAACTTTTATTTATTAAATTAAATGGAGGTTTCTTATGAAAACTGATACAGACGGTTTTACACTGATTGAAGCCATAATTGCCTTAAGCATACTTGCTGTTGCAATAATACCTCTCATGTCAATGCTGACACTTTCTGCACATATAAACAACGAAAGCAGCAGGGAGTTTAAATCATTGATGGAGGCACAGAGGCTTGTTGAGGAGTTCAAGTCTGCGGATATAAGCGAAGTAAATGAAATAAATTATCTGTATAATGCGAATATGGGCTGTTATGAAAAGCATGTGGAGCAGACAAAGGGTGAATACGGTTCACTGGTGAGAATAACCCGGGACGTCTTGCTTTATAGAATTGAGGTATTTGTACTTGATGAAGGGGAAGTAATTAACTATATTGAGGGGAGCAGGATTGCCGGTGGGATATGATAAAAAGGGCTCCGTCATGGTCCTTGTGGTTGTAGTTATTGCGGCAGTGACGGTCGTTGCATCCCTTATGCTCAGCATAGCAATGAGTCAGTTTAGAATAAGAAAGTCCAACAGTGAGCTGAGGAAGGCATTTTATTTGTCCGAGGACGGGTTGAACAGAACGTATTCTAAAATATATGATTTGATGTGTGCTGCAGTTGAGGCGTCACAGAGCATTGCAGATGAATATCTGACGGATAATCCGGAGGACATTGAAATGGCGGAAGCAATTTTTGAGAACAGCTACAAGAGGCACATGCTTGATAATATTTCCGGCTGCATCAGCAGACAAAATCCTTATACAGAAATAACCAACCGCACAAAATTAGCATTTATGAACGGAAAGCTCACCATTAGGGTTGGCTCAACATACATTTCTGAATCAGGAACAAAAAAACATACTTCTGCTGATATTATAGTCTGCATTCCGTCTTATACAGAGGTAAAGTCAGGAACCGCAGAACCGGAGAGAAAGATTTATTATGCAGGATTTGATTTGTGAGAATTAAGATGAAGAACATGACAAGAGCTTTTACAACAGCCGAACTTTTAATATCCTTGGGAATAGTGAGTATTATTGCTATTTTCGCCATGACTGTCCTGACGGTTAATTTCAAAAGCGCAGGATTGCTAAGAAATGATTCTGAGCTGGAATTTCATTCTCAGTATATTTTAAATTTTTTATCGAAAAAGGTAATGGAATCAGCGGAGATAGTATACATTAAGTCAGATCAGCCAAACTCGCTGAACTACAGAGGTGAGGTTGTTGTGGACAAGATATCCTTCAGATATGGCAGTGATGAGCGGCACTGTTATATATTTGAGGTGAGAAAAGGTAAAATATTTTACGGTAACGACAACATGAGAGAAACCGCCAATGCGGAGCTGGGAGTATACGTGGCTGAGCTGAGGATGGCGCCTTACCCTGAGGGAACAAAGTTCAAGGACGCAAGGTCAGTGATGGTAACTCTCGCGCTTTTGAAAAATGGACAGAATTATGAAACACGGCAAGTTTATTATATGAGGGGCAGCTAAAAAAAGACAAATTTTCAAAAAAGCGTATTAAAACATTGACAAAACTTGAATAAATTTATAAAATGGGATAGGTAGCTATCTTGGAGATTGTCCATGAAAGACGATGGGTTTACTCTTTTGGAAGTAATTACTGTATTTTCTTTAATCGGGATTTTAATGGCCGTAAGCATTCCTCAAATTTCAGCCAATTTTGGATACATGGATAAGGTGGCAGAGGAATTTTTGGTAGATGCAAGATTTATTCAGATGGAAGCCATGAAAGGCTTCGCCGGAAAATATCAGATTGCCGTAAATTCCGGCACAGGAAGATATTATCTGAAGAATAACACCGTGATTATTAAAACGATGCTGGTTAAGGAAAGATATAAAATAAAATATACCGGAACGGGAGAACTGTACTTCAATGCTGACGGAGCACCTGTTCATCCGGGAACCTTTACAATTACTGATACTAAGACAAGGGAAGAAAAGAGCGTTACTGTTGTTCCTGCAACAGGAAGGACAATAATAAAGGAATAAGCAGCAGTCAGCTGGTTATAATATTCATAAGGAGGAGACAATCAATGGTTACAGCAAGTGATTTTAAAAAAGGCATTACTATATCTTGGAATAATGGATTATGGCAAGTAATTGATTTTCAGCACGTTAAACCGGGTAAGGGAGCGGCTTTTGTTAGAGCAAAGTTGAAAAATATTGTGACAGGGGCTACAAGGGAGGAGACATTCAATCCTACTGAAAAATTTCCTCTTGCACGTATAGAATCAAAGGATATGCAATACTTATATAATGACGGGGAACTTTATTATTTCATGGATCCTGAGTCATTCGAGCAAATTCCGTTAAACTATGAGCAAGTGTCTGAGGCAATTGTTTATATTAAGGAAAATGAATTTGCACAGATGAGATTCTATGAAGGAAAGCCGTTTGAAGTAAGCGCACCAAACTTTGTTGAGCTTGAAATTACTGAAACAGAACCTGGATTTAAGGGTGATACTGCAACAGGAGCTAATAAACCTGCCATTGTTGAAACAGGGGCTAAAGTAAACGTGCCGCTGTTTGTTGAAATTGGCGACAAAATAAAGATAGACACCAGAACGGGTGAATATCTGTCAAGAGTATAAGGAGGGAAACTATGGATTTTCTGTATGAAAAAATTTCTTATTTAAGAGGCTTGGCTGATGGCCTGGATGTTAAGGCGGACACCAAGGAAGGAAAGTTATTCAATGCTTTGATGGAAGTTATTGAAGAAATTGCAGACGCGATGGATGACATTGTTGAAGAGCAGGATGAAGTAAACGAGTACCTGGATTTATTGGATGAAGATTTGTCATTAGTTGAAGAAGAATTGTTCGGTGACATGGAAATCGATGAATATGATGATGACTATGACGATGATGATTATGATTTCGACTTTGATGATGACGATGAATACGACGACGAATTTGAGGACGTAGACAGCAAACAATTTGAAGATTAATACATAGTAGGCCGCAGCACCAAGCTGTGGCCTTTCTTCATCGCTAAGTCCTTACGGCCAGATTTCCTCGGGGTTAACACCATAAATCTGCACAACCTCAAATAGATCGCTGTTGACAATGTCTTTAGGTGTAACAAGCCATGAGCCGTCGTAGTCTGTATCATATCCGAACTGCATAAACGGGTACCAGGCAAGGTGTGAGCATTGGGTAGACTTTATATTCTCAGGTTCAGGATTCTTTTTGGATGTGAGTCCTACTGTCAGTCCATAGGGTATATCATTCAGGTTATTTTTAGCAAACTGAGCAATTTCATCAAGCTTTTCGGGAGAGGCGTCCTTGAGCCTGAGCATGATGAAAGAAGGATATATTCTCCATTTATTTATATTCTGAAGCATTGAATTACTCCCCAGAATAATTGCCTCAAGTGTTTCATTGTTTCCAGCGTCCGTTACAATGGCGGCGTGGCCGTGCCTCCAGCCTAGGGAATGCGTGGCCTTTGTTATGAGAACATAGCCGCTTTTATAGGGAGCGAGATTAAAGCCGTACGCGGGCTGACCTTCGTCGTTCACTATGGATTCCTGACTTGTGATTATGCCTATGGATTCGCATAACACATTATTTTTACGCATGAAATTAACTTGAAATTTCAACAATTCATCTTTTCCGTTTTCCCTGATGAGAATTTCATCAACAGCGGTCTTTCCAATACCTGTCTGATAAAACAGCTCTTTGTAATCCTCTTCGCTCAATTGGTTCTTTTCCAATATCGCCGAAATATCCGTTTTCTCGTAATCAGGAACAAAGTACCCATCAGGCTCAATCAATATGTTCATTATAGAAATAGATAAATAGATGAAAAGAAGAACCGCAGCAGCTATTATGATTTTTTTATGTCTTGCTTTTTTGATTTTATTATATATCATATAAATTCCGCTTTCTGTAGAAAATAAAAATCGCAATCTTCATATAATTATATTACAATAAACACAAAATACAATGGAAATAATTGTGGACATAAAAAATATAAAATTATGAAAAGTTCAAGCTGTAAATATTATTATATATGTGATAAAATATATTATTATAAAGCAATGGAGGTTTAAAATGAATAGGAAAATAACAACAACAATGAGAGTCATTTGTCTGGTGCTTGCTGTGGGCATGGTACTGTCGGCACTGATGAGCATGTTTATGTTTATGTAGGAGGAAAATATGGATAATACTAAAGAAATAAAGGAAATAGTAGATAAAATAAGCATGATGGAAAAAGCATATCCTCAGGAAGAGCAGGAGCTGCACCACATTAACTGTGCAGAGGCGCTTTTGATGGCTGCCAATGAAAAATATGACCTGGGTCTGGATGAAAGATTCATAAAGGCTGTGTGCCCCTTCGGCGGCGGAATCCAGTCCGAAAAAACATGCGGTGCACTTTTGGGAGCGGTGTCGGCACTTGGAATTATGTATACTGAGGACAGGCCCTCAACAAATGAGGAAATGAAGGAAGTAACGAAGAAATATGTCGAGGAATTTGAAAAGGAATTCGGAGCTCTGGACTGCACAAGCATAAAGGCAGCACACAGGAGTGAAACAGAAGGCTGCAGGTACGTGAAAATCAGAGCGGCAGGAGTGCTTGAAAGAGTTGTGGGAAAATAGCACAATGAACTATTTCGAATTTTTAAAGGAAGCAAAGGGAGTTAGTCTCAACAACCAGCAGATTGAGGCGTCCTCCTTCGATAAGGGAACAGCTCTTGTTCTTTCAACAGCCGGCTCCGGAAAAACCACCGTAACCATAGCAAGGGCAGGAAAGCTCCTGTATGAAAATAGGTGCGGAGGAAAAATCCTCACCATCACATTTTCAAAAATGGCGGCCAATGATATGAAAAGCAGGTTTCAATCATACTTTGGAGACACATTTAAAGCAAAAACTGAATTTTCTACCATCCATGCCTTTTCTTACAAGATCGTCAGAGACTTTTACAGAAGAAAGGGCATTGATTTTGAGCTTCTGACAAATAACTACAGTGTGCTGGCTGAAATACTCAGATCATATTATTCAAAATCGTACTTCAGCTATGTAAGCGATGAAGAGGTTGAAAATCTGTCATCAGCCATAGGTTATGTGGAAAACATGATGATAAACCCTTCAGAATATGAAAATTACGGAATTGAAATAAAAGGATTTGACAAAATATATGATGCGTATAAGGACTATAAGGCTAAAAACAGGCTGGTTGATTTCGACGACATGCTCGTGTATGCTCACAGGATAATTTCAGGTTCTGAAAAGTACAGGGAGCAGATAAGGAATACATACCAGTACATACAGGTGGACGAGGTTCAGGACACATCAAAAATTCAGCATGAAATTATTAAGCTCATAACTAACAACAACCTGTTCATGGTGGGAGACGATGATCAGGCTATATATTCCTTCAGGGGAGGCTATCCAGATTTTCTGATGGAATTCAAAAGCATCTACAAGGATGGAAAGATTTTTTTTCTGGAAAACAACTACAGGTGCGATAAAAACATAGTAGAAGGCGCTAAGAATTTCATAGAAAGCAATAAGAACCGCTATAAAAAATCCATAAGCACCGATAATCCCAAGGTAAATGAAATAAATATAGTACGTGCGGCAAGCAGAGCCGAGCAGGCAAGAATGATAATAAAGGAGCTTGAGCACACGGGGGAGGACACTGTTGGAATTCTGTTCAGAAACAACATATCAGCAATGATACCTGCCACTAATTTTCACGAAAAGGGTGTGAATTTCTACATCAAGGAGGACAAGACCAAGTTTTTTTCAAGTCCAGTGCTACAGGACATACTTTCATTTATGGCTCTTGCGCTGAATCCCAGGGACAGAGAAGCATTTTCAAGAATATACTACAAGAGCTATACATATTTTACAAAGGGCATGTGCCGTATTGTAACAGAAAGCCCGCAGACAGACATGACGGTTTTCAATATATTGGACAACTACAGGTATTTTGACAATTATGTGTATGAAAGAATAAGCCGTTTCAGGGCCGATATCAATTACATAAGCAGGCTGAAGCCCAAGGATGCGGTGAGATTTATAAAAATCGAGCTGGAATATCTCAGCTATCTGGAAAGAATGCAGGATGAAGGAAGAAACAACCTTTCAAATGCAATGCATATACTTGAAATATTGGAGGAAATAGGCTCATACTGCAGCAATATAAAGGAGTTTACGGAAAAAATCAGCAGTATGCAGGATGTGCTTAAAAACGCCTCAGAAAATGTGGGAGCAAGAATTACGCTCACAACAATTCACAGCGCAAAGGGACTGGAATACGACAGGGTATATATGATGGACAACATAGATGGTGAATTCCCGTCGGAAGCAAGAAATATGTCAGAAGATGAATACAGAAAGTACATGGAGGAGGAAAGGCGAATATTTTATGTGGGCATGACCAGGGCAAGAAAAATGCTGAGCATAATTGTTCCGGGAAAACCATCCGCGTTTGTAAATGAACTGATCGCTGCCAACAAGAAGAAATAGTATCTGTACAAATTACATAAAACATATTTGTCAAGTACCAATTTCCTTTGATTGTATAACAATTTTGATTGTTTAAGAAATAATGTAATTATCCCTTGATGAGGCATGAAGAAAATTCATTTATGCATTAGCAAAAAAGAATAAATATTAATAATTTTATTGATAAAATATGCGGATAATTATATAATATATTAAGTCTCTATTACTGTGGGGGTACATATGAAAATAAGCATAAGCACGCTCGGTGAATTTGACATAAAATCAGATGGCCAGTCAATACTCAGGCAGTCAAGCCGTACATACAGACTGAACAAGTTGTTTGAATATTTTATTACATTCAGGAACAAGAAGCTCCTGCCTGAAATGATTATAGATAACCTTCTAGCTGAAAGCGAATCTGACGATCCAAAAAATATGCTTCGCACACAGATATTCAGGCTGAGAAAAATCATCAAGGCTTTTTTACCTGATGGCGCAGATGAATCCGAATATTTAATGATTAATTTTGTCAACGGATACTATTGCCTTGAGATTGGTGAAAAAACTGAGATTGATGTGGATGAATTTGAGGCGCTCATACACCGCGGTGATATGGACATGGAGCATGACCCGGAATCTGCAGCAAGACTTTACCTGAATGCTATCAAACTCTACAAGGGACTGTATCTTTCGGATAATGCTTACGAGGTGTGGCTGGTTCCCACGAGGAACTATTACCAGAGACTGTATTTAAAAACACTCCGGAAACTGATTGAATTATTGAAGGAAAAAAATGAAAATGAGACGGTTATTGGATTATGCGAGGAAGCATTGCTTGTGGATCCTTATGAGGAAAGCATACATATAAACTTGATGGAAGCAATGCTGCATCAGGGGCAGCAGAAAAACGCCCTCAATCATTACGAATACTCCATGAAACTGCTCATGAGAGAGTTAGATATCAAGCCTTCATGGATGTTTACAGAAATGCTTAACAAAATACAGAACCATGTATCGAAAGATAATCCCGCTGATTTCAACAGCATCAACAGTGAGCTGGAGGATGAAAATCTTCTGGGCGCCATGCAGTGCAATATCGATTCGTTTAAATTCCTGCTTAATTTGCAAAAGAGAAAATCTTTTAGAAATGATGAGAATGATTATCTGTGCATAATGAATATAAATGACAGCAACAGCAGGAAATCAAAAGAATTAACTGAAATTTTGAGGTATTCCCTTAGGAAGGGAGATGTGTTCACATATTGGAACCAAAGTCAGGTGCTTATGATTCTGCATGATGTGAAGGATGGCGGAATCGATGTGGTACGGGACAGAATATATTCTAAAATAAGAAACAGCAGCCTGATAAAAGAGAGAGATGTGAACTTTTCTTTCAAGCCGCTGATGCAGGAAGAACCTGCAGTATAACATTAAAAACAATAGATAGCAGCACGGTATTTTTCAAAGCGGACAGCTTGAACACTGCCGTGTTTTTGTATGCGACCGTAGGGAGCTTATACTTTGGTGAATGAGACTGTGTAATCAATTTGTAATTACAATAAAATCAAACAGTAATTGTTAAAAAATGAAAATGTAATTGACACAAATTATAATTAAATTATTATATGATAAAAATAAAGTATATGCCAATAATTGACATGAATACTCAGCTTATTGTGATATTATCAGACAGATTCAGTTTTTGACGGACGGTATTGTCGATTAATTGCAGCAAAGGAGCGTAGAAATGGAATATCCCGCCAATGATTTTTATTTTAAATTTAAAGCAATATATAACAAAGAAGGTAATTTCATAGATTACGTTCTTATCTATATCAGCAGCTCATTTTACAAAGTCACAAAAATCGACCCCAAGCAGCTTTTGGGCAATAAACTTTCGGATATTGTTGTGGATAATGCCGGAAGGCTTTGCCTTAAAGATATATATATCAATATGATACCCAAAAAGAGCTTTAAGATGGACAGATACATAGACGAGCTCGACAAATGGTACCTCATACATGTATTCAGCGATGAAAGTATAGACAGCGATTCACTGTTCATATGCTTCGCAGACATAGATGATATCAAGAAAAATGTTCAGAAGAATATCGGAGAATCTGATATGGATGCAGGCAATGTTATTAATTTCAAAGATAAAGCTCGATTATACTACAAGGATAAGCTGACAGGTCTATACAATAAAAATTTTTTTGAAGAAGAGCTTGCAAGGCTCGATACAAGCAGACAGCTGCCCATAAGCCTCATAATGGGAGATATCAACGGCCTGAAGCTCATAAACGATGCCTTTGGCCACGGAATGGGCGATGCGGCATTGAAAAAAGCCGCTGAAATTATGAAGAGCTGCTTCCGGGATGAGGACATCATAAGCCGCGTGGGTGGAGACGAATTCATAGTGCTGCTGCCAAACACCACGGAAGAAACAGCCCTGAGCATAGTTGAAAGAATAAAGCACAAATGTGAAATGAATCCTCTGGATTATGTAAAAATAAGCGTGAGCTTCGGAGTTGCAACAAAGACCGACGCAGATGAAGATATAGAAAAAATGCTTAAAAAAGCCGAAGACAGAATGTATTTCAAGAAGCTCAAGGAAAGCAAAGAATCCAAGCTCTCCATGATAAAATTTCTGAAAAGCAGGCTTGAAAAGATAACATACGAAACAAAATCACATTACGAGAGGCTCAAGGGTCTCACCATGATGATGGCAGATACGTTGAATCTCGATGAAACTCAAAGAACAGAGCTCCTGCTCCTCTGCGAATTCCACGACATAGGGAAAATAGGTGTATCGAAATCTATACTTCAGAAGGAAGGCTCCCTTGACAGCGAGGAATGGGAAAATGTAAAGCGCCACAGCGAAATAGGTTATTACATAGCCCGTGAATTCAGAGACGCTTCGCCAATTGACGAACTGATTCTCATTCATCATGAAAGATGGGATGGCAAGGGCTATCCAGGATTGTTCAAGGAAGAGGGAATCCCGCTGGTTGCAAGAATATTTGCCATAGCAGATGCATACGACGTAATGGTCAACGACAGGCCTTACAAATCACGAATGACCCACAACGAAGCCATCCGTGAAGTTCGTGAGCAGGCCGGCAAGCAATTCGACCCGCACCTGTCAGAGTTGTTTATAGGATTAATGGGAAAGGAAGAAAAAATTGTGTAGTTGTACACATAAAAAAATATGATATTATTGTATATCAGAAATTTGTTTACGATTCAAAATCGGTGGTATAAATAGATAAATACCTGAATACATAAGATATGGGCAAACCTGCCGAAAGACAGGGACGCAAAGCTTCGAAGTCTAAAGTGCAAACTATGACGGTTCGGCTGCAAAATAACACAGATTATTTGCAGCCGAATTTTTTTGTTAGAACTCAACTATCTCTAAGAGGGGGAAGGTTGTTCTATATAAATTATTGACAAGTTAATAGCTGTCAAGGAGAGGAGGTGATTAGTATTAAATGGTTATTAATGGTTCAATCCAAAAGAATAAAGGTAACAAGGAATCAAAAATATTGAGGAAAGGAGGAAAAACCATGCAAAAAAAACCAAGAATGTTTAATAGAGTAATATGCTTTGTAATAGCGATGTTGATGTTAATGCCGGGATTGCCGGGGAATGTGGCATTTGCGGATACGGTAACAGTAGGCTATAAAAACGCTGGAGTCGGAGCCAATGGAAATGTCACTGGCACTGGGTGGACTGACCCAAATAACATAACAGTTAATAGGGATGATTATTATGCGCATGTTGGGTTGTCAAAAGGACAAACAAGCAAGTCTTTACAAAGTAAAGATTATGGGTTTAATGTTCCATCAAGTGCCACTATAAATGGTATCGAAGTGCAAATTTATAGGGAGGCTGGCAATAAAAACCGTGTCCAAGATAACGAGTTAAAACTTTTGAAAAAAGGATCTGTTGTAGGAACTAGTGAAATAAAAACTGAAAACTGGGGCACGAGCAAGAGTGGAATTACGTATGGAGGTTCAACAAAAAAATGGGGTACAACATGGGAGCCAGATGATATAAACGATCCTGATTTTGGTGTTGCGTTTTCAGTTAAAAATGTAAGTAGTAGTTCAACAAATGCATATGTTTATTCTATTCAGGTTAAAGTTTACTATTCTGATAATGTAGACCCAGCTATAATGCCAGATCCAAAACCGGGAGAGCTTGCACCAGGAGAGGTATCTGCATCAAAAACAGCTAAGTGGATAAATTATGAAGATCGTATAGCTGAAATTGATTTAAGCGTATCGGGGATGCCTATTATAACTGGCTCCGATGTAATTCTTGTTATGGATGCTTCTGGAAGTATGGCTGGAAATAGATTGACAACTGCTAAAGAAGCAAGCATTAAATTTGTTAATGATTTATTTGCTGAAAACAATAAATATAACAACAGAGTTGCGTTTATCCCGTTTGGCTATCCTTCAAATGGTACTCCAGGTGGCATAGATCAAACTGATGTTATTACTGAAGGTCGTAAAAATTTCACATACGATAGTTCAGCATTACAGTCGCACATAAATGCAGTTAATGCAAGTGGTGGCACAAATTATACGGCAGCATTGCATAAAGCAATTGAATACGCATATAGTAGATCTGATATAGAAAAGGAAAAACGCCATTTGTATGTTGTATTTATGTCAGACGGAGCTCCGGGACAAACGGGTAACTCACCTAACGATACGAACTGGAATGGTGTAAATCAAGCAAATACACTAAAAGGATCTGACTATAACGCAACTATATATACGGTAGGAATTCAATTGGCTGATAACAGTGATGGAGCTAAAGTATTAAAGACTAAGATATCAAGTCTTGATGTAAATTCTAACCCATTATATAAATCAGTATCAGTCATGACTGACTTAGCACCTGTATTAACTAAAATAGCGGGTTCAATAAAAATAGCCGGAACAAATGCAAAGTTTGTAGATACGATATCAACATATTTCGACTATATTAGAACTGAGCCAGATGAAGGTGTTTTATTTGATGCGGACAAGAAAACTGTCACTATTACCGTCGGAGACATACTCAAGGAGCCAAAAACATTTAAGATATTTGTTAAGTTAAAAGATGCTTACCGTACGGATGAAAAAGACTATCCGACAAATGAAGATGTGAAATTAGAGTATACGGATAAAGATGCTAAGGATGCTTCTAAAGGCAAGGATGTTATTGGTGAACCTAAAGTTAGTGTTGGCTACGGAACGATTAAAATCGAATATTACTTAGTGAATGCTGACGGTAAATATATAAATAAAGATGATCATAGCGTTACTTTAGAAGACGAACATAAATATTTAGCAAAAATCGGTGAAGAAGATTTTAAATATAATAATAGCGTGAAGTTAGATGTAGGTGGTCCGACAGACTCAGGAAAGACTTATACAGTAACTGCAAATGCTAATTATATATTGCATAGTTCGGAAACAAATCAAAAAGAACAACATCTTTCATTTAACGACAGAAATAAGGTTGTTGAATTCAAGGTGGTTAAGAACTTCACAGTAACATTCAATAACTGGGATGACAGTGAAATAAGTTCAAAGAATGATTACAAGCATGGAGATAAACTGATAGTACCGGCAAATCCGACAAGACCAGAAGATGCTGCGAATACATATGTATTCAAAGACTGGGATAAGGAACTTGTAGACCCTGTAACAGGTAATGCAACGTATAAGGCAACTTATACAGCGGTACCGAAGAACTTCACAGTAACATTCAATAACTGGGATGACAGTGAAATAAGTTCAAAGA
>DAMAEI010000035.1:0-1235 GCA_031997345.1 Sedimentibacter sp. | reverse complement strand
AATGCAACGTATAAGGCAACTTATACAGCGGTACCGAAGAACTTCACAGTAACATATCAACCTGGAGATCATGGAACATTTGCAGAACAAAGTACAGATAATTTAGCATATAGAGATCCAACACCGGTAGCACCAGATGCAGAGAATAACCATGCTGCAGGCTGGATATTTAACGGGTGGAGTCCTACATGGGAAGCAACAGTTGAAGATAATGTAGTATATGTGGCACAATGGAAAAAAGATACAGAACAAACATTATCATATATTGTAGAATATTATAAAGACATTGTTAAGATTGATGATTTCCATGGCACTGTATTAGTGGCTGATCCAATAGTTGAAAGTGTAAGTTATGCAAACAAACCTGTTGGTTATGTTATTAATAGCGAAAAATCTACATCACTTCCATTTGAAGTAACCCTTGAAAACAATGTAATTAAGGTTTACTACGAAAAGGTAGTTTCTGTGGAAAATGCAGATAATTATAAAATCATATGGAACTACGAACAACTATATAATACAGGACATTACATAGATTGGGAAGATGCAGAATATACCCACGCTCAGATTAAAAAGGTTGGAGGTTCTGTTGATTTACAATACTATGTAGATATTCACAGAGAAAGTTATGTGTACAATTCTTCAAAGACAACAATAGACCGTGTTGCTATCACGACTTCAGGTTCAGGTATAACTACCTCTGGAGCAGCAATAACATCTCCTGCAGATATTACTTATAAAACAACAATCAATCTGTACTATGATAGAACCGACTTTGCTGTAACTGATTATACAGGAGTATACGACGGTAAAGAACATAGTATAAATGTAAGAAATGTATTTGAAGATGAATTTGTAGAATACAGTGTAGATAATGGCGAAACATGGCTCGAAGGAAATCCGAAGTTTAAGGATGTCGGAGTATACAAGGTGCTTGTAAGAATGGTAAATCCTGAATTTGAATTAACAGGAGTTCCAAGAGAAGGAATCGTCACAATAACACCAAAAGCAGTAGTAGTAAAAGCTGATGATAAGACAAAGACTTCAGGTTCAGCAGAACCAGCATTAACAGCGAAGGTAAGCGGATTGATTGAAGGTGAGTCTTCAACATTGATAAGCTATACATTAAGTCGTGTACCAGGTGAAACTGTAGGAAGCTATATAATTACTCCATCGGGCGAAGGTGTTCAAGGTAACTATACAGTCACTTATGAAACCGGAGTACTTACCATCAT
>DAMAEI010000034.1:23991-32334 GCA_031997345.1 Sedimentibacter sp. | reverse complement strand
TTCCGTAGGTAGGCTTCATGCCCACCAGACCGCAGAAGCTTGAAGGCTGTCTTACAGAGCCTCCCGTATCGGAGCCGAGACCGTATACTGCAAGATTTGCAGCCACTGATGCAGCAGCACCTCCGGAGCTGCCTCCCGCCACGTGATTTTTGTTGTGGGGGTTGAGAGCTTCTCCGAAGCATGATGTTTCGCACGATGAGCCCATTGCAAACTCATCCATATTTGTTTTTCCCAAAAGTATGGCATTTTGATTTTTCAGTATCTCCCACACGGTTGCATCATATATGGGAATGTATCCCCTCAGCATTTTTGAGCAGCAGGTCGTTTCGATACCCTTGGTGGATATGTTGTCCTTAAGTGACATGGGAATACCCTCCAAAGGCATCAGCTCTTCATTTTTTTCGATTTTCGCATCCACAGTTCCGGCAATTTTAAGCGCCTCATCCGCAGTAATTTTTACATACGCGTTCAGTCCCTTGTTTTCGGCCATACTGTCCAGATATTTCTGCGTAAGCTCCGTACAGGTAATCTGCTTCGTTTTAAGCAGCTTGCTGATATATTTTATTTTGCTCAATGCCCCACCTCCTGTCCGGCCCTTTTCCTGACTACAAAGCAGCCGCTTTCTCCGCCTTCTCTGTTTCTCAGTATTTCATCCCTGCCAAATGACTGAACAACCTCATCCTCATGAAATGCGTTGCACAGGCCATTTATATCTTCAAATTCGGCATCCTCATCATTATCTATCGCATCGCTTATAGTATCCGCAAAGCTGATTATTTCGGACATATCTCTTGTAAGAGCCTCTGTGTCATTCTCTTCAACCCTCAGCTTCGCAAGGGCTGCTATTTTTATAATATCTTCACGAGTTATCATCGCATCCTCCTACCTTATCTTTATATGAACTTCCCTTAGCTGCTGCTCTGTCACCTCGCATGGTGCGTTTGTAAGCAAATCCTGGGCATTGCTGTTCATGGGGAAGGCAATTACCTCCCTGATGTTTTCTTCTCCCGTGAGAAGCATTACAATTCTGTCAATACCAGGGGCCATACCTGCGTGTGGAGGGGCTCCGTACTTAAATGCATTGTACAGCGCTGTAAATTTTGTTTTAAGATCCCCTTCCGTATAGCCTGCAAGCTCAAAGGCCTTAACCATTATGTCAATGTCATGGTTTCTTACAGCTCCCGATGAAAGCTCCACTCCGTTACATACAATATCGTACTGATATGCCAAAATGTCAAGAGGGTCTTTTTCCAGCAGTGCCTGCAGCCCACCCTGGGGCATCGAAAATGGGTTGTGGGTAAATGCCGAATTACCTGTTGTATCATCTATTTCATACATTGGAAAATCTACAACAAAACACATTTCAAATTTGTTTTCGTCTATTAATCCAAGCCTTTTTGCAAGCTCCGTCCTTATTTGACCCGCAAGCCTCGGTGCATGCTCCTTGTCGTCAGCTATGAAAAATAAAACGCATCCGGGCTTGAGCCTCGCACGCCGTGCAAGCAGCTCTCTGTCGCCCTCGGAGAGAAATTTGTCTATGGGACCTTGATATTGCATGGCATCATCCACCTTGATGTATCCCAGTCCCTTCATACCTATTTTAACGGCATACTCAAGCATTTTTTCAAAGAAGCTTTTTGGCTGCTGCCCGCAGTCAGGGACATTTATCGCTCTCACAGTCTTCCTCCTGAAGGGTGCAAATTCCGTTTCTTCAAACATATCGCTTATGTCGATAATTTCAAGTGGGTTCCTTAAATCAGGCTTATCTGTTCCGTACTTCAGCATGGCATCCCTGTAGGTGATTCTGGCAAAGGGAGGCTTTGAAACAGCCTTGCGGGAAAACTTTAAGAATGTATCGTACAGCACATCCTCAGCAACCGTCAGCACATCCTCCTGTGTTGCAAAGGCCATTTCAAAATCCAGCTGGTAAAACTCTCCCGGAGAGCGGTCCGCTCTTGCGTCCTCATCCCTGAAACATGGAGCTATCTGAAAGTATCTGTCAAATCCCGACGTCATAAGCAGCTGCTTAAACATCTGAGGTGCCTGAGGAAGGGCGTAGAATTTACCCTGATGCTTACGGCTGGGTATGATGTAGTCTCTTGCTCCTTCGGGAGACGAAGCCGTAAGTATTGGCGTCTGTATCTCTAAAAATCCCAGGTCGCTCATTTTATTTCTCAGGTGTGAAATAATCTTGGAGCGCATCACGATGTTGTTATGCACATCTCTGTTTCTTAAATCCAGAAACCTGTATTTCAGGCGCAGATCCTCTTTTATTTCCTTCGACGACGATATCTCAAAAGGAAGAGGCGCCCTGGTTCTGCCTAAAACCCTCAATGTTCCCGCCTCTATCTCCACAGTTCCCGTTTCAAGCTTTTCGTTGATTGTGTCCTCATCTCTTTTCACAACCCTGCCAAAAACTGAAATGGTGCTTTCCCTGGAAATTCCGTCTATCAGCGATTCATCCTCAACCACAATCTGGACTACACCGTAATGATCCCTTAAGTCTATAAATTTTACTCCGCCGTGGTCTCTGACATTTTCAAACCATCCGGCCACTCTTACACCCATACCTATATGGCTTTCTCTGATTTCTCCGCAAGTATGGGTGCGGTACTCGTTTGCTTTTATCATAATTTCTCCTCTCAATTTTAGCATAATAAAACTCCTCCATCCCTGGAAAAGGGACGAAGGAGTTAAAATTCGCGGTACCACCCTAATTAGCATATACTTGCGTACAGGCTCACTCAAAAGACACAGTCATGTCTTTGCCGCTTTATCGCTCGGTTGCGTTTGAGCCTACTTTTGCATTGTATGCATTGCAATTTGGGTCAAAAGCTCAAGGATGTTCTTCACTTAAAATCATTGTAATAGACTCTCACCGCCGCTATCTCTCTGTGACTTAAATTTTAAGCTACTCTTCCCGTCATCGCTTAGTATTTTTTAATCATTATATTTTATTTTTTCCTTTTGTCAATAGTTTATTTATAATTAATGCAAAAATTTTTTTATTAAGCCTTTGTTAAATTCCTTTTCCGAATTAATAACAATTACATTTCTTCCCTTTGATTTTGAAAATAAAATCAATCGGTCCACTTCTCCTGTACCTTCATTAAAGAACATAATATGCTTGGATTGATTGATCATATATAAATTGCGCCTCGTCATGCAATCCCATGTATAGCGGCACTGCATCATTATCTCCCTGTCGCTCTTTTCCATTATTGAATAGTATTTATCCCTTTGAGCTTCTGTCCAATTCACTGAATGAGTTTCATATGGCAGTACACCCTCTAAGGTTATTTGCGGATAGTCCTTCTTTTTTTCAAGCACTACCTCTGCCGCATACTGTTCAAAACCAATATCCATCCCACTTAAGAAATCGGTAACTGAAAAACATTCAATGAGATATCTTATAGATTTTTCTATTATCAATTCCGTATTGTTTAAAAATGGTCTTTTATCTTCAAATAAAGACAGCCTGTCCTCTGCACAGCTTCCTATGAAGCAGCAGGTATTTAATCTTTTCATATTTTTCAATTTTCCACCTTTCTTTCCAGTAATTAATTCTATTACGCTGCTCGCTTAATTATATAATTATAGCTTATTTAACACGCTGATAGCAATAGATAATATATAAAAGAGGTGATGTTATGGAAGAAAATATTATACTTCAAATTGGTAAACGCCTGCGAAAGCAGCGCGAAAAATTAGGAATGACCCGTGAGGGATTTGCAGAAAAGGCTGGTATTTCACCACAATTTTTAGCTGAGATTGAAAATGGAAAAAAAGGAATGTCTGTGGCAACTCTTTACAAGCTATGTACTAACTTTGATATTTCTTCTGATTACCTGCTGTTTGGTAATATTTCCCCAGAGTCGGCTCCGCTCATGTCTGAGCCCTACCGCTCCTACACAGAGGATATTATGGAAATAGTAAATAATATAATTTTAGAATCCCAAAGCAATTCGAAACGACGTTAATAAAAATATAATTTAAAATAATTAAGTTGAAAAATCAACACAAGCATCAGTTTTAAACTTTTCTCAAATCAAAATAAATCATATAATTTACAATTAAATTTTTGACGTTTTTTTGACGGCAAAAGTAACACAGCTTCAGTACGAGCATATAATAAACCAAGCATAGATTAAGTATTATAAGAATTATAAGGAGGTTCAAACTTGTATGAATGCAAAACATTTTAACATATGTGAGCCCTATAAAGTACGTAATTTGTTAAATCTAACACCTATTATTAATGAAACTGGATTCATCAAAGTAAAAGTAATAACAGAACTTGGAGACATCCCTTTAGAAGGTTCGACCGTAACTGTTTACGCTTCATTAGCTGAATTAGTGCCGATTGAAACTGTAACGACAGACGAAAACGGAGATGCGCCAATATTAGAAATACCTGTGGCATATAATCCTGATATTGCAACAATGGATCCTGAATATCCTTATACAGATTATAATATAAGAGTGCTGCATGAAAACTATTATCCTGTCTTGATATATGATATTCAAGTGTTTCCAAATATAACTACAGATTTTATAGTAAATATGACTCGCATCCCTATTAATGCTCCGTATCCTCGTAGAGAAAGAACAACAACAATTCCTCGCATAGGTACTTAATGCGCATTTACTTTTTTTAAAATTATATACAATCCTTGGCGAAATAAAAAAATGCAGCACATACACAAAGTATGGGCTGCCTTTTTTGTCATCATTATTATGCAATCAAATCTAAGGATGGTAAAAATGATAATTCTTTTATCATTTGACATTTAACTTTGCATATTTGATATATTTCTTTATAGTAAGTGCCTTTATCAACTTCTATAGAAATTATATTTTCAATAGCCCTTTCAAGGAATTTTATCGTTTCAACGTATGTTAGTGATAGATTATCTCTCTGCCCTGCCTGAATCCCCAAGGCAGAATTGACTAATTTAGAATAAGTCATATATAACTTTCCTGCATTTTTACTTCCTTGACTCTCGGCAAGCGGTATAAGCTTAGTTAAAATAACATCTGTTTCATCTTTTCTTGTTTGCTTTCCTGTTATTCTCGCTTGTCGCCATTCAGCAGATTGCTTCTCAATAAGAAATCTTCTCATGCGATAAAATTCTTTTACTAATTCTTTTTTAAACTGAACTACCTTTTTAGAATTTCTTAATAGCGTCATGAGGAATGCCGCTTGCTCTTCGCTCAGCTGATAAAATTGTTCAGGTCTACCTCCGGTACTTTCTCCCTTTAAAACCGATAAAGTTCCTAAGTCTCGAAAGTCCTTTTCATATTTTAAAATTAGCTCTTTTACGTTTTTATGCTGATTACCTGTTCCTTCTGCAATTATCAAACTATCTGTAAATATGTCATTGTTTTTAATTTTAACTATTTCATTCATTGGTTTTCTCCTCTCATTAATTAATACAATGGAATTTTCCGTTGCATAGGATTTTTTGTATTAAAAAAGACGGATTACTCCGTCTTATGAGAGGTAGAGGGGTGTCTCACGACATGCCTTGCCTCGTGTTTATATGATTATTTCATAGCCTCAGCAAGCTTAATCAACAACGCCTCACCGTACCTGTAAAACTTAAGATACTGCATCGTATTATCATCAAGCCCGACTTTCTCTTTTACTATTTTTTCTGCTTCTTGTACTGTCATAACCTTTACTCCTAAAAATTCTAATATTACATCAGCCTGTGATTCAGCTATTTTCTTCAAATTAGCATCTACTTTCAGGAACGCTTCATCCTGTGCATTGTCATGAAATCCACTTTCAATCAACATAATATGCTTGCAGTCTGTAGTAGCAGCTCCCCGGATAACTCCATAATAATTATAAATTTTTCCGTTTTCAGTATACACCCTTGTCTTTGCCCCTCTGTCTGGATTTCCCATAACAGCTGCAACATTACCAGCCAGCTTTTCCGCAAATTCTTTATCTTGCGGCTTACTATAATCATAAAACACTTCTACTCCTCGTGTCTTACCATCATTGGCATTTGTATGCTCTGATATGAACAAATCATATCCACTTGCCTTTAGACCCCTGTTGTACAAATCAGGGTCCTGCTCACAGGTGCGAGTAAAGTCTACTTGCATACCCTTTGATTGTAATATCTCTTTCAGGTATGTGGATATCTTCCACACACCTTCATATTCATAATATCCTGTAGGACCTTTATTAGGATTCCCCGGCGCATGGCCGGGGTCTATCATTATCTTAATCATTATCAGCACCCTCCTTTTTCTTTAACATTTCTATTGCTCGGCTAACTATCTCAGGAATGGGGATACCCATTAATCCGGCATTCTCAAGTATGCTTATTGCTTCATTTACTATATATGCGATTACAACTGCATCACGTATCATTTCAGTACCGGTTACCTTATCAAGCTGAGCAGCTACCAGGACAATTGCCAAGGTTACGCCTTTCTTAAACAACCCCTTCCATCCTGCCCAGCTATCTAATGCTCCTGTTTCAGACTTCTTGGATTGCTTAAATACTCCTGCGACAATTAATCCTGTAATATAATCTACAGCCATAAACAGCAAAAGCGTTTGTAATGCCATATCCCATCCTCCGAGCAAGTTTGCTATTATGCTGCCTGCTACTCCTAATACTCCTATTTTTAATACGTTTATATTTTCCATAATGGTTACATCTCCTTTTAAAGGGGCTTATTATCTCCCTGCCATATTATATGTTATTTGTACATGCTTGTCTCACAAGTGCCGCAGCTGCATCTGTTTCAGCGGCGACTTACTTATTTTTAAAATAAAAAGAGACCTGTCTTTCAAGTCTCTCGGTCTGCTAAATCTTTCATGCCTCTTTTTTATAAACTGTTACTTCTTCCGTTATTTGTCCTATATGTCCTGGAACATGTACTCGTTTTACGATGATATCAAAACCATTGGTTACAAGACTATCAGTAATTATTTTTCTAATGTAATAATCGTTTATTGTGAAATGTTCAACCTCAATTTTGATATCACCTTTTATTTCAACAGTTTTATCGTTTAGCATTCATCTTCTCCTTTCCAACTTATAGTCTACTAAATTTTTCTTTTGTTCCCTAAGCAACTTGTGGTGTTGCTAAAATCATTTGTTTTTCTTCTTCGGTAATTCTGTTTAAATTAACCATTGTTGTTAAGTACGCTTCGTCAATTCGTTTCATTATCCGCATATTTAGTAAAAATCCGTAAACCATGTTATATACCTCCGTTCATTAATAAGTATAATATTGTATCTTCCGCTTGTTGTAGTCTTTCTTCCGTTGTCGGCTCTTTCGGTGCGTTTTTTTCAGCTTCTATTTCTTCTTGTGTTTTCCAAATTATTTTAGCCATCACTGCACCCCCTCAAATAATTCCTTTTCATCAGCATTATAAAATCTGATTACTTTTATATTTATAGTTTCGCCTATTTTTTCAGCACTTATGATAGGGTTAATAGGTAATGATTCCGCAATTATTTCTTCAGCTTTACCTTCTGTGAATCCAGTAAAATCATAAGTTTCTGTAGCATCATTTATTGTTGCTGTCAATATGTCATTTTCTGCGATATATTCAATTTTAATATCTGCCCTTTGCGGAGTGTAACTTAAATTAATCATGCTTTCCACCTCCCAATTGCAAATAGGTTACAATAAACACCCTGCTCAGGTTGTGCTATTCCCGTAATATTTCTTACGCTATAATTAGTTTGAGTAGCTGTGGTAGCTGGTCCTCTGGCTACGGATGCAATAATGTTACCTGTAACATTATCAGCCCCACTCTCGTCTTGTCCAGCGGATATAAACCTTTGTGGTGCTGCTATAAATGCAGCTGGGTAAACCCAAATTCCTGACTTATAACTTGCGCCCCACGAGTTCGGTGCACCAATTAATGCTGTATGCCAGCACATCATTGTTCCATCTTCAAATTTTACATAACGACCATTCGTATTACTTCCGCTTTCTTTAACGCCACCTAATCCAACTAAGGCTCCCAAATTATCAATTTGTCCCCCAAGGGCGACGTTCTGATTTTGTAATTCTACAATGGCCGCTTGCACGTTCTCAGCCGTTAATCCAGTACCTTCATTGTCAAATCTTATATCTCCTGCCTTAAGCGCATTCAAAAATGCTTGTATTGTAGTAAAATTATCTCGTGCCTTGTAAAAAGCACTCCGGCCTGTTTCAGTCCCTACTATTGTTTCTAATTCTAAAGACATATATTTTCATCTCCTTTATTCCGGCGCATACATAAATATCATACCGAATATATTTGCTGTAACCCTGCCTAATACTAAAGGGTCGGGGTCTTCAATCTCTGGCATGAAGAATTCT
>DAMAEI010000034.1:22494-23933 GCA_031997345.1 Sedimentibacter sp. | reverse complement strand
GATATTCAAGTCAGATATCTCTATTATTCCGTTCCACACACCACCTAAAGCTACTGTTCTATCAACACCGTCTATTTTTATTCCTACATTCGTTGGCGTACCAACTTCGTATACTGCATATATCAGATTATGATTATGTGTTAAGTCGACATTGTGGTGGTGTCCCACATCAATTTTGTGGTTATGACTTCCCGCCCTACCCATAAATCCTAATTCGCTGTGACTGTGTTCCCCATCAGTTGTCGTAGATAGTGGCAATGAACCAAATGGCCAGTCGCTTGTATTTCTACCTAACGGCGTATTTATCATTTCGGGTTTAACGTAATTTCTAAATTGGTCTAAACTGAATGACAGGTTTAATGTCACGAACTCCCCGGCATTAGGCGGTAAATAGAATTTCAATTTTGCCGGATGGTTACTATCAAAGTTATCGGTCATGTTTTGTTGCCAACTATTCAGTAAGCCGCTTTCATCCAGGAGCGTTCTGTTATTCGCTGCATCTTTTATCTGTATGCCAAAGGCATTAGGCTTGTACTCTCCTAATAAGACCCTGTTATTACCTAAGTTATCAGCAATGCGCATGATATTATTATCCAGGTCTATTGCCATATTGCCGGCTCTGCTTGTCAAGATTCCTGTCTCTATCATATTTGCAGTGACTATGTTGGCAGCAACAAGCATTGCCACAATAGAACCGTCTGCGGTTATCGCCGTTTCATAAGGACCATCTTTTCCGTTTTCGCTATATCCAAAGCCGCCTAATCCCCATTTCCAAACTTTTCGTGCTTGGTCGATATCCGGATTATCTGCAATATAAAAGGCGTCATCTGCATTTATTGCATATCCGCCTAACATATTTGCTATTAAAGTAGTTGCATTAAGCTGCGCTTGCTCGAGAGAGGTTAATTTATCTCCAATATCCTTTTCAACCTTACGTTTTATCTCGGATAATTTCTTATTAGTTGAACCCGTATATCTCTTTGCCTTAACAGGTAACCCTCTGCCAGCCAGTGTTCCTGCCCCACGGTACTTATACATGCTGTACGTTATAATAGTGCTGTATTCGTTGCCGTCCCTGTCAATCTGTGTAATTTTATCTCCGGGTTGTATTGCAGGATTTCCCTGCCAAGATGATTCATAAGGTGTAAATATTGTGTCTTTCACAGCATCGTATACATTTGATATTGCATCCTGAAAGTTATTCTGCAGCAACGGATTGTCTGTGAGGTCAACCATGTATTCATCAGAACCCGCAAGGTATGTAACTTCGTCGTTATTTTCATCCTTTACCGTATAACAAACACCCCTAATCTGCACCTTATCTTCTCTTGCTTTAAAATTAAATCGGTTGCTTGGTCTTAATGTGATACCTGAATCTGCATACCATATCAACTCTAACGCACCTACGCGATTAAACCGTGCAAACGAACCGCTTAATT
>DAMAEI010000034.1:17993-22484 GCA_031997345.1 Sedimentibacter sp. | reverse complement strand
GAGCTACAAAGGACAACATATCTCGAAATGTATAATCCCCTTTCGGACGAGCTTCTACGACATAATCATCGTTTACGAAGCCTACTGTACCGATTTGAACATCAGCTACATTGCAGATATTTGTATATATTTGATACAATGTAGCTGGATAACCAAGTTTAGACAGACTGTACGGCTTATCAAGCTCAATCATATTATCTATTGCCTTGATTTTTATTGTATTTCTTTGCTTATCAACCTCATCAACAGTGAACCGCCCAAGCGGAACATATTCCCATATATCATTAGTCTCATCAAGAAGCAATCCAACATGCGGAATTATTGTTGCACCTTCAAAATTGATGCTATTAAATTCTTCGTACCAATCAACTGGCTGCAGCATATCATCAACAACTATGTTCAAATTGTCGACTATGTAATATCCTGTTATGCCATCTGTTTTATTGACAATCGTAACTTCAAAGGTTGAAGCTGAAACACCGCCGACAGAAAAATCTTGTCCTGATTGGCTGTTCTCTTCTATACGCATACTTCCGGCAATTATATCCTTGTCATACAGTATCAAAACACCGGAAGAGTGCTGTATCTCAATTTGCGTTCTCCATACCCTGGTCGTTTCTTTTACCTTGCTTTTAAATAACTCTGTTACTGGATACATTCGTTCACCACCTTAATATTCCGTTAGATTGAAACTGATGTTCCAGCGTAATTTATCAGCATCTGAATCTTTATAGTTTACCAATTCTATTGTTCTGTCACTGGCATACATATCCTTTGCTGGAATTTCTAAATCTTCCGGAAAGGTTACTGTAAATTTATCAGGTGATACCACACTTTTTATTAATGCAAGTTGTGCTGTGGTTATCTTCTTCCATTCAAGTTCGCACTTTAGCACACCTTGACGAATTCTATCTCTTTGGAGTATGCCTTCTTCATTTCTCCCGGTACTTTCAGAATCTAAATCAAATTCAGGTAATTTTAAAGAGGTAGGCTCCGGAAGCCCAACTCCGTCTATGGTAATTGTAGCCATGCACTACCTCCTATATTGTTATTACAGTTTTACCGCTTATTCGGCTTTGTCTGTTTATATTGTTTATTATTCTTTCTGTTATGGTTTCATCTCCAATTTGCAAGGTCAGATTTAAGTTGGTGTCTCCTCCAGCCATTAGGTTAGAAAGTTCCTCTCTCATAATTTGCCTTAAAAGCGATTCGGGCGTTTCTATATTTCTTCCTGATTTCTGGTCTCCTAGGATTGCAAGAAATTCACTATTCGGGGGAATAACCGCTCCGGTTGCCAAGGCAGGGATAAATCCACCTCTTGTTAAATTTAGCGCTGCCCCTATTGTTCCAATTATTCCCAATGCAACTACGCCCGGAGAAGGAAGGCTAAAGCTGCCACTAAAGCTACCACTTAGTTTTTCGCCAGTTGTTTTTGAATACTCTTTGATTTTCTCCCATGCGCTCTTCAATCCGTCAACTATTGTTTCTACAAAATTATAAGCTGTTTGATGCGCTATAGAAACTATGCCGTTGCCCCAATTCTTTAAATCTTCTCCTGTTGCTTTGCTCCAGCTTACTATGCTTGAGCTGGATGACTGGAGAAAGGCGTTTACATTGGTCAAAGCATTTGAAGCTGTCTGATAGACCATTTTAGAAATATCTTTTTTCCAAGCTTCAACACTCTGCCTGGATGAGATCCTCCAATTTTCGAAATTCGTAGATATGGCTTGTGTAAGTTTTTCGGTATTAGTTCTAACATTTTCAGAAAGAATGTTTAAGTTAGTTAGTAGTTCTGTTCCCCAAGATCTTGTCGATGTTTCTGTTTCTGCTTGGTAATCTAAAAATGCTGTTTTAATATCTAATCCCATTTCCGATGCAATTTCAGCAAGCCTTATTCTTGTATAAGCCAAACTTTCTTGCAATCTAATACCCCAGCTATAACTATAATTATTGGTTTTTTCTCCTTCAGCGTATAAAGAATTAAACAATCCCCAATTAGGCTCCCATATAGGATTTGGTAGAGGTTCAAAACTTGGAGCCGGTACTAAAGTAGGAACTCCTCCCAGTCCGAAATCCGGGTTCCATACAGGATTTTTTAGTGGTTCTACAACAGGGGCTGGAACCTTAATAGGAATAAGCAATTCTTGCCTTAATCCTCTGTATCTATTTTCTACTCCATAAAAGAAGTCTTCAAGTTCCTTTTTTATTCCCTTAAAATTGCTTTCATTGCCCACAGTATTTAAGTCAGAAAAATTAGAATTATCAAAATTAATTCCTATTCCATTACCACTGTCAGCTAAATCTTTTTGTAATATGTTTAATTCATCAAAATTCGCAAGCTGTTTTTTTATTTCTTTTCCTGCTTTTCCTATGCCGTCTGCAAGATCAAACTCAGAGTTAGCTGCTTCATCCGCCGAATTTGCTATCTGATTATTTTCTTTGACGAGCTTTCTTCCTGTTATAGCAGAATAGATGTCCCCAATTTTGCTAAAAATTTTAATTAGTATCTCTAACACTTTGTTCAGAAATTTTACTACCGGCAATCCTATTTCTATAAGTCCCCTTCCCAATATGCCGAGCAATTCTCTCCATCTTTCAGATAATATTTTTGTTTGGTTCGCCCAATTTCCAGAATTTCTGGCAAAGTCTCCTTGCGAATCTGCAGATGCCTTAAGCAAATAATTATACCTAAGCATTACTTGCTCTGATTGAGACATTTCCTTATAGGATTTCTTTATTCCTTGAGACAAGGCAAATGCTTCTAAATTAGCAACATTAAGATTTATTCCAAGCTGCTTAAGAGGTTCTGTTTCCCCTGAAATGCCAGCTCTTATTTTTTGAAATGCGGTATCAGTATCCAAATTATAAAAACTTGCCATATCCGCAGTTAATTTTGCCATCTCGATAGACATTTCAGCTGCTGCTTTTGTGCCAAATCCTGATGATTTGAGCATAGCTCCCATAGTAGATGTATATCTTTTAGCCGAAAGCTCTGATAATCCAAATTGCTCTAATGAAGTTTTTGCAAATTCATTTATACTTTCAGCCATGCCCTTAAAAGTAACATCCACAACATTTTGTGTTTCTTCTAGGTCAGATGCTAAATCAATTGCTGCTTTACCTACGGCAATTAAAGCTTGAACACCAAAGGCAATTCCAATTGTTTTTGTAAGTCCCTTTAATGATTTAGTTATACTGCTAACACCGCCATTAAAGCCTTTCGTGTCTATTTTCGAATCTATTCTAATACTTCCATCATATCCTGCTGCCATATATAATCACCCGCCTTTTCTTGGCATTAAAAAAGCACTCGTAATTGAGTGCTGAAAATTAATATTTAACTAAAATTCTTAAAACAATCCTATAGAGAGATGCGAGCATATGGCATAGACGGCGACAGAAATAAAAAGCGCTATTACATCTTTATTTACGCTTTTTCTTCTAAATAAATTAAATATCATTTTTATAAAGAAAAAAGCAATAGATAACATAGAAGCCAACCCAATAGTTGAGATTATAAATACCAACTTTTCATCTACAAGAGCAACTATAGAAATGTACAGCACTAAAACAACTATCAAAATTATCTTAAATTTGTTCATTTTCTTCGGATTGTAATTACCATCTCTTCCCGAATAGAGATTTCCTGTATCCGGTGAACCATATAAACCCATATAATTGCTCCTGTCTTTTTTCTACATATTACCATATGCATTACCTATTTTCAACCTTCAGTATTCAGATTTTTAAGAAAATCATCAACGGCTCTCTGTTCTTCATGGTTATAATCCTTTGGTAATTCAAGTATATCTATCATATTGCAATATACTTCTCTTTCTTCTTTATTGAGCTTTCCTAATTTCTTCTGTTTTCTTAGATATATAATCTTGTTAAAAAAGCAATTTTCATTAAGATCTAGAAACATATATACAAACTTCCACCAATGTAAATATTCAATCTGTTCCAAGTCTATATTATGACTTTGCTTAATTGCAGAATAAATGTACTTACTATCCTTCTCAAAGCTGTACAACCGCCCGAGATTAGATGTATTTGCATTCTCACCTTCTTCTCCACAATTTAAAAATTTTATGCCTAATCTTAATGCTTCATCAACGTTTTTCGGTACTTCTGTATATAAGAGATTAATCAATATTGAGCATTTTTCAATCTCCGCTAATTCATTATCCTCGAATGCAATTATTATTTTAAGGCAATTTCTGAAATCCGTATTCAAATCATAAATCTTATCGTTTACTTCGATAGCAGTTGGGAGCTGCTCAGTAAGTATATTCATTATTTCATCACGCCTTTACCTTTGGTTTGGGTGTATTTTTTCATTTTGGAATTTCGCGACTTACTTATATAATCAGAAATCCCACCTAAAAACTGATCAAACATATTTAGCGTAAGTGCATTACCAAAGGCTTTTTCACTTGTGCCTTTTCCGAATACAAAGTCTATTTGCTCCTTCATGTAGTTACACATTTC
>DAMAEI010000034.1:0-17983 GCA_031997345.1 Sedimentibacter sp. | reverse complement strand
AATCATGAGTTTATTTCCTTTAATATCGCTTATCTTTATGCCGGATGAATTTACATTTTCATCTTTATCAATCTCTGCTGCTTTTTCTAAAAATTCTTTCTCCTTAATGCTAAAATCAGCAAGCATCGAATAATATCGATTTATAAATCCTTGGTCTCCTGGATTAAAAGAAATAACTCGGCTTTCATCGCCATTTATTGTCAGCCTTATCTCACCAGTATTTATACTAATATTACTCATAATTTTACCTCCATTTTAAAAGCCCCACCGAAGCAGGGCTGTATATATTAAGCTGCTGTAAATGTCTTTGTGGAAGGAGCAAAAGTGCCATGTTTCTTTTTTCCTGTCCAGTGGATATTAAATGGAATATCCAATCCTTGTGTATTGCCGCCGTAGCTCTGAACCGCAATAACACCTTTCTGTGTCCATGCAGCATATGTAACCGATTCCTCTTCTCCTGTCTTATCGAACACATTCACACATAAAAATGTTCTCTCAACATCTGAAAGGGTTTTTTCATCTTTCACTATATCGTAAAGAATTGCAAATAGCTTGCTGTCTTTCTTTGCCCTCATTGGTGATACAGAGGTCTGCACCTCGTATTTATCCAGCGTTGTTGTAGTATTCCCTGTGATATCTGTTACTGTTTCAACATTTGGATTCATCTCAAGGGACATTTCTTCTACCTTATCCCCTATTAATTCCCATTCAGGTGTAGATGCCGCACCAACATCAGCAAACACCATAAATTCTTCACGTTTTATATAACCGTTTCCTGTTATGCTCATATTATCGCCTTCCTTTCCTTTCTAAATTCTAATTGTAATTGTACCTGGTATAATCCGGTACCGTCTTCATTAACATCAAATAACATTATGTTTGATACTCTTAATTCTTCTGCCTTGTATTTCCCCGGCAGCTCTGGAAGATTACCTTCTGCAGCCTGCTCCTCTAACCATTCAGAGAAGCCTTCCAGAAAGTCGTAATTTTCCTGCCGATCTATTTCATCAGCAGCAGCTTCCCGGGCGTAGAACACATAATTATTCTGATATGTTATATTACCTAATATATCAGTGTTTATTTTCCCATTCCCGGAAGGTGCTACACTATAAGACGATACTTTTTCATCAGCCATATCTGTTTTTACCGTTAACGGCTGCATATCCATTCCGTCAAATGTTTCAAGATAATCCTGTAATGATTTAATTATACTCATTTACCACCTCCGGCATATCTTCTAGCACCTTCTAAAATTGCCGATAATCTTTCTTTCTTCATTCTTTCAAACCAAAATGAACCTCGCATAGGAGAACCATGGTACGCTAAATTTCTAGCCGTAACAACTTTAGGAGCCCTGCCAACCATTACCTTACCGTAATACAAATACCTTGCATATGGAGCATTCCATACTACTTCACCACTTCCGATAGTTGTTCCAAGGATGCCGCTTTTCTTAAGCATTCCGGATTGCATTGGGATGTATGGGTCTGATAGTCTTAAAACTTCACTATCGACAAATTTCTGAGCTTCTGTGTATCTCCCTTCCCATTTGTCTTGAAAGTTAGGATTCCACGTAAGCTTTGCTTTACCGTTTTTAGTCTTTATTACTGTGCCCCTTGGTGTCTCTATTTTCATTTAGCACCGACCTCCCAGTGCGCCATGCTGCTATTAAACAATTTGCCGTCAACCTTGGTTATCTTATAACAATCGTCAAACTGTTCAAGCTCTTTGCTGGACTTAACAACTTCATGAGTGATATTGCCTTTTATGATTGTGTCTCCCGGTTGCAAGGTCCATGAGGTTGTCTTATCTTCAAGTGATTGCCACTCCTGTGAAGGCAGGAACTGCTTATCTACTTTCACAAACTTTGGGATTAGTATAAATACACTGTCAGCATTTTCTACACCTGTTTTACGGAAATTAGAGCCTCGCACTTCATCCCAAAATACGCCGTTTAATACAGTCCGCTGCCACTTCTCGATCTTACCATCAAGAAATTTATTGTAGACTGTGCAAGTATCATTAAACATTTAAACCACATCCCTGGTACATTAATCCCGTCATAGCAAGATACATCTCTGCAGCGTTATACAACTTCTGATCCAATGTCTTACCACTGTTAGCATATTGTTTTGACCAGCTGCCTACTGATTGGCTTATAACCTCGCCGCCGTCGTTTTCATTCTTGTAAAGAACATCCGAAACAGCACAACAGGCATCTTTGATTTTATTTTGCATATTTACCGGATAGCTTTTTTCTGACCGCCCAAATGTTATATTTTCTATATAAGCCGAAGCCTGCCGAGAAAGACGGTTAAAGTCTTCCTCCGGCATGCCTCCTTTATATGTGTCTTTATAGTACGTGTAATCCGCATAAATCATGCGTATCACCTCTCTTAAGCATTCGGAATAAGTGTTATATTCTTGCTTACTGCAGATGTTACTACAGTTACAGTTTCTGTCACAGTTCCGAATCCATTTTTCTTAATTTTGGCGCTATAAGTACCTGCCCTCAAATTAAATACTGCAACGCCGGAAGCATTTGTCTTTAACCTTGCGCCATTGATATCTATGATAGCACCCTCAATTGCTGCCGGTGTACCTGCATTATCTTTTACTGTAAATGTAACCGCCTGAGTTGTAACAGCAGATGCAGGTTCTAAATATGCAAATGCGCATCCAGTTCTATCTTCATCAATTCTTGTCGCTGGATTAGGTAAAGCCCAACCCATCCTAAATACAACACGCAAAGCAATCATATCTTGCTGTGCTAAGTTATACACAATAGCCTTTGTAACTGGGTCCTGAATAACTCCCTGATCAAGTATTTTAACAGTGATATCCTGTCTTATCGCGTATACGGCCTGTCCAAAGTCACCAACAACTAATTGAGCTATTGTATTGTCAAATTCACCATTCTGCGGGAAATACATCGGTGCCCCGTCAAGTGCGTATTGTGTAGGTCCTTGCATATCAGATTTAAATATCGGGTGTCCGTCAGTTCCTTTTAGCCCTCTGAGTTTTGCCCTCATTCCCATAGCCGACAAGGCTCCGTTTACCATATAGCCGTCTTCTTCTACCTTAGCTATTACGCCGTTTTCGCCCATAATCAAATCGAAGTAGTCCGGAGTTCCGCCAGGTGCCACGTTGTTTCCTGCCTGTCTTGCTCTAGTTATAATGTCAGCATCCCATCCCGCAGGTCTGTTGATACCAAATATAACCGCTTGGTCTACCCTGTGCCCTATAGCTTCAATCACTCTTGGCTCAACTTCTCCTAGAATATCAAAGCTTGCATCATCAACAACAGCCTCGGGAATAGGTACGATTACGGCCAGCTCCTCAGCTGTCAACCACACATTATCCCATGCTTGCTGTGATGTTTGTTTAAATCCTGTGTCACCATTCACCCAATATGCCATAGGAAGCATGTCAAGTACTGGTACCCTCGTCTGTTTGCTTGTCATGTTGGGGAGTTTCTTTGCCAACCCCATGAATATAGATTGTTCCGGAGCCTTCTGTTGAATGGTTCCAATTAACTGCTCCTGTATAAGAGCTTCTGCTTGTTCTCTTGAAATCGCGTTAGATGCGAAGTGTTGCAAGTTTAATTTTAAAATCATATTAGACATATTATCTTATCTCCTCTCAATTATTAATTTTCTTTACCAAACAAAGAACGAAATGCTGCATTAGCTTCTTCTTTCCTGTCAGGTGTTCCTTCTGTTCCTGTCTGTCTCATGCCAGTTTTTACAAAAGGCTTTGTTTGCTGCACTTCAAAGATATGCGGGCTTGATTCCCTATAGGATTTTGTAACTTCTTCAATCCCTGCAGGCTTACCGTCTGTTGTGAATGCAAACTTTTCAACCCCACCGTGTTTATAGATTAAATAATCAGGGTCAATAACTCCCGAAGCTTTTAATCCCTCTTTTAAGGCATATTCTTTTTGCAGACTTTCAGCTTTTTTTCTTTCCGCAGCAACATCAGCATCGTATTTTGTTTGCAGAGCCTGTAAATCATTCTGCAGTTTGACCGGATCCTTTCCGTCATACTTCTTAATCGTGTCCTGCAAGTCCTTTATTGTTTGATTTGCAGTTGACAGCTCTGTTTCCTTTGCTGTTACCTTTGATTTTTCTGCTTCAATATCCTTGCCGTTCTCAGCCATAATCTTATCAATGATGTCCTGAGACAATCCAAGCCCTTTTAAAAATTCTGTTTTCATATATCTCCTTTCCGGTTAGGCGTTTTAGGAGGTCGCCAGCTCCTGCCGTTCTGCTGTTTTAGGCTTGCAGATAAGCCAAATTTGCATAAAAAATAAGCCTGTTTTACGTCTGTACTTAAAGACGAGATGTAAGGTCACCTCCCTTAAAAACGGGTATTAAAAAAGCACCAGTTATTTTATTTAACAAGTGCTTTTAATAATCCTTTGTTATTATTGTAATAATATCCTCACAAATGTTACCTATCTTGTTTGCCTCATAATTATCATCAAAACCAACTTCGAGTAAATGATCTGCAACAGCATCAAGTAATTGTTCATTTGCTTCATCGTCATAATCTTTTAGAGGCTCAAAACCTAATTTATTCAATAATTTTTGTTGTTCATCGTTAAATTGATATATCATTATTCTTTGCCTCCTTTTTTCTTATCTTTCCCCGTTTTCCATGAAGTTATTAATGCTCCTGTATCAGGATTAATGTTTACCGTTGCTCCTTCTCCGATAAATCTTTGACTTTTACGACCATCTTTATCTATTTTAATTTTACCAATTTTTAGAGGATTAGTCAATGCATCTTTTATAGAGCTTGCTGACACATTACGTTCAATAGATCTTTCGCCAAAATGTTTTGACACCTCTAAAATAGTAATTCCATTTGATGTTTTTAATCCTGATATCTGTTTAAAACTATTAATCTTCTTACTAATTTGACTTACCTTAGCAGCTTCGCTCCTACCAAAGTTCGGTATTTGCTCCCTGTCGGTCTGTCGCTTAAACACTGTTTGTTTTAAAAAGTCACTTTGTATAGAGTTCCATTTTGATATCTTTGAAGCAGCTTCATCTGTAGATAAGCCGGCGGCATCCATGGCTTGATACTCTCTTTTCCATTTACGTATACGCTGCTCGACATACCTTTGTTTCTGCGTGGCTTCGTACTCGGTCATCTTTTCGCCGTTATACTCGTAGTCTTTGGCGTTCATCTTCCTAAGTTCTTCATCAGTATAAGCCGGCTCAGATAACCCTTCAAAGAACGGGTAAAAATTATGTTTGCAATTCCAGCCGCCTAATCCGGCACCCGTACCATATCCTGTTTCTTTCTTGAAATCAGGATACTTCGGATGTGCTCCTGAAAGGCTAAATACTTTTCCTTGCCATGCAGCATGTGAAGGTCTTGCCCCTGCATGTGCTGATGTTTCTACAAGGTCACTTCCCATTTCCTGAGCTCTTGCTTCCTGCATTTTAAGTGCCGTCTGATTAACTCCTGTAATAACAGCACGCCTTACCGCAGATTCAATGTAGCTTATATGACCATTTGGATATGATATGGAGGCAAGTCCCTTGCCAGTTAAATCCTTTATTGCATTTCTGATAGCTGTATTAGTATCAAATGCTCCTGTTGTAACCTGCATGTATGCATTGTCAAGGATGTTTTCAAACTGCTTTGTTGCTGTGTTTGCTGTGGTCCTCGTTAGATTTTCAAATAAGCCGCTTGTGTTATTTATCCCGGCATCAAGTACTGACAACAGCGCAGGCGATTGTTCAATAGGTACTGGCGAAAGTCCGGGTTTTTTATAAATCTTATCGTCAAATTTTATTGTTTCATATCCTGCTTCAAACATCATTGTTTCAAGTTCTCGCGTAGTCTTGCCTGTAAGCCTTGACAGCCTTTTAAGTATTTCATCATGAATTTGATTCATTTCTAGCAACTTTTTGTATTGATACTCAGCTGAAGGAATGAAGTAATCATATGTTGAAATACGTCTTGCAATATCTGCAATAATGTCCATTTCAGCCTGGGAGTATAATTCAACAAGATTATCCGGAAATTTGTCTATCTGCTCAGGTGTCAGCATTAGCTACCTCCACCAAATCCCATTAAATCATCATCAGATTGTGAAGTTGCGACCATCTTTTTAGCTTCTTCATCGGTTTCACCATAATGCTTTACTCTGTACTCCCATTTCTGCATTATTCCGTCTCTGACTTCCTGCAAATCTCTCTGTTTCTCTGCATTTGCATCCTCAATAATACTATCATCAAAATTTACGGTTATTTCAAATTCGGTTGATAATTTAAGAAGTGAAGCTATAGCTCTGACCATATCATATATAGCACTTTCAAGTATCAACTCATGTTTCTTAAGATTCTGGAATAAATCCGATTTATCAGAAATAACCTCTGTTGCAGTTTTTACATTGCCGTGCTCAAAACCGTACCGGTCTGAACCTAACCCACATTTTTTGGACAGCAAGGCCAAGGCTTTGTTTATTCCTTTTTCATGCGCATCCGCTCTTATCTCCATATTTATTTCCTGAATACTTTTCTTTTCATCCGCATCTATATTAGCAGCGTAAAATTCAGTATCATTATCATCAAACATGGGTTGAACTGTTCCGTCTTCTTCCATAAGCACCTGAGCCATAGTCATTGGAACAATTATTCTTTTCTTTCCAAGCCTGAACTCGTTACAATAACTGTCATAAACTAAGTCACAGCCTTCTAACTGGTCAATAGCATTGGCGTATATTGAAATACCCATAGGACAATCAAGGTCAACATTATTTACGATATTAGGCTTAATTATTTGGAACTTGGCTATGTTTGAGCCTGTATCAAATTCCTCGGTAACCCCTTCAGGCAGTGCTGTAGAAGTTAAATTGTTGCCATTCCTAACAAACATTTTATTTTCAATAACATATTCACCTGTGGCATTAAGTTTATGAATATTCAAATATACCTTTTTCTGCTTGCCCTCTGTTTTTTCAGAAGCAAATGCACACTCTTTAATTCTTCCGTTATCCCATGATAAAGGATATATCATTCCTGCCCGGATATAATCGATAATAACCTTATCTCCGTCTGTGTACTCTACAAATGCTCCGGTGCCTAAAGCAAAAGCAAGCTCCACAAGCTGATTGCCTCTAACTCGAAAGTCATTATCATCAAGCGCTTTCTGCACGGCAGTATTAATATTTTCATTATCAATAACAATTTCCACTTTCTCATTAAGTGCCAGATTGGCCCAGTCTTCAGAAACAGTCTTAGCCATACCTAAGCCCTTTCTTGTGCGGTTAACTTTCTTCTTGCCGTTATATTGCCTGTAATTGTGGAATGATAAAACTTTACCTTTATACCACTTCTGCCATAAATCTATATATGAGTAATAGCCGTCTTCTACAGCTCCATATCCTTGCTGCTTTAAATACTGTGTTATAGCTCTCAAACTCTCACCTCCTTAATCCTAAATACATAATCTGACTTTGTACTGTTTCTGTCGTATATTCCATACTGTCAAGACTGTCAATATTAGTTGTTCCATCATCAAGCCTCACGTCTTCAGTCAATTCTTTTGCATTGTATACTGCTTCAGACAATGCTTGTATTGTATTTTTACAGTGTCGCATAATACCGAATCTCCCTTGCGCCATAAGACTGTTATAAAAAGATATCCTGTCATTGACTGGTCCTTTTATAGCATTTTTAATCTGCACCCCTAGGCCTGCCTTAGCAGCTGCCACAGTTAAACCTTCAATAAGTGTCTGTTCGGCACTGTCACAATAAACCTCATAAGCGTTGTATTTTGTTTTTGCTCTTTTCACAAAATCAACAAAAGCCTTATTCAACTGTTCAGGCGACAACCGACCTTCTTTAACATTGTTGTGATAGTATTCATCTAAAACTATTACCTTCTTATATCCATGAGTAAATCCTGTAAGTGTGAAACTGTGCGCTGATTTACTGCCGCCAAAGTCTACTCCTATTGTTGCTACTCGTATAGCTTCTGTGAGCTCATCAATTATAAAAGCTTCTTTATCATCTACGAACAGAGTGTAAATAACACCTTCAGCTGCTACCCATAACCCTAAAATAAACCGTTTAAAAAAGACACCTACAAACATGCTGCGGTATCTCTCTTTTATTTTCTCTGAAAGGCTTAAATTATCATCCATTGTAAAATGGATATATATAAGCTGCTTTTCTTTTACTTTATCTATCCAGTTAACCTTAAACCAGTGAAACGGATTGTCGGGGTTGCAGTTAAACCAGAATTTACTGCCGTCAACGGAACATCTACCTACTGCCTGATTGACAAATGACTCCGGCATCAACGCAACTTCATCAAAGAATACCCCTGCGAGAGTAATACCTTGTATAAGGTCCTGTGACCGTTCATCTTTACCGCCAAAAATATAAAAATAGTTAGTAACATTACCTCTACTAACTATAACCAGATTATCTGCCCTGTGGTCCTTTACCTTATATCCCCGGGACCGTAACATTAACTTTAACCAGAACAATACGTTACGTCTGAATGAGCCTATTGTCTTACCACACATACCTAAATTCTGATGCGTGAATGTCTCCGTTGCCCACATAACGAAAGATAATGACATTGACAGGGTTTTACCTGAACGGATTGCACCGTCTGCTATAATGCCGTCCTTGTCCTTTACGGGCGAGTTCGGCAACCACCATGTAAGAACCTTAAGCTGTTTCGTTGAGAAAGGCTTAAACTTAAATATAGCTTGCTTTATTCTTCCTGCCATAAGTCATCAACCTTTCCGGAAAGTGCATCAATGAAGCCGTCATCTTCTGTAGTTTCGGTTTCATCTTCATTTGCTTTGGCAATATCAACTTTAAGCTTATTAATTCGCTGCTTCTGCTCTTCTGTAGCTAATTCCCAGTTCTTATGCAGCAGTTCGTCATATTGCTTTATCATCCCTTCCAAAGTTTTCATTGCTCGAGATTGAGCGTTGAGGAATGTCGCATGTTTATCCCATGCCTGTTGTATTTCCCACTTCTCGCTACCTCCAGTATCGCTGTATCCTTCTCCGATTTTGGTTGTCGTTACGTCCTGCTGGTCTTTTACATACATAAGCCGCTGCGCCCTAATTATGGCCGTATACTGCAGCTGTATGTTATCCCACAGAATATCCAGCGGATCTAATTTCTGTATCGACTTCATAATCTCTGCCGTTTCTTCCGGAAGCCATTTAGAAAAGAATCCATGCTTCTCAGCATTCTTATTTTCAAGCGGTGCAGCTCCGCCTTTATTACCTACCGCATTTTTATTACTCTTAGGCGCTCCTTTTTTATGCGAACGCTCGTTATTTTTATCCGAACGTTCGCTATCCCATTTATAAGTGCTCTTCCATCTTCTCACTGTTCCCGGAGGAATATTTAGTTGACTTGCAATCTCAACTAATTTCATACCGGATTGAAATAGTTTATACGCTTTATCTGCGTTTTCATTAGGTGCTCTTGCCAAGCCTCACCACCTCGTTTATGTTTGTTTTGTTTTCCCCGCCCCAAGCCCTATGCAGTCTAATTCATATCTGCATCGTCACAATAAAAAAGCAATGTTAACCACCATACTGTAAAAAGTTTGGATACCTATACTCTGAAATTTTCTTTTTTTAATTCCTCTAAGTCAATAGTTATTGTCATATCCGGACTTATCTTTACATCTCTATAATCATGCGGCTGCATTATAGGTGCTGCTACATTTGCTCCTGCGCCATTTGGTAACTCTTTTAAATACGCAAACGCTTCCATTCGCTTATGATTACATGTATCTACATATTTGCACTTTTGACATCTCTCGCTTAATCTTGATAATCCCATAATTAAACCTCTTTATCGTCACAAAATAAAAAAGAACATATAAAATGTTCTCTTACTTGTTAATAATATTTATTTATAACTTTCTCGCACGCTTTGCATGCTTGTTCTACCATGCGGAATGTCTCCATTGCCATCAATAACTGTTCCTTCAAAATCACCCAGTATTGGCTTTACCCTAGTCATGTACCAATTAGTTATACTCGTTCTTGCATCTGCTTTATTTTTATAAATGTACGAATCAAAAGCAATACCCTTTGCTGCTCGTATGACTATTCTTACCCCTTCTTTAGAAAAAATCTGTTCTTCTAATTCTGATACACTGACTTTTATAGATTGTCCTTCACTGCTCATTTATAACTTCCTCCCCTAAATTATTACTTTACCACAATTATACCAAGGAAACTATTTCCTGTCTACGATCATTGACAAAATATTACAAAAGACACCACTGTGGGAAGCAGTGTCTTTCCAAGGAGGGTATATAAAACGAAAAGTATCAGCCACATATAAACACTTCTCATGACACCATACTACCACATACAAAACGGACATGTCGGGACAACATTAATTTTCTTGAAAAAATCTTATTACCCTTTTTCTTATTCCTTCTCCTGTGTTCCCTCCGCCTATACTCGCTGCCGTCTGCTCCCACGTTAGCCCATTTACGTATTTAAGTAGTACGGCTTGCCTGGTAATGCAATCGTCTATCGTCTGTAGATACTCCTCTATTTCCTCAACTAAATCCATTAACTCCTCTACTCGCCTGTTTAATTCCCTCTGAAGCCGTCTTAATTTCCGATTGTATTCCTGCGTGTCTATTCCCTCAATCTTAATTGTATATTCTACGTACGGGAATTCTACCTGTGAGCCTTTAACCGAATCAGTCGTGGTATGTGTTTCTATGTTATCTATTCGTTCCTGAATTAATTTTATTTCATTTTTCAAATATTTTAGTTGACTTAATTTCTGTCTGTCCAGCTTTACCCCTCCTCCGTCGTAATCTTAAGTTTCGCGATTCTATACCATATCTCAGGCATCCGCTTTAATAGCGGGTATTCGACTTTACCTGTGGTTTTGTTCATACCACTTCACCTCTTTTCATTAATTTGCATTCGACTTTAATTGTGGTATAATCATCCTTGAAAGGAGATGATTACCACGAATTACAATATAGGTATTTCAGAAATAATTTGTACTGAACGTCTTGTTTCTTTTGATGGTTTAAGTATCAAGTACGTAGCTGAAGCCTCTACAAGACCTAACAAATGTACTAATCCTAAATGTTTGCATGATATCAAACCTCATATTCATTCCAGTAAACACAATGCCATTAAAGATATAAAGTCCGAAGGCAAAATTGTAATCATTGATTTAAAAATTTATCGTTATCGTTGCCCTGACTGTGGTTATGTGTTCCCTGATGAATTTACATTCTTTGAAAAGAATGCTCATATTACCAACAGGCTTAAACAAGAGTTCGTTAATCGCTGTATTAAAGGAGAAACTTTTCTTTATATAGCAAACGATTATAGTGTTGCTGATAAAACCGTTGCAAGAGCCTTTAATGACTACGCTGATGAACACAGGGATGAATACACCCTTACTTATACACCTGTTGTTTTAGGCATTGATGAAGCTCACATAGATGACCATTTCCGTTTGGTACTAACTGACATTAATAATAAAAAGCTACTTGATATCAGACGTAATAACAAAATGGCAACTGTTAAATCATATTTGCGAACTTTGGACAAGGATGTCTGCCAATGCGTTACAATGGATTTTGCAAGTGGTTACGCAAGTGCTGTTAAAGCAGTTTTACCTGATGCAACCATTGTTATTGACAAGTTTCATGTCATTCAATTAATTAACAGAACTGTTGACAGTGTTCGTGTAGAAATTCAAAACTACTACCGAAGTCAAGGTCACAACATACGAGTCTTTAAAAACGCTAAAAGGCTTTTTATGTCCAACTTTGAAGATTTATCCGATGAAGCTACAAATCAACTTCAAAATTGGTTTGATGCCTTCCCTGACCTTTATAATGCTTATATGGTAAAGGAATCTTTCAGGGATATATATGCAACCGCTAAATCCTATGGAGAAGCCTCTAAAATGTTCAATGAATGGATTGAAATGCTACCCGATACACCTAAATTTAGAACTTTGAGATATACCTTTACTGAACGTAAGGAACATATTTTGAACTACTTCATTTACAAACATACCAACGCTTATACGGAATCCGTTAATAATTCCATTAAAAAGATTGAGAAGGCTGGTAGAGGTTATAAATTCGATGTCCTACGTGACCGTTGTATGTTATCCATTAACAACCCTGCTCCAGATAAGTTCTCTCATAAGGATGCACTCTATTTCAAAGACGATGAAGCCGCCACTTATCGTAAGAAATTAGAACGCTATCAGAAGTTAGTTGCTCAAATGGAAGAACGTGCTAAACAGAATAAAGGTCTTATAGGTAATTCAATTGACAATCCTGTATTAATAGAAATATATGATAAAATGCCAAGTCATGCTGTTCTTCGTAGAAACGTCTTTAAAGTTGCTGATGATGTTATTCAAGTTTAGGAGTTGCTCTTTTGGGCTTCTCCTTACTCTCTCAACCACCAAGACATTACTTCTTCACCAGTTTTCCAAGTATTTGATTTCAAACCTGCCTTTTCTCTTGCAATTAACATTCTGCCAAATGCTTTAATATAATTTGCTTTATATTTTGGCCATCTTTCAAAATCTTTCTTCATTTGCTTTTCACCTGCTAAAGGGCAACCAATACAACCTATTCTTTTAAACCCTTCATCGTACAATTTGCAATATGGAACATTGTTTTTTTTAATAAAATTCCAAATATCTTCATCTGTCCAATCAATTATTGGATTTAGTATATGTTTTCCTTTAATTGTACAATTTTCAATCAATTGACGTTTTTCATCATTATCAGTATTAAGAAATATTTCTCTGTATTTTTTAGCTTTCTTTGATTGACTACCATACTTATCAAATTCAACTAAATCCCTGCTGTTTCGCCTTCTTGCACTTTCAGCCCATCTTACACCAGTTACAACAAATCTACCTTCTCCACCCTTTTCTTTTAGCTCAGAACAGCAATAACGAACTTTCCTATTAGGTGGCATTTTCTTTTGTTCAATAAGTTTATACATTGACACTTCAGGATAATGTATAGTTACATCCTTATATTTCTCTTTTATGAAATACACCAATTCTGGAGGGTCTACTGTAGTTAAGTTATAATGCGAATCGTATTTAACGCCTGCCATATCTGCTAATGCCTTAATGACTATGCTGTCCTTACCACCACTGAATGCTAAATAATAGCCTTCTGATGGTTCAAACATCTTTAATCTATCTATCGCTACTTGAACTTTATCCTGTCCAAGAATGTTTATTTGTCCTAACATAATTCACCTACCTTTTCTCAAATACCACAATTTATATCTAAATCTTTAATATCTATCAAAATCATTCAATACCACACCTAATGTCGCTAACCCCAATTATCAATTGTGCCTTAGGGATGTTGTAACGCTTGTAATTTTGAAAATGATCGTGGTAAAGTTCCATTTGCCCTCCTATTCCAACTCACTCCATCCTCTGCCTCTTCTCTTTTTCTCTTCCTTGTGAATCCCTTTTTCCCGGAACATCATATAGCTGCCATTAAAGTCAAGTTCTACATCCCCTGTGGAGCCTCTTCGGTTCTTGTTTATTGTTAAGCCGTAGATATTTTCCTCAGGATTGATTTTCCATAGCATCATTGACTTAACAAGGTCCTGCTCTATCGCTCCGCTGTCTCTGTAGTCATTCAGTGATGGCTTGTCTGTCTCGTCTTTTACCCTGTTAAGCTGTGATAAAAGGAGTATAGGGCATTGAAGCTCAGAAGCTAATATTTTTAAATCTCTCGTTATCTGTCCGATTTCAAGGTTCCTGTTCTGCTCTTTTTTAACTGGCATCATTAGTTGCAGATAATCAATTACTATTAACCCTAAATCCTTAAACTGTTGGCATTCTGTTCTGATATCAGCTGTTGTAAGCTTTGTAATGTCTGCTATGTAAATCGGAAGCTTTGAAAGGTCATTCGCCTTATGCATTATCTTGTAGTATGCAGTATCTTTGATGTTTTCCGGTACTCCTTCAAACTTTGTAATCAAGTTGTCCATCGGTATGAAGGTCTGATTTGACATCCACCTTTCAACCAGCTCATATGCCTCCATTTCCTGACTGAATATCGCAACTTTCTTTCCCTTCTTCGCTACATTCAAGGCTACATTAGCACCGAATGCACTTTTACCGCATCCAGGACGTGCCGCTAATCCTATCAGCTGCCCTTTAAACATTCCCTTTAGCATGCTGTCTATCAGTGGAAATCCAGTGTCGCATCTGTTGCCGTCTTCCTTACTCTGAAGGAAGTCTACATATTCCGAAACAGAAGTCATCATATTTTTCATTTGCTTTTTCTTGCTATTTTTTCTCAGGTTGTAAAGTTCTTGTAGGAGCCTATCTGTGTTTGTATCGAAATCCTCTCTGCTGCCTAAGGCCTGTGAGAGTAAAATTTCAAGTTCTCTCTTCCTGTATAACTCCTCTAAATCCTTTAAGTTGCTTTTTAGGACGTAGAAGGTTATTACATTCTCAGTGCATTTCAGCACATGATTCACTGCTGCCTTTTCGCTTAATCCGATACTTTTAAGATGCTCAATCGCTGTAAACTCTGTAAAATCTTTTCTGCCTACATAACATTCCTTTGCTTTATTAAATACTTCTTGATTGGTGCTGTTGAAAAAGTATTCCGGCTCTGTCTTATCAAAGTACTTAATTGCTTGTTTAAAGGATGTTATCAATGTTCCGATTATGCTGTATTCTAAATCTAAATTATAGTTCACTAACCGTCCTCCCTTTTCATTTGTGCAAGTAACATCATGTATTGTTTTCTGAATTTACCTGCTGATAATATATTGCTTTGCCAAAAGTCATTCCTTTGACTGAATAATAAAACGTCTTTCATTTCGTCGATATCATACTCATCTGAACTGACCATCTTGTTAAATTCAGCCGACCAGCTTTGTAATGTCTTTTCATCCTTTAATGGCTTATCTAATCTTTTAGCTATCTGCTTTGATAGGTATAATGCTAATAAGTATTCCTTATCATCATTGGTAAAAATCTTTGTTTCCTTTTTCAAAGGAATATCTTTTTTATTATTCTTGTTATTCTTATCATTCTTGTTAGCTGTTAGTTGCCTGTTAGTTGCCTGTTGGTCTCCTGTTAAATTGCCTGTTAGTTCATCATCCTTGGACTGATGCAACTCCCAATTTACAATAGTTATAAGTCTATTTTTGTTTGTTGATTCGTCTGTTAAAAATTCATATTTTTCAAACCTTGCTAAAGCCGTCCTTACGTTCTGTATTGTGATTCCTTTGCCGCATTTTTTTACAATTGAAGGCAGACTTGTAACAAATTGACCTGGCATTGCTTTATATCTCTCACCCTTCCACTCCCATTCTTTTTCTTGATGATTGGCCATCATTAAAAGAGTAATGAGTATGGTTTTTTGTTCAGGGGTAGACTCTTGCCATATAGCTTTATTCATCAATTCCCTATGTAATTTTATCCACCCTGCCAATTTACCACCACCCTATTGATTAAATTGCCATGAGTCTTTTAATTTTTCTATTTCTGCTGGTGTCATTGTAGATATGCCCAAAGCCTTTGCCTCAGACACAATTCCATCAATTAAAATAGCCATCTGTTTTGTATCGTACTCACTACTTCCCATAAACACCTTGATATGTGTAAAATTCTTATCGTTTACCACTCCGTGTCCACATTCTTCAGCATACTTTATACTTTTCATAAACACGGGAACCGCCTCATCCATGACCGAAACTATGCTACTTTGTCCATATCTTTTAAGCATCTTAATATAAATTTCATCTTTGGATGCCCTTAAGACATTAGCTATCTCTGTGCATAACTTCCAGCAGTAAGCATTTGCGTTTAATGAACGTTTTTTCTTTTTATGGTCTATTTTACAAACCTTTAGCTTTTCATCGTTCAGCAACGCATTAAGAGGCTCCATGTTGCTCTGCTCTTCCTTGGGAACTATGAGAGTTACTTCATAGTCCCCGCTGAATTCTCTTGTTATTTTGCCTTTTGTAAAAGTCAATTCCATGGCATCACCTACAAATAGTTACGACCGATTAATTTCACAAAATCTTCTCTGCTATGAGTTTCTTCATACTTAGATTGACATTCTCTTCTTAATTGCAAATTCAATTTTATGTTACTATGAACATCTATTCTGCTGTTCTGGTTATGATACTCTCCTGTTAGATAAACCCAAAATCCGTTTTTGTCTGAAATTTTTTTATTCGCATCCCCGAAGTAGATATGATGACAATGTAAGTTGTCTGTTCTACCTGTTAAATAACATTCCTTCTTGCCTTGTAAGATGCTATTTTTTCTCATATTTCATCCTGGTCTATTACTGCGTAATTGATGCCGTTATCTTTCAGAAATTTTGATACACTTAATAACTGTCCATGTTTTCCGTTAATCCTGTAAATAGCATAGTATGTAGGTTCTTCTTTCGCTGGTTGGATTGGCTCATATACTGGATCTTTTACGGGTTCTTGCATCGGTTCCTGTGTAGGCTCCGGCATGTTCTGTACTGGCTCAGGTTCGGGTATCGGCTTCGGCGCTGGTGGTGGATTCTCTGCCTCATATATCTTGCTTGCAGAAAGCTTTATTTCGGCTATGACGTCCTTTGCAGACATACCCCTGTCTATATATCTCCTGAAGTCTTCAAACTTCATTTTACGGTTAATTCTTTCGTTCTCCGAATCAATTACGCCTTTGATTATGTCTATCAATTCTTCTTCTCTGTCCTGCTCAACTTTTAATGTCATTGCTTTTGAAATCAGGTCCTCTTTAACTTCATTGGACTTCGCTGTTAAATTGCAATACTTGTCCAATATTTCAAGCCTGTTAGCATACTTTTCATTAAGACCATATTCAGCTGCAACATCCTTCGCAATTTCTATTGCGTGATTACGTTTTAAATCCCTCTTTTGGATATCAAATACCTCTATGCCCTCCTTAATTGGCTTTTCAGCTTGTTCTATCAGGGAAACTAAATCTTTGCATTGTGCTTCAAATAATGCGATAGGTGCAGATAATTCTTTTTTCTTTTCTTTGCGATAATTATCAATCTTTACCCTTATGCTCGCTAATTCCTTTTGTTTAGCTTTACAGGTAGATAAATTAGTTTCGGTTACAACTAAACCTTTATAGTCCTGCAATGTATTGCTGAGAGAATTTTTCAATTCTTCAAAGTTGATTTTAATAACCGGGGCAATCTCCTTCTCTACCTTAAATTCTAATGCAGCTGCTTCTGTGATTTCATCTGTTCCTGCATCTGTGGCAAGGCCCTTGATTGTCTTAATTTCAAATTCGCAAGGCTCCTCCGGAACATTTATTTCATCAACCTGTAAAATCTTGTCCTTGCCTGCCATATCAGCCACAACTAAATCGCCGACATTTACATCTATCTCACTTTTATATGTGTAAGCGCGCCCCTTTGGATTTCCGCTATCATCTATTACTTTAACTTTTATTATCATTTAGTCCTCCTATAGACCTAAGTCTTTCTTTTGTTTAGTCTCTACATTTGCAAGTCGCTTCATCAATTCATCCCACTGCTCAAGAGTCAACTCGCTTAACGCTGATACATTTTTATCCTTGCAAATTTGCTTCGTTTTTACGCCTGTCCTTTTAAGTTCATCCTCCAATGCGCCCAATTTAATCCTGTCTAATTGCTTGCCTTTGATAGCTTGTACATCTTCTGGAACTTCATTTCCTGCAGGATTATCAGCTGACTTATTATCTATTTGTGCAAATCTTGAAAACAATGTAACACCCTTAGAGTCCTTTATAACTAAACCGATGATTTCTCTCTTATGCTCCGTCTCTTTGTACTTAATTTCCGATACATAAGCACCACTGAATTTATAAGGATTCTTTAATTTGAATTTATTAACTGCATTTTGAATTGGCTCTGTTTCGCAGGGCACGAATATAAGTCCTCCGGTGTAAAGCTCTCTGCCTATGCCTAT
>DAMAEI010000033.1:25131-32617 GCA_031997345.1 Sedimentibacter sp. | reverse complement strand
CATTTCGCCTATTTCGTCAAGGAAAATGGTTCCGCCGTCCGCAAGCTCAAATTTCCCCATTCTTCCCTTGTTGGAAGCTCCTGTAAATGAGCCGGGTTCATATCCGAACAGCTCCGATTCAAGAAGCTCTCTGGGTATGGCACCGCAGTTAATTGAAACAAATGGCTGATTATTCCTGTCGCTGCTGCTGTGAATGGAATGAGCGACAAGCTCCTTTCCCGTTCCGCTTTCTCCGGTAATCAGCACATTTGACACACTTCCTGAGGCTGCCTTTGCCTTGCTCAAACAATCCTGTATTTTAATGCTCGAGCCGATAATATCACTGAAGTTGAAATTTGCATATGCTCCGTTTAATTCATTAAGAAGCTTGTTGACACGCTTTATTTTTCTGAAAGTATCCACAACCGTAACTATGTTGCCCTTTTCATCCTTTATAGGCACTGCCGTCTTGATGAAGTGAATTTTTTCGCCTGTTTTTTTGGTTATTAAAAATTCCTTATCAATATAGCCCTTTCCCGTCTTAAGAACATCGAGAATAACAGGTTTGAAATCAACAACATCTGATATATGCCTTCCTATAGAGCTTTCCCTGTTAACACACAGTATTTCAGCGCCCACCTGATTCATAAAGGTTACGAAGCCATCCTTGTCAACTGTCAGAACACCATCGGTCATAGTATCAACTATGGCGCTTTCACATTTATTTTTTTCGATTATCTGCTTATTTGTTTTATCAGCTTCATATTCTATGCTTATTGCCTTGGCAGCTGCGGCCATCATTCCTAATGAATTTTTTATATCATTTGATTTTCTGCCTATAGCTGCAAGCAGCCCTATAATTTCTCCGTTAAAGTAAATAGGGGCGCTCAATGTTGAATAATCATAGTAAACTCTGCAGTAATGCTCCTCACCTGCCAAGCATATTGGTTTGTTTTCAACAATCGATGTGCTCATAGCCGTATTGCCGTTGAATCTTTCGGTAAATCTTCCACCCACCGGCAGGTTTATGTCAGAGTCAGTCAGAGCATTCTTATTCTTCTTTTCCATCAGAATGTATCCGTCCTTATTTATCAAAACAACAGATATGAATGAATCTACGTACTCGTCAATACTTTTCATCACATTCTCCGAATGAAGTATCAAATCCACGTTTTCGGTCAAAAGGGTGTTAAGGTCAAATACAGATATATTGAAGAAGCACATGTTGCTCCCAATATCCGTCTTTGATTTTTCGCATCTTGCCCAGCCGTTTACAACATAATCTTCATAGGTTTTTGGCAATGTTTTTATCATAAAATCACTCCTGGTATTCAATATCTTGAAATTTGTTTAATTATTATACACTAAAGCACCTCAAAAGTCAATTAATGCAAAATTTTGCGTATTTTTTGACATTTCATTCCTCTATACGTTGTATAATTTCAGAACAATCAATACATAGTCAGGATAGTTATTTTATTTCAACACCCATTCTTTTTTCGTACACCTTGGCAATTGCACAGTGGTCTTCATTAACCATGCCGTCCGACTCCATTTCATTCATATAGTCAAGTATCATTCTGGACATGGGTATTTCGATGTTGAGCTCATCTGCCAAATCAACGGCATTTTTTAAATCCTTCTGATGAACGGCAATTCTTGCGCTTGCTTCAAAATTGCGACTGATCATTTTAGGAGCCTTTGAATCCAGCACTGCGCTTCCGGCAAATCCATCCTTGATGGCGTTGTACAGCGTCATTGGGTCCAATCCAGCTTTTACGGCAAATGCTAATGCTTCTCCCACAGCTCCTATGTTACAGCCCACTATCATGTTGTTCGCCAACTTTGCCACAGCACCGCACCCGGTTCCTCCCATGTACGTTGCCGTCTTGCCTATGTGGTGAAGCAATGGCTCGACTTCGTCAAATACATGCTTTTCTCCTCCGCACATTATAGCCAACGTACCGGCAACGGCTCCTGCCTCTCCTCCGCTGACAGGCGAATCCAGAAGGCTTATTCCCGCTTCCCGGCATTTAGGATACATTTCTCGTATTACAGACGGAGCTGTGGAGCTCAAATCCACAATAACGGTTCCCGTTCTTCCCGAAGCAATCACCTGCTCTATGGTTGAGCTCACAAGGTCATTGGTAGGAAGACAGAGGAAAATAATATCGCAGCTTTGAGTTATTATTTCCGTTTTATCGGTGGATATTCCTTTATTTTCTTCAAATATTTTTCTTCTGCTTTCCACAACGTCAAAGCCTGTTACCTGAACACCGCTCTTAACTAAGTTCATGGCCATGGGAAGTCCCATGATGCCCATGCCTATAAAACCGACTTTTTTCATATCCTTCTCCTCACACTATTTGTTAGGAATGTGAATTGCTCTCTTTTCAACTGCAAGTGCAGCTTCCTTTATAGCCTCCGCAACCGTCGGATGGGCATGTATTGTTGCAATAACCTCATCTATTGTTGCTTCCATGCCAATTGCAAGAGCAAGCTCGCCTATTAAGTCCGTCGCTCTCGGTCCTATAATGTGAGCACCCAATACTTCCTTGTATTTTTTGCCGGCAATGATTTTAATCATTCCGTCTTCTCCCATTATCATAGCTCTTCCGTTGGCCGCAAGAGGGAATTTACCTACGATGTAATCAACGCCCTGAGCCTTTGCTTCTTCCTCTGTGAGACCCACCGATGCAAATTCAGGCTTTGTATAAACGCATGACGGATTTGTTTTGTCGTCGAATACACTGCTGTGACCAAGTGCATTTTCTGCGGCAACCTCTCCGTGAGCTGATGCAACGTGCGCCAGCATAATCTGCCCCACACAGTCTCCAATGGCATATATTCCGGGCACATTTGTTTCCATTTTATTGTTGACAGTGATTCTTCCTCTGTCATTGGCAATGCCTGCCTTCTCCAGCCCGATTGTTGCTGTATTTGTTCTTCTTCCTATGGAAATAAGAGCCTTCTCTCCGGCAAACACCTTCTTGGAGCCATCGCTCATTTCAACAGATACCTCAACATTTGCTCCTGCATCCTTAAAGGATGTAACCTTGGCACCTGTGTATATTTCCACTCCTTTTTTAGCCAGCTTCGCTCTTATTGTCTTCGTGAGTTCACCGTCCATCATCGGGAGTATTTCATTGAGCATCTCAACTATTACTATCTTACAGCCAAATGCGCTGTACAATGTGGCAATTTCAACACCTATAACACCGCCACCCACAATTACCATGGATTTTGGAATTTCCTTAAGCTCAAGAGCTCCTGTGGAATCTATGCATTTCTCTGAGTCAATTCCGGGAATAGGAGGCTTTGCAGGGATCGAACCTGTAGCTATTATGAATTTATCAGCCTTGATTGTTTCAGTTCCCTTTTCAGTTTTTACTTCGATTGCATCCTTGCTTACAAATGACGCTTCTCCGCTCACTACCTTTATCTTGTTTGCTGCCATAAGCCCTTTTACACCGCTTACAAGCTTCTTTGTAACCGCGCTTTTGCTTTCCTGCACCTTTGCAAAGTCTACCTTTATGTCGCTTGCTGTTATGCCGTAGGCTGCGCTTTCTTTCATTTCCTCATAAAGCTCTGCGGAATGGAGCAGCGCCTTCGTAGGAATGCATCCAACATTAAGGCATGTTCCTCCTAAATTTCCTTTTTCAATCAGTGTTACTTCTCCGCCCAGCTGTGCAGCTCTTATTGCTGCAACATATCCGCCGGGACCTCCTCCGATTACTGCAACTTTTATTTTATCACTCATATTTTCTCCTTATAAACAAACCACTATCCCCTATAACGGAAGATAGCGGCTCTGTTATTTTTATTAAAGATACATATTGTCGGGATCTTCCATGTATCCCTTTAAATCCTTAAGGAATTTTGCTGCTGTAGCCCCGTCCATAACTCTGTGGTCAAATGACAAGCTCAGAACCATCATTGAAGCCGGTACTATTTCATCATTTTTGTTAACTACGGGCTTTCTCACAATTCTTCCAACTCCCAGAATTGCACTTTCAGGAAGATTTATAACAGGATTGAATCCATCTATGTCATATCCTCCAAGATTGCTTATTGTAAATGTTGCTCCTGACATTTCATCAGGTGACAATGTATTGTTTTTTGATTTTCCAATAAGTTCTTTCGTTTCAGCGTTAATTGCTTTAAGACCTTTTCTGTCCGCGTCTTTTACCACCGGAACTATAAGTCCTTCATCCAGAGCAACAGCAACTCCTATATTCACTCTGTCGTGAAGTATAATGCTGTCCTCTGTAATGGACGAATTCACTATTGGATTATTTCTAAGAGCAACTGCTGCCATCTTAACCAGAATATCTGTGTAGCTGAATCTTACGTCTGCATTGGATGCATTCAGCTTGTTTCTGAGAACAACTGTCTTGTCAACATTAACCTCTGTTGTAAGCGTAACATGAGGAGCAATTTGCTTGCTTGCCTGCATTCTCTTGCCTATTACCTTGCGCATGTTTGACAACGGCTTTACAACATCAGCTGTTGCAACCTGCAATGCAGGTGCTGCAGGTGCTGCTGTCTGTGCAGCGGCCTGAACCGGAGCAGCTGACTTCTGATTTTCAGCAGCCTCAAATACGTCCTTCTGTATGATGCGTCCGCCTGTTCCCGTGCCTGACAATCCTGAAAGTTCAACTCCAAGATCTGCGGCTGTTTTCTTGGCCAGTGGAGATGCCTTTACCCGACCCGTTTCATTAACCGCTGCAGCTTTCGGTGCTTCAACAGCTTTAGGAGCAGCCTCTGACTTTTTCTCTTCATCAGCCTTTGGAGCAGCAGGTGCATCCACAGTTTCTCCCTCCTGTCCGATAATTGCTATAAGTCCCTTAACAGGAATATCTTCGCCTTCTTGTGCCACTATTTTAAGCAGCACTCCTTCAACTTCACTCTCTATTTCACTTGAAAGCTTATCCGTAGTGATTTCCACCAGGACATCGCCTATATTTACCTTATCGCCTTCCTGCTTAATCCACTTTCCAATGGTACCTTCCTCCATGGTCAGCCCAAGCTGAGGCATTATAATTTCTGTTGCCATAGTATCCTCCCTACTTATTCAATACTTTCTTTACTGCCTTTACTATATCCTCCGGATGTGGGAAGAATGCATCCTCTAAAGTAGGAGCAAATGGCGGTACCACGTTCAATGCCGCTACACGCTCTACCGGAGAATCAAGTTCATCAAACAGTTCTTCTGTAATCTGTGCGGAAAGCTCTCCGCCGAATCCGCTTCTCTTAACGCCTTCATGCACTATCACTACATTGTGTGTCTTGCATACTGATTCTTTTATTGCTTCCCAGTCTAATGGAACAAGAGAACGAAGGTCGAGAACCTCAGCATCTATGCCTTCCTTTGCAAGCTCTTCCGCAGCTTCCAACGCAAAATACACCTGACGTGACCACGCTATAATTGTAATATCCTTGCCTTCACGCTTTACATCAGCTTCGCCTAATGGGATTATGTATTCTCCCTCAGGTATTTCTTCCTTCTTGGCATATAAAAGCCTGTGCTCCAAGAATACTACAGGGTCATCGTCACGAATAGCCGCCTTGATTAATCCCTTTGCGTCCTTTGCCGTTGCCGGGCAAACAACCTTCAGTCCCGGAATATGAGTGAAAAATGTTTCTAAATTCTGCGAATGCTGTCCTGCATTTCTTCTTCCTGAGCCCTGTGGCGCACGGAGAACCATAGGAACACTTACCTGTCCCCCTGTCATATATCTCATTTTAGCAGCCTGATTCATTATAGGGTCCATTGAAACTCCTATGAAATCTATATACATTAATTCCGCAACAGGTCGAAGTCCTCTCATTGCAGCTCCAACAGACATTCCCAAAAATCCGGCTTCACTTATAGGAGTGTCTATTACTCTGTGCTCACCGAACTCTTCCTGGAATCCCTGAGTAATTGCAAACACGTTTCCCATCTTACCAACATCTTCACCGAGAATAATTACATTTTCGTCCCTGAGCATCTCCTCGCGCAGGCCTTCGCTGATTGCTTTACTTATAGTTATTTTTTTCATCTCGCAACACACCTCTCATTATCACTTGAATATACGTCAGTAGTAACCTCACTTACATCCGGCAGCGGAGAATCTAAAGCAAATTGAATTGCATCATTGATTTCTATCTCCATAGCATCATCTATGGCTGTTATTTCCTTCTCATCAATGCCGTCCTTCAGCAAATATGCTCTGAATGTATCTATCGGGTCTTTCTTGCCCCACTCTTCCGTTACTTCCTTAGAGCGATATGCAGCAGGGTCTCCCTCATAGTGCCCTCTCATTCTCCATGTCATGCACTCAACAATTGACGGCCCGTTTCCTTCACGAGCATATTCAACAGCTTGCTTTGTAGCCTCATAAACAGCCAAGGGGTCATTGCCGTCAACAGTTACTCCTGGGATGTTATATCCCTTTGCACGTTCCGCAATAGTGTCTGTATTTGTTACGGTATGTATGTTTACTGATACTCCGTAGTTGTTATTTTCACATAAAAATACAACGGGAAGTTTCCATGCCGCAGCCATGTTAACTGCCTCGTGAAATACACCCTCGTTAGATGCCGCATCACCAAAAATTGCCATTGATACTTCTTTTGTTCCCCATACCTTTGAAGCGAGAGCTGAGCCGGCAGCTATTGGAATGCCTGCTCCAACAATTCCGTTTGCTCCCAATATTCCCAATGAAACGTCAGCAACGTGCATTGAGCCGCCTTTTCCTTTGCAGTATCCTGTAGACCTGCCAAAGAGCTCGGCCATCATTATTTTTGTGTTTGCACCCTTTGCAATAATTTGACCGTGTCCTCTATGTGTAGTTGTAATCAAGTCAGTTTTTTCAAGAGCTTTGTTTGCGCCTGCCGCAACCGCTTCCTGTCCTATGGATGTGTGAATATTTCCATAAAGCATACCTTTTGTGAAATACTCTGTAAGTTTGGTCTCAAACTTTCTTATCCTTACCATTGTCTGGTATAAGTCAAGAAGCATTTCTTTAGAATATTTTTTTTCCAAAATATATACCACCTTTCTGATTTTCATCAATTTATCAAAAATATTAGCAATAATCATGCCAATATCCTTTGTCGATTTTTTGTATCATTTAATTAATAACTTTGTATCATTTCTGAACACTATAAAATATCAAATTCTTTAATCTTACCGTAGAGAGTATTTCTGCCAATGCCCAGTATCTTGGCAGCCTGTGTTACATTGCCGTTTGTGTGATCCAGAGCCTTTTTTACAGCCTCGGCTTCTGCCTCCTTCAGAGTCATCAGCTTTCTTTCCTTGATTTCCGGTTTTTCCTCAGTGAGCTTAATTTGCAGATGCGAGGGCATAATTTCATCCCCCTCAGCAAAGCAATAGGCAAATTCAATTGCATTTTCAAGCTCTCTCACATTGTCCGGCCAATCCCATTTATGAAGAAGATCCAGAGCCTCGGTTGACAATCTCTTGTTTGTTCCGTTCATCATATTGTACTGGCTCAGAGTC
>DAMAEI010000033.1:20483-25121 GCA_031997345.1 Sedimentibacter sp. | reverse complement strand
AAATTATGTCAATATCCTCCTGCCTGTCTCTGAGAGGTGATGTATTTACGGTAAAATTGCTTATTAGCTTATACAATTCTTCGCTGAAGTTTTTTTCCGTTAACATTTTTGCAATATCCAAATGAGAAGAGGATATTATTCTTACATCAACCGGAATTTCCTTGAACCCCCCGATTCTTACGACGCTTTTCTGCTTTAATGATTTTATGAGCTTGTTCTGAAGTTCAAGAGGTATGAACGAGACATTGTTGAGAAAAATAGTTCCGCCATGAGCCATTTCTATTTTTCCAGGTCTGCCTCCTGTATTTTTCGTAAATGAACCTTCTTCGTATCCGAACAGTTCGCTCTCTATTAAATTTCTCGGCAAGGACAGACAATTTACAGACACATAGGGCCCTTGGCATCGGTCGCTGCAATTGTGTATGGACTGCGCGATTATATCCTTACCCGTTCCGCTTTCACCCTGTATCAAAACAGGACTGTCATTTGAACCAGCCAGCTTTATCATCTTGCGTATTTCCTGAGTTTGCACGGAGCCGCCTACAATATTTGAAATTGTATATTTTGCCTGAGCTCCCGACATGCGGTTCACCATCGTCTTAACATCACTAATATTGCGGAATATATCCAGAACTCCTATCATTTCCCCGCTGTCATCCTTTAATGGTATGGCTGTCTTGACAAAATGCACCACGCCGCTCTTTCCTTCAAGCCTGAACTCCCTGTCAACATATCCTTCTTGACTTTCAAGAACGTGCAATATTGTAGGCTCAAAATCAACAGCCTCTGTTATATGCTTTCCTATAACATCTTTTCCAATATTCAATATATTCATTCCTGCAGGATTAATAAATGTAATAATACCATCCATATCCACAGAAAGCATGCCATCTGAGGATGCGCCAACCAGCAGTTCGTAAAATTGCCCCTGCTTTTCTAATTTCTTATTTTTTTTATGAACTCCAGACATAACGTTCATTGCCTTATTGTTGATAATCCCCTTTGAAGCAAAATTATTATGCATTATGTTTTCACCATACTGATATTATATACAGCCTTCCTTTCAAATAATATATCCCTTGATTTTATATTAGCAATTTTTATGCCAACATAATAAACTTTCTCCAAAAAATATTTGTTCATATTTTGCCTACTGAAAACACGCATTAAATCGCGCGTTCAATTTTTACACAATAAAAATGCTCAAATATTTTACAGTGCGCAATTATTTAACACTTGTAAAATTTTGAGCATATTCTATGTTAACTGAATAAGCATTGGATGAATTCTTCTCCGGTTATACGACCAAGATATTCATCTATGTTTAAGTCCTTCAAGGCATCCTTGACTTCATCCGCATCATATCTGATACCTATGAGCTTTTCTTCTAAATCCTTGACATCGCCTTTTCCGAAGAAATCGCCATATATTTTGCATCCTTCAATGAGTCCGTTTTCTACCTGAAGCCTTGCCTCAACGCATCCCCCCGCAAATCTGCTGTAGCATTTATAATTGAATTTTGGCGATCTTCCGAAATTCCACTCCCATGTTCCGTATCTCTCATCAACCATTTCCCGTATATTTCTTTTATCTTCATCTGATAGCTCATATATTTCAACAGGTTGGACGAAGAATTCAAAAATATTGTTCAGGAGTACCTGCTTGAACTCAAGCACATCTATGTCTTCACTGATGTACGGCTTTATGTTAGTGACTCTGCTGGCTACAGATTTCACACCCTTTGACTCTATTTTATCCCTTTTTACATTCAGGGCTTTGGACAGAGTGTCCAGCTTTGAGTCAAAAAGAAGCGTTCCGTGATTGAGCACTCTTCCCTTGCTAATACTCTGGGCAATGCCTGAAAATTTCTTTTCATCAATAACAAGGTCGTTTCTGCCGGATAAATCACATTTTACCCCAATTTTTTCCAATGCCTTTATTATGGGAATATTGTATGTCTTGAAGTCAATTTTTTCGCTGCTTTCCGCATTTACGATAAATGAAAAGTTCAGGTTGCCTAAGTCGTGATATACGGCTCCTCCCCCTGTCACCCTCCTTACAACATTGATGTTGTTTTCTTTTACATATTCCATATTTATTTCTTCAACTGTGTTCTGGTTCTTTCCTACTATGATGGAGGGCCCGTTCCTCCACAGCAGTACAAATTCCTCATCACGACTCAGGTTTTTGAAGACATATTCCTCAAATGCCAGGTTGTAATGAGGGTCTATGGAAGTATTTTCAATAAATTTCATTTCTTTCTCCTTAAAAGTTTTTATTTCCTGTCAAAAAATACATTCTTCGAGCCTATGTACAGCGGAATTCCGTATGCTATTTTAACATCCTCACCCAAAAGCTTTAAATCAACTGCAGCCTTTCCCACAGAGTGCATGATTCTGTTATCCACTCTTTCATCCATGGCAACACCGGCGGCAGAGCCAACTGCTATACCCAGATCTCCGGTATTCATAGCGCATGGAGAATCAGGATGCTCCAGCTTTTCCTCACAATTCTTATATCCGCAGAAACCGCAGTACTTTATACCAAGAGGCTTTATTTTTGTTCCCAGAATAATAATGGCATCAGAATTCAATATATTGTTTGCGTCTCTCAAGAAATAATCAGGTCCTGTTCCATCCTGAGCCAGCTCCTTAAGCTTGTCTGACAATATTTTTATGGTCTCGCCCCTCACCATTGAAATGACCAGATTGTCAATTCCCTTGGCTTTTGGCGCTGTCCTTGCTGCGGTCATCATTTTTTCCGCTGTCCTCACCAATACACTTTCCTTAATATCAGATTCAAAAACAATGCTCATAATAATACTCCTTGCATAAATTTTTTTAATTATATACTAAAAGGTTGCCAGGTTCAAGTTAAAATAATTTTGTAACAATTTTCTGAAAATAATATGCTATAATCAATTTATGAATGTCGCATAATCTCGAAATATGACAAAGGGGGAAATTAACATGAATAAAAAGAATATATTGCTATTTTTGGTACTTACAATTATATTGACCGCAATAATTCCAACATATACATATGGCTCGGAGAATTTCGAAAGCCAATACGCTGCCGAGAAAGCCGTGAAGACATTGCTTCACAACGGCTATGTGGCAGTGAGCAAGGTTTTGTCCGCATATGAAGGTCGCGATCTGATAATATCCACAGAAACAACGATTGAAAACAAAACTGTCAACAATGTTCACATAACAGAAGCCGCAGGCAATAAAAGCATCACTCTACGAAACGTGATAATAAAGGGCGAGCTTTTAATAGATGGCAGCAGTCAGAATTCAATAATACTCGAAAATACAAAAATTAACCGTATAACCGCAAACAACACAAATAAAAAGGACGGCAAGGTCAGAATTGCCCTAGTTGGGGACACGGCAGTTGAATCCGCCCTGTTAAAATCCGATGCGGTACTTGATGAGTCGCTGCTTACAGGCAGCGGATTCAACGAAATATTAATGGATATAAAATCCTCATTCCAGATTAAGGATGGCAAGACACTCAAGCTGTCTTCAAGCAACGAGGAAGCGATCACAGTAAAATCCGACGGAACGATATATGCAGAGAGATCGGGAAGGTCCACCATTTCAGCACCAAAGAACGGCAAAAAAACAGCACTGTTTGAAGTGCGGGTGACAGACCCGTCGGAAAAAACAATAAAAATACTGTCAATAGGAAATTCTTTTTCACAGGATACAATGTTTTATATGCAGGACATAGCAAAATCTGCCGGAGTGAACATAGTTACAGGCAATCTGTACAACAGCGGATGCTCACTGAAGAAACACTGGGAATATGCATCTGACAATAAAAAAGCATATACATATTATAAATGGACATCTGACGGCATGACCGAGGCAGAGGACAAGACAATGGCCGATGCGATTCTTGATGAGGATTGGGATTATATTACACTGCAGCAGTCATCGGCAGATTCCGGCATATATTCCACATTTCAGCCCTACTTGAACAACCTGGCATCATATGTGAAAAAAATAGCTGTAAATCCAAAAGTCAAGCTGGCTCTCAACATGACATGGTCCTACTCATACAAAAGCATAAGCGAGCATTTTATCAATTACCACTACGACCAGAAGGATATGTACGATGCCATTGTAAAATCATACATACAGGCCTCGGATGATTCAGGAATAGATATGGTAATACCCTGCGGCACAGCAATCCAGAATGCACGAACCAACAAGCTTCTTAAAGCGATTGGAATGGACCTCACCAGCGACGGCAACCACCTGGATACAGGAATAGGCCGTTATATTGCAGGACTTACAATGTTCAAAACAATAATTGATAACGAAAATATAAAGCGTGATTTATATGAGGATGTTAAATTCATACCATCCACTAAAACCAGTACAGAAGAGCTTGCACGCCTTTCGAAAAAGGCTGTGTTAAAAGCTGTGGAAGAGCCTTTTAAAGTACAGGACATGAAGTAATCTATAATCATAAAATTACAGGCAGACTATCATAAATAGCTCGCCTGTAATTTTTTATTTATATACTTATTTTCTCTCTTCAAATGTTCCGAATACAACAGGCTGCTTGTTCTGAACCATGATTCTTCCCTTTGCAATCACTGTGTCTATATCCAGAGTAGCTTCATCT
>DAMAEI010000033.1:19561-20473 GCA_031997345.1 Sedimentibacter sp. | reverse complement strand
TCTAGCAGACAGAGGTCAGCATCCATGTCTTTTTGTATTCTGCCCTTGTTTTTCAGCTTCAGGGCCTTTGCCGGATTTGATGTCACGGCACGAATTACTGTTTCAAGAGGCAGATTTTCAGTATAGACCGCATCTTTTATGGATTTCAGCAGACAGGTGGATTTTCCCACGCCTATTCCCACAAACTCTTTCTTATCATTAAATATCGGAAGACTTCCCTGAGCATCTGAGGAAAGTGTGAAGTTATCCTGTGAAACGCCGTTTTCCAACAGCCTTCTCAGGCCCTTGCTAAACCTTACTTCTCCATCCTGGATTTCCCAGAATTCCGGGTCCTCGCTGCCTGTAAAGTCAACAAAGCCTCCTCGCTTTGCAAATTCGATGCAGTCTCTGAAAAGCTCTTCATTGCGGTTGATATGTGTTGGCAGGAACTGTGTTATAGGTATTTCTGTTTCGTCAATTGCTCTTTGCAGAAGCTCAAGCTTTCTCTTTCCATCACCCAGGTGGATGTTTATTATGCCTGCCTTTCCTGACAGCATCCCTCCCACACGCGCTTCGGAAACAGCTCTGCAGAATTCCTCAAATGTAGGCTGTGACGACCTGTGGTCTGATATGGCAATCTCGCCTATCCCCACTATTTTATCTACGGACATTATGTCCTTCATAATATCTCCTGTTATTGTTCTAACGGGAATCCTGTATGAACCGGTGTATATATATGTTGTAACACCTTCCTCCTCAAGGCCTCTGGCCTTTGCAAGCAGTGCGGACATATCTCTGGCAACTCCGTCCGTACCCAGGCAGCCCCCCGCCGTTGTAACTCCCGCCGTTGTAAACCCCGTAAGAGTAGCTTCCGGAGTTCTTGTGGCAAAGCCTCCTTCGCCTCCTCCTCCAAGCAGATGGACGTGAGAATCG
>DAMAEI010000033.1:18750-19551 GCA_031997345.1 Sedimentibacter sp. | reverse complement strand
CTTCCCGCTGCCGTCTATTTCAACAACCTCCACCGGAACATTAAATTCAGCTCTTATGTCGTTGCCAATGGCTGCAATTTTATCGCTCACCAGCAAGACATCCTGCACTCCCATATATTCGGGTGCATATACCTTTATATTTTTAATAATTTTAATCACTGTTTTTCTCCTTTACAAACTGTCACTGTCTTCCCGCACATATGACAAAACATGGTCACCGACAAATACATAGGAGCCGGGAACAGTTATGAGCACCTTGCCTGATTCAGGTGCATATACATTGAAACCGACTACAGTGCCCACCGCATCTCCCGCCTGTATCTGCTGTCCGTTCTTTACTGACGGAAGCCAGAGACCTGCTGCGGTTGAATATATATCCTTTATTTTCCCATATGACTTTGGAGGATTGTTAACATAATCTCCTTTTATGACACCTTCCTGCTTCAGCAAATTGAGAAGCCCTTCCAAACATTTTTCCGCTGCGTCGAAATTTACCGCCCCGGGACGGACTCCGCTTGGCAGCTCAATTATAAATGCCCTCTGCCCTCTTTTACGGCATGCTTCGGTGAACAATTGCCCGCCAACTCCTTCAGACTGCACAAGATTTTCTATATTCATCTTTTTTACAAGCTTTTCAACCTCGGGAAATTCATCATATATTGCAAGAGCATACACCATGCTGCTATTGGAGCAGCAGTGCAGGTCTATTATGATGTGGGCATCTTTCGTTTCTTCCCAAACATTGTGTGCTGCTCTCATGGCGGCGGTGCCGTTCACATCTCCTGGGAAAATTCTGTTCAT
>DAMAEI010000033.1:248-18659 GCA_031997345.1 Sedimentibacter sp. | reverse complement strand
CCGCCGTAATCGTAATTGAAGGGGAATTTTCAGCTGAACCGCATTCATATATTTCATGAAAAAACGAAGGCTCATCCTTGATTTCTGTTATTCTTTTTTCCAATTTGCTCCCTCCGCGTAGATTTTAAATCTGACCTGTTGTAAAACGCCTTTTCTGATGGTATAATTTCTAAAATCAGGAGGCATTATGAAAACAATATTTTATAATAAATTTTTCTTCGGACTTTCCATATCATTTTTAGCATCATACTTATTCAGCAGATTTTTAGCATGGGGAAGCTATTCCTTCGCTTATGCTATGTCTTTTTTCGGTGCACTTTATCTGATGCTTGGCTGGATTACATACCTGAAGCTTGACGGCGTTTATTATTTCCGTAAAAAGCGCAAGCCGTCGGCATCAAAACAGTTTGACTACAGGTTTTCATACAAGAAAAAAGGATTATACAATATAGATAAGGATTACGACGCAGAGCCCAGTGAGGACATTCCTGATAACAAGGCTCTAAAGGCAGTTATTTTTGCATATCTGTCCTGCGCCGCAATACTTTTCATAGCTTCACACATCTATTTTAACCGCATTGTTCTATAAATATTAATGCTTCCATTGATTGAAGGTATCACCCTTTTTTATAATGTGGAGCGATACATCGCTGCATTCATAGGTGCTTTCCTGCTGCTTAGTTTTTCTTAAATCAAGTATATAAACTCCGCCGGAGCCGGCTACCGTAATATCTCTCGTATCTCTGTCATAAATCATAGCCGTATCTTCTGAAACACCATATCCAAAAAACGAATCCTTTGAATCCATCACTGCCTTTATTGTCCTTAGAAGTCTCGGCCTCTTGTCATAGTGCTGGTCCACAACTCCGTCAGTGAAAAATCCAAGCCCCTTAACTATTCTTAAGCTCGCTTCATCTCCGTCTTCATTTTCGTCATAATCTCCATAGCCGTACTTAATATCCTTTGACAGCGCTGTAGCATTTGTGCCGGAGGCAATCATTGTGTCGCTCATGATGGCGGCACCTGCGCTTGTTCCCCCTATTATTCCGCCGTTTCTGTATATTTCCTTCATTATCTGAAGAGCCTTTGTTTCTGTCAGGTCTTTTCTTATGAATGCCTTGTGGGTATAGTACTGGTCTCCGCCGGTGAACCATAGTCCGGTAACACCCTCAAGCATGGATACTATTTCAGGGTCGTCTCCCGGAGCAGGCTCCTTCCACCCCATACCTTCCTCTCCGAACACGGGAAGTATCACCATGTCTTCACGCTTCACGCCGAGGCTTTCCCACAGCTCCTCCACATATCTTATGGATTCAACAGGCTCAAAGCCCGAGGCCGTTGGAACTATGGCAAGCTTACCTCTCGCTGCCGCTGCATGGTCAACAAGTATATTATGAATTTCTCTGTCACAAAACTCTAAGTTTCCGCCGGCTATAATTAATTTTCCACTCATTTCGCACCCTCACTGATGTTATTTTCAAGCTCTTCTCTATACTTATCTATTTCCGAACTGTTGCCCCACACGAAGTGTCCACCCTTTATTTCCGTCCATACGGGTTTATTTGTGCTGTAATCATGAATCGCAGAGTCATACACCAGCAGTTTTTTATTCTTTTCGATTTCCGGGTCAGGAACAGGCACAGCTGACAGCAGAGATTTGGTGTAGGGGTGCAAAGGATTTGCAAACAGCTCCTCACTTTCCGCAAGCTCCACAATATGCCCCTTGTAAATAACCGCAATTCTGTCCGAAATAAATTTAACCACGCTCAGGTCATGGGCTATAAAAAGATACGTAAGGTCCTTTTCGTCCTTCAAAACATTGAGGAGGTTTAAAACTTGTGCCCTTATGGATACATCCAATGCCGAAATCGGTTCATCGGCAATGATGAACTCGGGATTCATTACAAGGGAGCGGGCTATTCCTATACGCTGCCTCTGCCCTCCTGAAAATTCGTGAGGGAATCTTGTTGCAAATTCCTTAAGAAGTCCAACTTCGCCCATTACCTTGTCAACCTTGCTCCTTCTGTCCTTCTCATCCTTGAAAAGCTTGAAGTTGAAAAGTCCTTCTGAAACTATATAATCAACCTTTGCTCTCTCGTTGAGAGAAGCCATTGGGTCCTGAAAAATCATCTGAACTCTCTGTCTGTATTCGTTCCTTTCCTCTTTGGACATTTTCTTATTTATTTTCTTTCCCTTGAAAAGAATATCTCCTGAGGAAGCATTGTGTATTTTCATTATGGCTCTTCCGATGGTCGTCTTTCCGGAGCCGCTTTCGCCTACCAGGGAGAATGTCTCACCCTTGTAAATATCGAAGCTCACATCTTCAACAGCCTTGAATTCCTTACCGTCAAGCTTAAACTTCACCGTAACATCCTTCAGTGAAACAAGCACTTCCTTGTTTTCCTTGAATTTGGTGGTATTGATAGCTTTCAGCTCGTTATGGCTCTGTGCTGCAGCATGGCGCGCAGCTTTTTCATGCAGCAGCCACGTCTTTGCATAATGAGTTTCCGTAACCTTGAAAAACGGAGGCTCTATTATTGAGTCAATAACCATTGCATCCGGATTTCTTTCGGCAAAGGCATCACCCTTTATCTCCTTGTACAAGTTTGGAGGTGTTCCTTTTATGGAATAAAGCTCCTTGCCCTTCGTTCCAAGCTGCGGCAATGAAAGAAGCAGAGCCTTGGTGTATGGATGCTTGGCATCCTTGAAGATTTCGTTGCTCATGCCGTATTCAACTATTTGTCCCGCATACATTACAGCCACGCGATCCGCTACGTTAGCAACTACCCCAAGGTCGTGAGTAATATATATGACAGTCATGTCAAGCTCCTTCTGTATTTCCTTTATGAGCTTGAGTATCTGTGCCTGTATGGTAACGTCAAGAGCAGTTGTCGGTTCATCACAAATCAGAATGTCTGGGTGACATGCAATTGCAGTGGCGATTACAACCCTCTGCCTCATACCTCCCGAAAACTCGTGAGGGTATTGCTTATATCTTTTCTCGGCATCGCTGATGCCCACTTGCTTCAGAATTTCCAGAGCTTCTTTTTTTGCCTGCTCCTTTTCCGTTCCCCTATGCCAGGTTATTACTTCCCTTATCTGCTCTCCCACAGTCTTGAGAGGATTCAGAGACGTCATTGGGTCCTGAAAAACCATTGCTATTTTCTTGCCGCGTATGCCGAGCCATTCTTTTTCTGTTTTGAACTCGGCTAAATTCTTTCCGTCATACAGAATATCTCCCGAGCTCACCCATCCGTTCTTATCCAGCATGCCTACGAAGGATTTTGTAAAAACACTTTTTCCGGAGCCACTTTCCCCTACTATTGCCAGCGTCTCTCCCTTGTACAAATCAAGAGATGCATTTCTCACCGCCGTAAGAGTTTTTCCCCGGAGATTGAATTTTATTTCAACATTTTTTGCTTCTAATATTTTTGTCTGCATTTTCCCCTCCTACCCATGGTTTTTAGGATCAGATGCATCAGCAAACTTGTTTCCGACCACATAAAACGAAACTGTTATTAGACACAGTACTCCTGCAGGATAAAGCATTTGGTAAGGATAAAGCATGAAGTACGCCCTGCCCTGGTTAACCATATTGCCGAGAGTTACCGTGTCCAGCGGAAGTCCCAGGCCTATGAACCCAAGGAAAACCTCTGAGCCTATGGAATACGGTATTGTCAACGCAGTCTCCATTATGATAAGGCTTATGAGATGAGGTATGATATTCTTGCTCACTATTCTCATGAGAGGTGTGCCAAGACACTGAGATGCTACGTTGTATTCACTTTCTCTCAGTGACAGTATTCTGTTTCTCATAAATTTAGCCTCGCTTATCCATCCTCTTGATGCAAGAGCTATTACTATGGTGGTGAAGCTGGGCTTCATAATGTATGTGAGAAGCACAAGATACACCGTTGATGGAACATTGGTGATAATGTTGTAAAGCTCAATCATGAAAGGGTCTATTTTCCTGACATATCCCCAGATTGCTCCCACAATGCTTCCTACTCCCACCTCAACCAACGCTATTACAAATGCAAGCATCAGTGAATTTCTCGTTCCGTACCACGTCCTCGCCCAGATATCCCTACCAAGACCATCTGTTCCGAAGAGATGCTCAGAACTGGATTTTGTGTTCCATTGGTCCATATTCAAAGTTACCTGATTAGGGTCTGTGCCTGAAAACGCAGGATATAAAAAGCTGAAAAGCAAAAGAGTTATAATCAAGGCAACTAAAATTCTTGATACTTTGTTTTTGAAAAATGTCCTGATTGTTGATTTCCAATATGAATAGTTGGAATATCCACCCTCTTCGCTGACTCTGTCATCAAAATTGAGGCCTTCGAACATTTCATCTGTCAATCTGACTCCATTATACATATCTTCCATGTCTATTCCTCACTTTCTGACAATCTTATTCTCGGGTCAACAAATACCACAAGCAGGTCACCTAAAAATACACCTATTACCGATAAGGATGAATATATCAGCACCAATATCTGAACCAGGTTATTGTCCATCTGCTTTATTGCACTAATCAGCAGACCGCCCATTCCCGGTATGGAATACAGATTTTCTATAAGCAGTGAGCCTGAGATAATAAGCAGAAAATCTGAGGGGATTCCTATTGCAATAGGTAGTATGGCATTTCTCAAAACGTGATTTTTCATTATATATTTCTGTGAGAAACCCTTAACTTTGGCAAACTTAATATATTCCTTGTTCTCTTCATCCACCATAAATCTTCTGAGCCATATTGCATACCATGCTATGCTTGAAAGTGACAAAGATATTGCAGGCAATATCCATGATTCGGGTCTGTTTTTATAGAAAAGCATGGGGAGTCCAAATATTTTGGACACCCATACCTGGAAAAGAAACAAGTATATTAAGCTTGGAATTGACCTTACCAGAACTGCATAGCCGGTACCAATGTTGTCTATCAATCTGTCCTTGTACCTCGCCATGAGAACTCCCATGGACATACCCACAGTCATGCTGATTATCATGCTTGACAGACCAAATGCTGCGGAAAAACCTATCTTTTCCTTCAGTATGGTCTTTATTTCAAGCTTTGGATAAACCGTAATGGATCTACCCAGATCACCCTGCAAAAGCTTCATTACAAAATTTTTAAACTGTACCAGCGGAGGGTCAAGAACACCTAAATTTTTAAGATATACCGTCCTCATGCCCTCCGTCATATTCAGATAATCATCCCTTGTGAAGTACCCTGATGTGGGCATCATCCTCAACATCATGAACACAACGAATATAACGAGGCAAATCGTCACGAATGATTGTAATGTTCTTTTGATAATATACTTTTTCATCCCGCTGTTATTCCTTTGCAAATTTTTCTTTTAATTCTTTTTCAAAGTTTACCTTTATTTCCTTGTATTGCTCTGTAGTCACAGGACTTCCCTGAATTTTTGATCCCTTCATCTTGAACCTTGTAAGACCAAAGCCTCCTCTCGGAGTCTGGTAAGGCAACTCCTTAGACATCTTATATGAACCGCCGCCTGTCATGAAAGGCATGAGGTACACATTTTCAAGCATGTACTTTTCAGCTTCCGAGAACTTCTCATATCTTGCCTCTATATCAGTCAGAGTCAACGCCTCTTCCACAAGCTTATCAACCTCAGGTATGTCGTAGCCGCCTTCATTCAGGCTTCCATCTGTAGTCAATCTTCCTAAGTTTGCCGAAGGGTCTCCAAATCTGAAGCTGTATGAATCATCCACCATATCAAAATTCATAGGTGAGAAAACCTCATCCTGGAAGCTCATTGAAGAAAATCCGGTTACAACCTTTATATTTTCTTCGCCTAAGTTTTGCTTCAGCATTTCAGCTATCAACAATGCTTTCTTTGTTTCAAGAGGATCTGTGGTAGTTGCAAGAACAAGCTCAACCGGAAGCTTGGCGTCTGAATCAAATGAAGCAATGTTGCCCATATCAACCTTTGAAGGTGTCAATCCCTTTATAGTACCGTCCGCATTGCACAACTCTTCAATTGCCTTTTTCATGTAGTCCTTTGCCAATTGAGGATCATATGGTATTTTTTCCTTTATAGGTTTTAAATTCGGATAGTCCGTATAGTCAACTCCCTTAGTATCAAACAACGTGTCCTCAGGAATAATTGTATTTCTAATGAAGAACTCAGGTGTGTTAGGCTCATAAAGAGCAGAAATCTGAACTCTGTCTATACCATACTGCAGCGCTTTTCTGAAATTCACATTGTTTACAAATTTCTGGAATTCCGGATTCTTTGACTGGAAGTTCATTGTAAACCAATATGTTACAGTATCCTTATCAGTCAAATTAATATATTTTTCCCATTCTGTTCCCTTAAGTGCCTTCAATTGCTCTGCAGTAACCTTACAGCTTGTCAACTCTCCCCTTTGGAACATTTCAAGCCCGGTCATTTCATCTCCAACCATCTGGAAGTTCAGTTCTTTTATTGTTATATTGTCCTTATCCCAGTAATTTTCATTCTTTGTAAGCACAACGAGCTTATCTCTTTCCCATTGAGAAATATAATAGCCTCCGTTATAAAGCATTTTATCCATTGATGTGCCGTAGTCTTCTCCAACCTTGTCCAGAAATGCTTTTTCAACAGGATAGAAAAGTTCTATTACCAAATATGACAAAAAGAATGGTGTTGAATTTGTGAGTTTGTATTCAACCGTATATTTATCAACCGCCTTAACTCCCACGGTTTCATCAAATGACGCCAGCACCTCTTCACGTGTTCTGCCAATATCCTCACCGTCATCAAAATCAGCAAGATCCCAGTAATAATCATACAGCCCTTCAATAATCCTGCTTATGGCGCTGAAGTTTTTAGCACCGTTCTTTGGCTCAGCAATGTATCTTATGCCTTCCACAAAATCATCTGCAGTAACCTCATATTCAGTCTTTTCTCCCTTGTTATCCACCCAAAACACATTTTCTCTCAGTTTGAATGTCCATACGGTGAAATCATCATTGTGAATCCAGCTTTCAGCCAGAGAAGGTACAATAGTACCGTATTTATCGTTTTCAACCAATCCGTCTATGCTGTTTCCAACCATCATATATGCGGATGGTTGTGAAAGAAAATATGGATTCAGCGTTTTGTACTCCTCAAAAAAAGTGCTGTAATACACATCCCCTGAATCGGATGATGCCGTGCTTGAACATCCTGTCATCAAAGATGCTATCATAGCCACGATTATTAACCATGATACTGATTTTTTCATAATATCCTCCATAAAAATTTTTATATAACTTTACCCATGCAAAGATTATGCCATAATGCAAACGTTTGAAAGCAGCCATTTTGTAAAATACATTTATTAACTGGCTGCTTATTGGTCATTATTTGCACCCAAATAATTCAACTTTTTCACCATTTAACCAATAAAAATAGTCCCGCCGTTTACCATGACTCTTTTTAACAAGAAGTTTACTAATACTTTGTCGAATCTAACCATAAAACAATTTGCAATAATATATTTAAATTCCTAAATTATGGGAACAATACCATACTAAAAACCGTCTATATTATATAAGCATAAAATATTAGTTTATGATTATATAATTAAAGGGGGTTTTAAAATGAAGAAAATCAAAGGGTTTACAACTTGTGTATTGGTACTTTTGCTGCTGCTATCATCATTAATAGCTTTTCCAGGTTATGCTTACAGCAGCAGTGTGGTTGAAAAGTTTTCATTCAAAACAGTGGAAGGGTATTATCTTTGTGCTGAGAACGGTGGAGGAGATATATTAACAGCAGACAGAACTGAAATTGGACCTTGGGAAAAATTTCAGATTGTTGATCTCTCAAATGGATATGTTGCGGTAAAAAGCTATGAAGGATATTATTTAAGTGCTTCAGATGATGAAGAAAGCATGAACGTTGAGGCTACGGAAATTGGAAAAAGACAGAAATTTAAGTTGGTTGAATTGGATAATAAAAAATTTGCTCTTAAAACGTATTATGATAAATATGTTTGTGCCGAGGACGGCGGTGGAGAAAATGTAGTTGCCGACAGAACAAAAATAGGTGAATGGGAGTCCTTTGAGCTTATTAAAAGTAAGGAAAGCAATGCTGACGACAAATGCACTTTAACTGCAAAAACAGGTGATAAAGAGGTTAAATTTACATGGACTAAAGCACTTAGTACAAAAAATGTAGTCGGATATAACCTTTATAGAGGTACAGCACCCGGAAAGCAATCAGACACACCTATCACAGATTTTTATATTGAAGGAACATCGTATACTGATAAAAATATAAAAGCAGATACAAAATATTATTATGTAGTTAAGCCGGTATACAAGGATAAAACATTAGGCCCTGCATCCAACGAAGTGGAAGTTATATTAAAATCAAGTATAATTTTAAGTGCAAAGTCAACGAATGATGGAATTGATTTATCTTGGAACAAACCCAAAAATGCGTCTGAAATAATCGGATATAATATATATAGGTCAACTCGATCAGGCAAGCAATCAGACACACCTATCACAGATTTTTATATTGAAGGAACATCGTATACTGATAAAAATATAAAAGCAGATACAAAATATTATTATGTAGTTAAGCCGGTATACAAGGATAAAACATTAGGTCCCGCATCCAATGAAGTGGAAGTTATATTAAAATCAAGTATAATTTTAAGTGCAGAGGCAGCGAATGACGGAATTGATTTATCCTGGAACAAACCCAAAAACGCGTCTGAAATAATAGGATATAATATATACAGGTCAACTCGCTCAGGCAAGCAATCAAACACTCCGATAACAGATTTTCCAATAGTAGGAATATCCTATACTGATAAAAATATCGATAATAACCAAACATATTATTATATATTAAAAGCAGTATACAAAGATAAGACCCTTGGTGAACCAACAGCAGAAGTTTCTGTTGAATCAAATTTCGGTAAAACCATTGTTTTGCAGGTAGGTAGTAAATATATGCATGTTAATGGTAAGAAAATAGAAATAGATCCGGGCAAGGGAACAGAAGTAGTTATTAAAAATGGCAGGACTTTCCTCCCTATCAGGGCACTCATAGAGAATATTGGCGGGGAAGTAGAATGGAATCAATCAGATCAAAAGGTTAGCTTGTATCTAAATAAACATAAGATCTATCTTTGGATTGGAAATAAGACTGCAAAAGTTGATGGGGTAAATAAAGAGACAGATGTGGAACCATATATTTCTGATACTAACAGAACTATGCTTCCTTTAAGATTCATCATTGAGAATTTTGACTGTGAAGTTGATTGGGATGGTCTAACACAAAAGGTAACCATCAAGACAAATTAATTGATATAACATATAAGGGAACGAATTATCGTTCCCTTTGCGCTATTTTCAAATGAGCTTTCCGCCAACATCAGATGAAACAAACGAAAATTTGCTCAAAAATCACGAGCTGTCAAAGGTTTGTCCCTACGGAGAATATATTTTGAAGTCAAAAAATACCCAACGAAAAATTCTGCATGAGGATATTGAATACATTGAGGCAGAAGGGCACAAGACGATACTTCATCTTAAAAACGGGGATACGGAAACAACATCACAAAATATGGGCCTCATATTATATAGGCTTAACGCAAAATATTTTGTAAGATGCTCCAGAAAATATGTAGTAAATATATTTAATATACACAAAATACACAAGACGGACGGGGTTCATGATATAATCGAGCTTACATCCAGTGCTGAAATTCCCCTGACAAATAAGCACTCCAAAGAATTTTTCAGTGCATATTCACTACCGGTACCGCAGATATTGGACGACTGATTGTTCTCTGTTACATTTCAAATATAAAACATATTACTAAGATATATTGACATTTCGTAAATATATCTTAACTGCTGCCTTAAGGCACAAATACTAACTTTACCTTCTCAATACTACCTTTTATCTAGTTTTATCTTCTAACCAGACTTAATTTGACGTATCTTTACACATTATTATATGTAATTCAATATGCCCTAAGTTTAATGTATGCGCACATCCTCTATAGTAAACACTCCTGAGCAATGTGATATTTTAACATATTCGCAACGATATTCATCAGAAAAAGCCCCTCTTATTTCTTCCCCTATAAAATAAGTTTCATCCTCATCCCAATATTGCTCATATTTTTCCTTGCAGCTTTCTAACTGATTTCTATTTTCAAAGGAAACATCTCCTATAAGTATCTGACCATTTTCTTTCAGCAAATTAAATATGGATTTAATAAACTCAATCTTTTGCTCGTCTGTCAAATGATGAATTGCATATGTGCTGATTATATAGTCAAATTTTTTATTTTTTATTTCTTTTGGTACCCCTTTTGAAAAATCATATCTTATAAATATTGCGTCCGGCATCTTCTGCTTTGCTATATCAATCATATTTTGTGAAAAATCAATACCCGTTATACTGCACCCCTCATTATACAACTGAGTTGTTAAAACACCAGTTCCAAAACCGATGTCCAAAACATGTGCTCTGCTCTTTTTTCTAACTTGACTATAAATAAAATTTAAGACTTTTTTATATCCCGCGAATGGATATTCATCATTTTCTTCACTTATATTTACGCTTTTGTCATATCTGTCTGCCCATAAATCAAAATCCTTATTATCTAACATTTTTACTATCACCTAACCTATAAATAATATTTTTAATATAAAACAAATCTTATACATATCAACAATTTTATTCTAGAAAAGCTCTCTCAATGAATATCTCTTTTATTTGTCGCAATTCTTCCTGTTTACTTCTACCATTCCTCTATCTCTTGAATTGTAACTACTCCACCTTTTTATGCCTTTTAACCTTAGACTGAAATACCCCCCCTTATTAACAGTTTACTTTTAATTAGATAATTTTAATTTTATTTTCTATTGTTTTTGCCAAACTAACTGCATCTTCTCTGCTATTCCCCATAGCAATAAAATGTCCTATACGTGAATTTGAATTTATTGTCTTCTCAACAAAGCCATTGTTCTCTTTATACATTTTATATTCGAGTATTTTTGAATTATTAATACAGTCTAACTTATAATTTAATATACCATTATTTTTAGCTGTTTTAAACCAAATTGCAATAAAGTTATTATTATATATGGGTATAATATAATTTTCTAAATTATACCCCATAACTAAACGAGCCCACAAATCAAATAAATTTATATTACTCACATGCGATAGCAAAATTGGTATGCTATCACCACCTAATCTGGCATGTGACTCAATAATAACCGGCCCCTTACTACCAACAATTATCTCTGTATGAGAAGGACCAGAATTCATACCTAACGCTGTAAGCACACCAGCAACATAGTTTATAATACCATTTTTCTCATAGTCTTCAAGCTCTGCTGGCATACAATGACCAATTTCAACAAAGTTTTCGTCTTTAAATTTTTCTGTAATCCCTAAAATATAATGCTTACCTTCTGTTGAAAAGGATTCTACACTATATTCTTTACCGTCATAATATTCCTCAATTAAAAATTTATCTGGACACTCTTCTTTTTTAGCAAATTCAACAAATTCAACAAAATCTTGAGAATTCCTTATTAAGAAAATAAAATTACTACCTGATTGATCAATTGGTTTACATATATACGGATATGCTATTTTTATTTTTTCATTATTATTTATGACGTTAAAAGTATCTATTACCTGGAAATTTAATGAATTAATTTTGTTTCTTTGTAAAACTCCTCGCATCTTATCCTTGTTTTTCATATTAATAAGTAGTTCTTTACTATTAAAATAGTTTAATCCCAGTTTTTCTGCTATTTCACATGCAAGTATTTGAAAATAATCAGTAAATGAAATTACAACATCTATTTTATCAATTTCGTTTATTACACTTGCTATTTTAACAAAATTATCATGAGATTCATTAGCATTAAAACCAATTTGCCTATAATATATTTTACAGTTAATATTTAGCAACTCTTTCTCCGTAAAATGGGTAATTCTTGCCCCATATTGGTATAACTTTTCATGTATTTCCGTATATCCACCAACTACTAATATATGCATTTTTATGCCTCCACAAGTTTATTTTTAAAAAAAATTATATTCAAAATTAGCAACAATGAAGACATAAGAATAAAGAGTATAATAGTCAAACCTTTGCCAAATGTTAACATTAAATAACTAAACAGTGGTTGACTAATAATTGCCGTTAAAGCCATCAACAAGCTTTGAATTGAAATTATAGTACTCCTGTACTCTCTTTCTATTAACCCTTGCATAATAGAATATTTAATTGGATTTAAAAGTGCAATAATAATTAAAAGCATTGTATATGACATAAAAATTACTATTTTTTCTTTTGAAATTGCAAAAATTAGCAAAAATAAAAATATAGTAAAAGGTAGTATATCTATCAATTTATTTCTTCCATAACTTACTTGCAGATGTTTGCAAAAAAATCCAAAGAATGAACTTATAAAAAATTGACTAAAGCTAATAATTCCTATTAAACTTTCATTTAGGCCTTCTCCCTTTAAAATTAAGGAATAATAGTCATCTATCGGGATCATAACAAAAGAAATTATAATTGTAATATTCATGCATTTCATTAGATACGGTGAATCAAGAATATTAGCAATACACCTACTCATGAATTTTTTATTATGATTTTTATGGTATAAGTCAACCTTACTAAAATTATCCGTAGTAAATAAAAATATTATAGATGTAAAAAGCGAAAAACATATGCTTAAAACAAAAACTAAGTCATATGAAATATTTGATAGAAATCCTCCAAATAAACTACTGCATCCAAATGCTAACGATATTAGTAGTCTTTCATAAGTCAGGTACTTTTCTACCTCATCTTTTTTACCAGCATCAATGAGAGCATCATATTGCATGGCATCCAAAGCTCCTGACGTTAGTGTTAAAGATATACCTTGCAAAAATGATGCAATAATGAAACAATACAAGTTTCTTGTAAAATATGTCATAACTAAAAAAATTACAAACACAAAAAGACCAATACCAACAATCTTTTTTCTACCAAAGTTATCTGCTAAATATCCAGATGGAATTTCAAAGATTATTTTTGCCATATATGAAAATGCTAAGATAGTACCTATCTCCAATAGATTCATACCACTTTTTTGATAAAATAACGTTAATATTATTTTATATAAATTGAATGTCGTAAAAAATTGAACAATTAAAATTAAATAAACATTCCACATCTTTATCCCCCTCCCCTACTTAATTAGAAACTATATAATCTTGCTTATGTAATCGCTAACGCTTTTTTCAACAACTGCATGTATATTTCTACAAGTACTTTTATTTTTCTTCCCACCATTTTTCAAGGACGAATAACGGCATCCTCCACCGCAAACAGGCCAGTACATGCATTTGGAGCAATCTTTATTATCTAATACAGTAAGTTTCTGCCATTTCATCAGTTCCATTATGTTTATATTATAATATGGAGTATATTCTCCTACAACATTGTCTAAATCACCTATTGATTGCGGACATACATATAACTTTCCACTGGGATCAAACACATAAAGATTTGACGTATTACAATAATTAAACATAGGTAAAGTCAATTTATCAGTATTAAAAACACTGTTAAGTTTCTCAATTCCTTTAATTTTTATTTTCATCTTTTCCACTATATTTGTTTCATACAAATTGAAAATATCTCCTAAAAAAGACATTAAATGATCATTAGAAATAATATTATCAACTCCAATTTCAGAATTGTCTTCAACCTTACAAAACTGTAACTGAATTGGTTTTTTAAACCATCCCTTTCTAACTATGTAGTCAATTAATTCATTAATACTCAAATAATTCTTTGAATCGATATTAATTCTTATAATAAGCATAGTAGATAAATTCTCTGAAAGAAACAAGTCAATATTACGTGAAATGATTTCAAAACTTCCTTCTCCAGATTGAAATACCCGTCTTTTATCATGAATATTGTTTGGTCCATCAAGAGTAATGCTAATAGTTGAAATATTATTTTCATTCATCCTAAAAAATTCTATAAAATGATTTAAATCTACTCCATTTGTAATGAAATTTGATTCCATATTTTTTTTCACTAAATTATCCATTATGTAATTTACTGTTATAAAGTTATCTGTTAATAACGGTTCCCCTCCAAAGAAAGTTAGCTCCCTTTTTTTTATATGTTCATGAAAATTGCATAATTTATCTATAGTCATAAACATCTTATCAATTGTTTCTTTAGTCATAACTGATTGTTTGCCAATTTCTCTTTCAAAACAATAGGAACAATCTAAATTACATTCCATAGTTACACCGCAATAAAAGTGTAAATATTCCTCTTCTGAAGTAACCTTCTTAGAAATTTCTTGTAATTGCGCAATTAACTCGTTTTCTTCATCTATACTATTATATATATGTCCTCTCTCTATCAAGTAATTTATGGTTTTTGGGTCATAATTATTTATTTCATTAAAGTTCAATAAATTAATATTGTTATTTTCTATTAAATCAACTGCATTATTTAGCATATTAAAGAACAAGTGTTTATCATTGTTAACCTTTTTATAATATACATATTTACTGAAATACATTTATATCTCCTTATTGCTACGATAGTTGCATATTACTGTGTCCTATATAATAACTAAATCCAAGCTTTAAAAGGCTATCAAAGTCAGCACAATTCGGTGTCATTATAGAAAGATTTGCAGACATAGCCTTATTATTGCACCCTCCGCCGCAAATTAAAGAAAACTTGCATGCGTAACATCTAGGAATACTTTCCACGCATCTTTTTTCCCATAATCTTTCCATTGATTCATTTATTTGGATACTTGGATAATAAGTTCCTAATGCAAATTTTTGTTCTCCAACACCAAACCAACATTTATATATATTACCTTCCGCGCCCAAAACATATTGCTTTTTATTAGCTGCACAAAATCTATTTTGCGGAAAATAATCATCTGAATTTAGAACTCCCTTAATAAAATTACTGCCGTGAAAAACAAGGTCATAAATATCCATACACTCATTATCTTTTGATAAGTCAATTATTTTCTTGACCGCTTCAACTTCAGGGATACAATGATTATTACCTAAACAGCCTCCATCACTTATCACATATAGGTAAGGTTTTAAATACTTATTTTCACTCCCATACCTATTTATTAAAAATTCTGCCAACTCTTTTAAATGAGATATATTTTGCACATCTATATTTACTCGTATATATGTTTTTATTTTATTCTTTAGTGCTATGTCAATCCCTTCAATGATATTATCAAATGAACTTTTCTCATCAATTGATATTCTTCTTTCATCATTAATACCTTTTGGTCCATCAACTGTTATCTGTAATGAAGAAATGTCATACCTTTTCAATATATCTTCATAATGATGTATAGTAGTGCCATTAGTAACAATATCTACTTTATACCTCAATATATTTGCCCAATTCAAAAAGTCTTCAATTATTTGTTTATTTCGTACTAATAGAGGTTCACCTCCCATTAAAGTAATTCTAATTTGACTAGAATCATAGTTCTTAGACTTGAATTCAATAAACCTTTTTACTGCTTCCGCTTGTTCTTCAGACATATCCTTAATAGTCCTTTGAACTGTGGTACTTTCGTAGCAATATACACAGCGCAAATTACAATCATACGTTGGCAAAATTACAAAATTCGGTGCTTCGCGCATATCTAATTCATTAATTGAATTTATTAAATCTACAAAATATTTTTGTTCTTCTATGTTATCTTCAAATAAAAATTTATCATTTATTAATTCTTGAAATACCTCTGGATAGTCACTCTTTAGTTTTTGCAAATCATTTAGACCTTGGTACATCTCATTATTCAAAATACTAACAGCCCCAGAAAGAAGATTTACTATTATAATTTCATTATCATTTAAAGATATAGTACTCATTTTTGAAGTTAGTATCATTTTTATAGCACCTCTGTTCTTAGTTTATTTGTTGATATAAGCTACTAATAAAACTATTCATATATGTGTCTAATTACTTCATGCAATATTGGCAAGCATTTGTTACCTGCTGATTTGATGCTTCTTTTATTGATTTTGCGCTCCAAACTTTAGTAGTTAACTTTTTCATATGTTTTACCTCCTAAATATTATACCTTTGCATTAATTATTACATTTCTTATTTCATGCAATATTGGCAAGCATTTGTTACTTGTTGATTTGGTGCTTCTTTTATTGATTTTGCACTCCAAATTTTAACTGTAAGCTTTTTCATTATCTCATCTCCTCCTATAAAATTATACGATAATTTATTAGTAGCATATATCATACTTTTATAATTAAATGTTATCCTAATAATTACTTCACATTAGTCAAACATTTAATTTAGTAAAAGCAATAAATTGATTATCTTCTTTTATTCTGTTTATAGTATATCTTAATCTTTACATATTGTCACTATTTTTTTGTAATATCGTTACCTTTTTCTTGTATGCATACAATTTCTTTTATCAAAAATTTTTGACTAAAAAATAAATTATGATATAATTTAAAATGATAAAACGTTTATTACTTAAATATTTAAGAAAGAAGAATGCAATGGAATTTCTAACTCCCGGTGAAAGAATTAAAAAAACAAGAAAAATGTTAAAGATGAAGCAGCTCGATCTGCAGGGCGAAAAAATTAAGAGAAACTTTGTAAGCATGTTAGAAACCGGAGAACGGGGATTAACTAAAGATACGGCAAAATATTTGGCCGAGAAGTTCAATAATAGGGCTTCTGAATTGGGAATCACTTTGAATATTGATGATTCCTATTTACTTATGTCTCCTAAAGATGAAGCTTTGAAATATTGTTTGGATACGTTAAATAGTGACATTACCATAGAGATAATTAATAATGTTATTGAGATCTCTCATGATTATGATTTAGGTCGCATAGAAGCGGAAGCTCTTCTCAAAAAAGGAAACTTATATTATAATGAAAAAAAATATTATAAAGCAGCATTTAATTATATTGATGCCTTAAGCAAATATGGCGAAATTGCAGATAACAAATTTGAGTCTTACTTATTTAATAAATTGGGTCTTTGCAAATTAAACGAATTACTTTATGCAGAAGCATTGGAGTTTTTTAACAAAGCATATTTTTTATCCAAAATAAGCAACGATTTATATACGCAAAAGCATTCCGTTTACAACATTTCCTTGTGCCATAGAAAACTTCATAAGCTTGATGAATCTATTGAATATGCTGATAAATATTTAGTCTTGTGTAATAAAAGTGAAGATCTTTTGAATTATGTATATGCTAATGTTGTTAAAGCCAATTGTTATCGTGATTTAAAGAAAATTGAAGATGCAGAAAAAATATATGTTTCTCTTTTAGATGAATTCAGCAGCTTAAATGATCCTTCACTTGCTTATGTTTATGATAATTTAGGTTTATTATATGCTGATATTGAAGAATATGACAAGGCTGCAGAAAGTCTTGACTTTTCACAAAAAATCAGAACCGAAACAGATTTTTCCAATTTAGATAAATCCCTTATAGATAAGGCAAGTATACTAATTAAACAAAAAAGATATAACGAAGCGTTGATATTGTTGAACCTTGGGATTGATCTTGCTACAAAATTTAATGATATTGAATATGAGCTAAAAGGTTATTATATGCTTATTGAGATAAACTCTGAAATTGGAGCAACAACCGAATTAGAAACTACTTACATTAAAATACTTAAAATTGCAGAAGAAAAAAATGACTATAAATCAATATCCGTTATTTGTAATAAATTATGTCTTATGTATTTGAATAATAATATGGCAGATAAAGCTATCGAATTTTTAAAAAGTCACTCTATGCATAAATAATTTGATACATTTTTATAAAATAACTTGCTTTTTTCGACCTTATATGTTATTATTCTTATGTGATGTGATGCAAAATATCCATAAAAGGACGAGGTAAGTTATGAAGCTGAATTTAAGAACAATAATTATCGGATCACTATTAACTATTCTTTTAGTTGGTACAATTATCATTGATCCACCAACACCCAAGCCTTGCAGTGACCCACCTGGAACAGGCAGCTCTGTTAATTTAGATCATCATGCTTAATAACGACTAAAAATACACTGTAGAAAATTCTTCAGTGTATTTTTTTTATTATTTCAGACACTGCTGCTGAAGCTGATTCATTGTTTGGTATTTCAATGTGGCAGTAGGATTTATACAGTTTTATTCTGTCATTGTACAGCTTGTATAATCTTTCTGCTCCTTCTGCCAGCAGCGGGCGTGTTTCACAGTCTATGTCTCCAATTATATTTTCAACGTCTCTGTTTATGAATACTATGACAGAGCTTTTTTTCAGGCGGTCGATATTTTCTCTTCTGACCACAATTCCACCTCCCGCTGCTATTA
>DAMAEI010000033.1:0-238 GCA_031997345.1 Sedimentibacter sp. | reverse complement strand
AATTCTTCGGCGCATCTGGTTTCCGCATCTCTGAAAAAGCTTTCTCCCTGAGCAAAAAACTTTTTTATGCTTTTTTGCTCAGTTTTTTGTATATGATCATCCATATCGATAAAGCTCATGCCCAGCTCCTCCGCCAACAGCTTACCTATAGTTGTTTTACCGCTGCCGGGCATTCCTATCAGCACAATGTTTTTCAATGTAGTTCCTCCATCAGCAGCTCGCCGTCTCTTTCCATAAT
>DAMAEI010000032.1:22141-35063 GCA_031997345.1 Sedimentibacter sp. | reverse complement strand
AGTTCATTTTCTTCGGCACTTTCAACATATTGTGAATGAGCTCCAGAATCAATAAACGATGAATTGTTAAGAAAATCTGTAGGATCTCCTCCCAATAAAGCAATTATCAGAACGAGAATAATCGTCCCTATTCCGCCTCCCGCAAGTCCCGCAGACGGGCGCATGCCCCTTCTGTCCTGCACATTGGAGCTTGCTCTTCTACCCTTCCACTTCATATACTCTCTCCTTTGATAACAATTACATTTTTTCTATTTCTTCCAGAAGAGTCTGTACAATGTCTTCTTCCTTTATTTTTTTTATTATCTCGCCTTTTTTAAATAAAAGAGCTTCACCGCAGCCTCCGGCGATACCTATATCCGACTGCCTTGCTTCTCCCGGACCATTTACGGCGCAGCCCATTATGGCAACGGTAACAGGCTTATCAACATTTTTCAGACCCTCCTGGATTTTTTTAGAAAGCTCTATGAGCTGTATTTTCGTCCTTCCGCAGGTAGGACACGTAATATAGTTGATGCCAAAGCTTCTGAGACCGAGGCTCTTCAAAATTTCTCTCGCTACCTTTACTTCCTCTCTCGGATCATCTGTAAGCGATATTCTCAGAGTATCTCCTATACCGTCTGCAAGAAGGCTCCCTACTCCTATGGCAGAGCGTATGCTCCCTTCAAACAGCGTTCCTGCATGTGTAATACCAAGGTGCAGAGGATAATCAACCTTTGCTGCCATGGACCGATAAGCGTCTATGGTCATTTTGATGTCAGTGCCTTTCATAGATATGACAATGTTGTTATAGTCAAGATTCTCCAATATCCTCACATGCTCAAGAGCTGATTCTACCATCCCTTCGGATGTAACCCTGCAGTCATATTTTTTTAGTATTTCCTTGTGCACGCTTCCTGCATTTACACCGATTCTTATGGGTATATTTCTAGGTTTGGCCATTTCGACTATTTTCTGAACCCTGTCTATACTTCCTATGTTTCCCGGATTTATCCTCAACTTGTCTATGCCGTTTTCAATGGCTTTTAATGCAAGCCTGTAGTCGAAATGAATATCAGCGACAATGGGAATATGTATTTGTTTCTTTATTTCCCCTATGGCATCTGCATCCTCCATATCAGCTACTGCAACCCTTATAATTTCACATCCGGCTTCCTCAAGCTGCAGTATCTGCCCAACTGTTGATTTTACATCCTTTGTAAATGTATTTGTCATAGATTGAACGGGGATTTGTGCTTCCCCTCCGATTTGAACATTTCCTGCCATAACACTTTTTGATTTTCTTCTTACTATATTGTCCATACTTCCTCCATAAATGAGCTAACGATGAAAAACAGGACAGCAATAACCCTTAATTGCTGTCCTGCCGAAAAAGCCCTATATTCTGAATAACCTTAAAATATCTTTATAGGTGATAAATATCATAAATCCTATCAGAACAACAAAACCGATAAAATGGATGTAGCCTTCCTTTTCAATAGGTATTGCTTTGCCCCTTATACCCTCCAGAGCTAAAAATACAAGCTTGCTTCCGTCCAGTGCCGGTATTGGCAGCAAGTTCATGAAGCCTAAATTTATGCTGATGAAAGCAGCTAAATTTAAAAGTGAAAGTATTCCGTTTTCTGCAGCCTCTCCCACCATTGATATAACCATTACAGGTCCGCCCAATGCATCGCTTCCCAACTTTCCTGTCACAAGCTGTTTTATTGTTTTAAACATGAGCTCTATGTAGTATACAGTCTTGTAAGGCGAAGATAATACTGCTGTTGTAAATGATTTTTCAAGCTTAGTGTTAAATCGCATATCTATCTGTGCACTTGGAAGGACACTGATTTCCATTGTGCTTCCTTCTCTTTCAACGGTGAGCCTTACTTCTTGAGAATCAGGTGTATTTTCAACTCCAGCTATTATTTCCTCCCATGTGCTTACGGGTACATCATTTATTTTTAAAATTCTGTCTCCCTTTTTAACTCCGGCTTTATAAGCTGATGATGTAACATCTGAAGGAGAAACTTTCGTCGTAGCCTTTCCATCTTCTGTCTCAGTTGTTATGCCTATTATCTTTCTGTAATTGCTGTCTATTTTGGACTGCATAAGCTGTCCGTCTCTTTCATATTGAACAGTGTAGTATGTATTATCGGGATTGGTTATTTCGTAAAAAATATCTTCCCATATGTAGACCTTATCTCCGTTTATTGAAACTATTTTATCACCGGGCCTGAGTCCGGCTCTGTATTCATTTGAATTTTCCGCCATTTCATTTATTTGATTGCCCGGAACACCGTATGAAAAGGCAATCAGCATGAACAAAACAAGCGCCGCAACAAAATTCATAAACGGGCCTGCGGCAATTACAATGGCTCTCTGCCATACAGTCTTTGTATTAAAGCTTGTTGCTGTTCTGACATCCTCATCTTCGCCCTCCATCTGGACAAATCCGCCTATGGGAACTGCTCTTATGGAATATATTGTATCGTTTCTTACAATTTTAAACAGGGTTGGTCCCATCCCTATTGCAAATTCATAAACTCTTATGCCGACACTCTTAGCGGCTTTATAATGCCCGAATTCGTGAACAAGCACAATTACCGAAAAAACAAGTATAGATGCTATTATCGTCAACAATATTTTACCTCCGTCTTACAGAAAGTGCTGAACAAAGTAATAAACCGTAGGCGCAACAAATAGTACGCTGTCAAATCTGTCTAATATTCCTCCGTGACCCGGAAGAAGATCGCCAAAGTCCTTTATTCCACTTTCCCTTTTGATTTTTGAAGCTGTAAGGTCACCCACCATGGAAAAAACAGATGCACTTACACTAAATATTATAATGTAAATATATTTATTTATTCTTAAATATTCAAAAAATATAATCGATATGATAGTACATCCGATTATTCCGCCAATGGCACCTTCTACAGTTTTATTCGGGCTTACTTCCGGATAAAGCTTGTGCCTTCCAAGCATTTTTCCCGCAAAATAAGCAAAGGTATCCGTGCCGAATGCTATTATGTATACCAGCCATACATAGACCGAACCATTCATAAGCATCATGTGATACATGAAGAATACGGCGTATGTTCCAATAAAAATAATTTCCCCAAGCTTTTTAATGTCGATTTTTTTATTGAACACAAACATGAGAAAATTCATCGATATGTACAAAAACATGAAAAAATCAAAATAATGATTATATTCGGTAATTTTCTCAATAAACAGCGCAATGGCAAACATATAATTCACAATTGCTCCGTAAGCAAAACCATCGTTGAAAAAAACTCTTGAAAGTTCATAAATAGCTATACAGGTTATGCCGAAATAAACAAAATCATATGCTATGCCGCCCATAAGCGTCACAGCAGCTATGAATGCTCCTCCTGCAACACCGGTAATAACCCTTTGTCTCATAACAACACCGCCCTAATTTCCATATCTCCTTTTTCTGTTCTGAAAGCTTTCCACAGCTCTCAGCAGTTCTTCTTTCTTGAAGTCCGGCCACAAAATATCCGTGAAATAGAACTCCGTATAAGCCAACTGATACAAAAGAAAGTTGCTTAAACGAATTTCTCCGCTTGTCCTTATAAGCAGGTCCGGGTCAGGCATATCATGTGTAAACAGATATTTTTTGAAGCTTTCTTCGTCTATACTATCTATATTAATTTTATCGTTTTCAAAATCATTGACTATATTTTTTACTGCATTTATTATTTCTGCTCTTGAACCATAGCTCAAAGCTATGTTTAAATGAAGCTTCCTGTTATTTTTTGTAAGTTCCACTGAGCGTATTACTTCTCTTTTTGTTTTCTCGGGCAAGTCTTCTATATTGCCCATCAATGTTATTTTAACATCATTCTTATGTAAATAGTCCAGCTCTTTTACTACAAATTCAACCAATAGATTCATCAAATAATCTACTTCTTTTTTGTCTCTTCTCCAATTTTCCGTGGAAAATGCATAAACAGACAAATATTTTATACCAATATCAACAGAATTTCTGACAAGGTCCGTTACCCTCAGTGCACCCTCCCGGTGTCCTTCCCTTGCAGGAAGGTTGTTATTTTTTGCCCATCTCCTGTTTCCATCCATAATAACAGCAAGATGTTTCGGAATAATACCCAAACGCACTCTTTCTTCTAAATTCATATAAGGCCTCTCTCATTAACCGTTACAAAAAATGAAACTCAGGCTTATGATACTATCACAAGCCCTCATTGCAGACTAAAAGTATGAAACATACAATGTGACATAATCTCTGCCGCTGTGTTTTCTGACAACATGTGCCTTTGTCAGGTTATTAAACTTCTTGTTTGTTCCCTCAATTTTTACTATATTAATAATTGAATGGTTATCTTCTTCAATAATTTTAAGGGCATCTCTCAATGGATAACCTGTCAAATCATCCATTCTATACCTCTAATATTTCTTTTTCCTTATCCTTGTAGATATCATCCACAAGCTTTATGTACTTGTCAGTGAGCTTCTGCATTTCTTCCTCTGCCTTTTTAAGGTCATCCTTAGTCAGCTCACTGGATTTTTCCAGTTTTTTAAAGTCTTCGTTTGCATCCCTTCTTATATTTCGGACAGCAATCTTAGCGTTTTCAATCTCTTTTTTTACCTGCTTGATCAGGTCTTTTCTTCTTTCTTCTGTCAACGGCGGTATTGCAAGCCTTATAAGCTTTCCGTCGTTTGTTGGATTAATTCCTAAATCCGATACCATTATAGCTTTTTCGATTTCTTTTACCAGGCTTGAATCCCAAGGCTGAATAATAATTGCTCTCGGTTCCGGTACAGATATATTTGCTACCTGGTTAATCGGAGTCATGGTACCGTAATAGCTAACCTGGATTTTATCAACCAGTTTCGGATTAGCCTTGCCTGCCCTTATGGTGCCAAGTTCATCCTTCAGAAAATTGATTGATTTTTTCATAACTTCTTCTGATTTTGATATTAAATCTTTATACATCTCATACCTCCTTGATAATTGTTCCTATATCGTCTCCCATAACGATTTTTTCTATATTTTCAGGTTCTTCAATTCCGAAGACCAGTATAGGAATTTTATTGTCCATGCACAGGGATGTTGCTGTTGAATCCATTATCTTAAGTCCTTTGTTCAGAACATCAATATATTTCAATTCATCATATTTCACAGAATCAGGGTTTTTCTTTGGATCATCGCTGTATACGCCGTCAACACCATTTTTGGCAAGAAGAATTATATCAGCATTGATTTCAGCCGCTCTCAGTGCAGCTGTTGTGTCTGTTGAGAAATATGGATTTCCCGAGCCGCCTGAAAATATCACAACTCTACCCTTCTCAAGATGTCTCACAGCTTTTCTTCTGATATAGGGTTCAGCTATCTGTCTCATTTCAATTGCAGTCTGAAGCCTTGTTTCAACTCCAATTTTTTCGAGAGCATCCTGCAATGCAAGTCCGTTTATTATGGTACCAAGCATTCCCATATAATCGGATGTGGTTCTGTCCATTTCACGTGCGCTGGCACCTCTCCAGAAGTTTCCTCCTCCAACGACAACTGCAACCTCTACACCTATTTCGTTGACATTTTTTATTACATTGGAAATCCTTGTTACGATTTCCTCATTTATTCCATGTCCGGCGTTGCCTGATAAAGCTTCTCCGCTCACCTTTAAAACAATTCTTTTATATTTGCACTCCATTTTTTCCTCCTGAGCTATTTTTGATTAATGGAGAACTATTCAGTTCTCCATTATAATATACATTTTCCCTCAGGATTATTTACCCATTTGCTTTGCAACTTCTTCAGCAAAGTTTTCAGATTTTTTTTCTATGCCCTCGCCTACTTCAAATCTTTTAACTCCGGCAACCTTTATTGGTTTTCCTGCCTTTGCTGCTGTATTTTCAACATATTTCTTAACTGTTATATCTCCGTCCTTAACAAAAGCCTGCTCCAGCAAGCATACTTCTTTAAGTTCCTTCTGAAGTCTTCCCTCAACCATTTTTTCAACTATATTTTTAGGCTTTCCTTCGTTCAATGCCTGAGCTATGAGTATTTCTCTTTCGTGAGCAATGAAATCCGCATCAACATCATCAATTGATATGTATTTAGGGTTCATGGCAGCAACCTGCATTGCAAGGTCTTTTCCTAAAACTTCAAGAGCTTCCTGGTCTCCTTCTGATTCAAGAGCTACTATAACAGAAATCTTTCCGCCGGCATGAATATATGAAACAACTCTTCCTGCAGTTACTTTCTCAACCGCAAATCTTCTGATTGACATATTTTCGCCTATTTTAGCTATTTTATCAGTCAATGATTCCTGAAGTGTCTTTCCGTTCTCAAGCTTTTCTTCCTTTAATACTTCAACATCCGCAGGCTCTTTTTCCAAAGCTGTTTTTGCAACAGTTTCAACAAAGCCTCTGAACTCATCATTTTTTGCAACGAAATCTGTTTCTGAGTTAACCTCAACAACATCTGCTGATACCAACGCAGCAGTAAGTCCTTCGGCAGCAATTCTATCTGCTTTCTTAGACGCTTTGGAAAGACCTTTTTCTCTCAGGTAATCTATTGCTTTTTCAATATCTCCGCCTGTTTCCTGCAACGCTTTTTTGCAGTCCATCATACCTGCATTACTTTTTTCTCTCAGTTCCTTTACTAATGAAGCTGTAATTTCCATTTAATAACCTCCAAAATTTAAAAAAGCAAGGCGTAAGGAAAAAATTCCTAACCCCTTACTTTGTTTATTATTTTATTCTTCTGTTTTTCTATTCTTCTGTAGTTTCTTCTACTTTTTCAAGCTCTTCTTCAGATGCTTCGTCATATTCAGGTTCTTCGTCTGTCAATTGAACGCCTTGTCTTCCTTCAAGAACAGCATCTGCAATTGTTGCAGTAAGAAGCTTTACCGCTCTTATAGCGTCATCATTTCCAGGAATTACGAAATCAACTTCATCTGGGTCGCAGTTTGTATCAACTATTGCAACAACCGGAATACCTAATTTCTTAGCTTCCTCAACGGCAATTTTTTCTTTTCTCGGGTCAACAACAAACAATGCTCCCGGAAGTTTATCCATGTTCTGAATTCCGCCTAAGAATTTTTCAAGTCTTTCAGCTTCATTTCTTAACTTAATAACTTCCTTCTTTGTAAGAAGTGCAAATGTTCCGTCTTCTTCCATTGTTTTCAACGCGTTTAATCTGTCAATTCTCTTTCTGATTGTCTGGTAGTTTGTAAGCATACCACCCAACCATCTCTGGCTTACAAAGTGCATTCCGCATCTTGTTGCTTCTGACTTTGTTGATTCCTGAGCTTGTTTCTTAGTTCCTACAAACAGTATTTCATCTCCGCTTGAAGCAACCTCTTTAACAAAGTTGTAAGCTTCATCAACCTTATCGCTTGTTTTCTGCAAGTCAATAATGTATATACCGTTTCTTTCCGTAAAAATGTACTCTGCCATCTTAGGGTTCCATCTTCTTGTCTGGTGACCGAAGTGAACTCCTGCTTCAAGCAGTTTTTTCATGCTAATTATAGCCATATTTTTTTTCTCCTTTTGTTTTTACCTCCAGAATTTTCACCTCATGCTCAAGACCTTTTGGCACAACTCTCGCATAATCTAATTCTGTGCGTAATTACGTTTAGTATAGCATAGCCAAAATTATTTGGCAATATAAATATTATTTTTTTGCATATTTTATTATTCTGGTTTTACATGCAATTTTTATTGCTGCATACTTCCTTGTTTTCCTTCATAACCATCATTTCACCGCACTTTTCACATTTCTTGCCGGTGGGCTCCAGCCATGACACATACTTACAGTCGGGAAAGTTAGTGCAGCCAAAAAATCTTCTTCCCGCTTTGGAGAATTTGACTGCGATTTTACCACCGCATTGAGGACAGTTTGCATCAATTGTCTTGACTATGGGCTTTGTATTCTTGCATTCAGGATAATTTGAACATGCTAAGAATTCACCGTATCTGCCCTTCCTCTTAAGCATTTTAGAACCGCAGATTTCACATACTTGATCCGTTTCCTCTGCGGCCTCCTTCTCCTTGAGAGGTCTTGTGTTTTTGCACTCGGGATAGTTTGGACACGCTAGAAATTTACCGTACCTACCCTTTTTTATAACCATAAAGGAACCGCAGTTTTCACATTTTACATCGCTTACCTCGTCCTTTATTTCAATTTCTTCCATTTCCTTTTCAGCAACTGTCAATTCTTTTACAAATCCGGCATAGAATTCGTTTATTACTTCATGCCATTCTTTTTTTCCCGTGGCTATTTCGTCAAGGTTGTTCTCCATCTCGGCAGTGAATTTTTCATTAACAATGTTTGAAAAATACTTCTCCATCATCTCGGTAACCAAGAATCCCATATCCGTGGGCATTAAATGCCCTTTTTCCTTTGCCACATATTCTCTTCCGGTTATGGTTGTAATGGTTGGAGCATAGGTGCTTGGGCGTCCTATTCCTCTTTCCTCTAAATCCTTTATTAGGCTTGCCTCGGTATAGTGTGAAGGAGGTTGGGTAAAATGCTGCTCCTGCTCTATTTTTTCAATATCAAGCTGTTCATCAGGCTCTACTTCGGGAAGCAGCAGCTTGCTTTCAGATTCGTCGCTGTATTTATATACGGACTTGTATCCGTCAAAAACAAGGATTTTTCCGTTTGCTTCAAATATATTGCCATTGTTGTTCAGGAATATTTTTGTAACGTCATACTGTGCATCCGTCATCTGAGATGCTATGAACCTCTTCCATATGAGGCTGTAGAGCTTGTATTGGTCCGCTGTCAAGCTGTCCTTGATGTCCTCAGGATTTCTTGAAACAGAGGTTGGCCGTATGGCTTCATGTGCGTCCTGCACCTTGCTGTCGTTATTTTTTGACTTTGTGTACACCCTGTTCTGATAGTATTTTTCGCCGAAGCTCCCGGTAATATACTCCTGTGCAGCTTTAACAGCCTCATCCGACAACCTGAAGGAGTCTGTTCTAATATAGGTAACAAGACCCACGCTGCCTTCTCCCTTAATGTTGATTCCTTCGTAAAGCTGCTGAGCAACCATCATTGTTTTTCTGGCAGTGAAATTTATTCTTCTGTTTGCTTCCTGCTGAAGACTGCTCGTGGTAAACGGAGCGCTTGGCTTGGAATAGCTTTTTGACTTATCTGTTTTATATACAGCCACTTTTTCCTTGTTGAGACTTTCAACAACATTCCTGACTTCGTCTTCACTTTTGATTTTTACCTTGCTTACTTTATCGTTCTTTAAAACACCGGTAAACTTTGCCGTAATTTTCTTTTTTAACTTTTTCGCTTCTAATTCAAGTGTCCAATATTCTTCGGGCTTGAATTCCATTATTTCTCTTTCTCTGTCTATTATAAGCTTCAGCGCAACGGATTGGACTCTCCCTGCACTTAACCCTTTTTCAATCTTTTTCCACAATAGAGGGCTTATGTTGTATCCAACTAATCGGTCAAGAATGCGTCTTGCCTGCTGTGCGTCAACAAGATTATGGTCTATTTTCCGCGGGTTTTTACTTGCTTTTTTTCTGGCATCCTTCGTAATTTCATTAAATTCTATTCTTATATCCTTTGTTTCATCAAGGTTCAGAATCTTTGCAAGATGCCAGGATATTGCCTCTCCTTCACGGTCGGGGTCTGTTGCGAGAAATATATTATCAGCCTTTTTAGCTTCCTTTTTCAGTTCCTTTATTACATCCCCCTTGCCTCTGATAGTTATATAATTAGGCTCAAAATTATTTTCTACGTCTATGCCCAGCTTGCTCTTTGGCAAATCTCTTACATGCCCCACAGAAGCTTTAACAGTGTAATTTTTACCTAAAAACTTTCCTATGGTCTTTGCTTTTGCAGGTGATTCCACTATCACTAAGTTATTCATTATTTCCTCCAATACCGCATACATAAGATAATGCATTAATAACATATACTACAATTTTTTATTTGTCAACACAATAAAATTAGATTTGTCTGCATAGCCCGCATAGCCTGTATATCCTTAATATTGTTTCAAATAATATTTTTTGGTAATAATATATTAAAAGAGGAGGGTTGAATATGAACGACTATTTTGACAACTATGATGCTATTGAAAAAAATCTGAAATATTTTGTTGACAATCACGGAGAAATTTACGACGCGTATGAAAAATTCGGAAAGCTCATCCATGAAAGCGGCGGACCTTTGGAGGAAAAGACGAGATGGCTTATTAAAGTTTCTCTTTCCACGCAATGCCAGAATGAATATTCTCTCAGAACCCATATACTCAAAGCTTTCAACGGCGGATGCTCAAAAGAGGAAATAGAGCATGCCATTCTCTTGGTGGCCCCAACTTGCGGTTTTCCAAAAATGATGAAGGGTCTTATGGTATTCAGGCAGGTAATTGATACAAATAAATAACCACTGCGCAAAATACAAGAATAGTACCACAGGTAATATTTTTGTATTTTTTTAATACAATTAATTGATGAACATTTTTAAAAAGGCAGGTGAAATATGGACAATAAAGAGTACAGAACATTCAGCGAATATATGAAAAATAATGAAACTCTACTCACCGCTTCTATGGAAGACTATCTTGAAATGATATACAGGCTTTCATCCAAAACAGGATTTACAAGGATTAACGAACTATCAGAAGCCTTGAATGTCCATCCCCCTTCCGCCACAAGAATGGTTCAGAGGCTAGGAAACCTGAATTTACTGAAATATGAGAAATACGGTGTAATTCTGCTTAAGGATGAGGGCAAACTTTTAGGCAGCCTTCTTTTGAAAAGGCATAATACAATTGAATCATTTTTGCGCATAATGGGAATACCGGAAGGTATACTTCTAAAGGAAACCGAAAAAATCGAGCATACCATAAGCGAGTACACAGCTGAATGCTTTGAAAAATTCATATTCTTCATGGAACTGCATCCGGACATTTCAGAAAAATTCAGTGAATTCAAAACTTCCTGCACAGACTCCTCCAAAGGACATTTGTAATTCTTAAGCATTATTTTCCAATTATGTATTGTAATAACATTGCAGATAATATATAATTTAAAAAAACGTTTCCACATCTGCGGAGGTTGTATGTTTTCCAAAATAAAAACCTGTGTTCTTTACGGTCTTGAGGGATATGTAGTTGACGTAGAAACGGACCTGTCCGGCGGATTGCCAAATTTCAGCATAGTGGGTCTACCCGATGTATCCATACGCGAATCCAAGGAAAGAGTGCGCTCTGCATTGAAAAACAGCGGCTTTGGATTTCCCGTTAGCAGAATAACCGTTAACCTGGCTCCGGCAAACCTGAAAAAGGAAGGCAGCCAAATTGATCTTCCTATTGCAGTAGGTATATTGTCGGCAAACAAGGATATTAAAAAAAATATTGATGATAAAACCTGCATTATAGGTGAACTTTCCTTAGACGGAAATATTACCAAAATCGACGGAGCTCTTCCAATGGTTATTTCTATGCGTGAAAACAGCTTCGAAAGAGTTATTGTTCCCGTAGAAAACAGGGATGAATGCGGTGCCGTTGACGGTATAAATATAATACCTGTTGGAAACATCAAGGATTTGGTCAATTATTTCAATAGCTCGTTAATCATAGAACCGTACAGAACCGAATATGACATCTTCGAAAATACAGATTTATCCGAGGTTGACTTTTCCGAAATAAAGGGACAGCCAGCCATGAAAAGGGCTGTTGAAATAGCTGCTGCCGGAATGCACAACATATTGCTCTTGGGCTCACCTGGATCCGGCAAAACAATGATTGCACAAAGGATACCTTCCATACTCCCCGATCTCACATTTGAAGAATCCCTTGAAGTTACAAAAATATACAGCATAGCAGGTCTTTTAACCACAAACGGGTTAATAAGAAAGAGGCAGTTTCGCTCTCCGCATCACACATCATCCCGCGCTGCCATAGCCGGAGGATGTTCAAAACCAAGTCCGGGAGAGGTATCCCTTGCCCATTACGGCGTGTTATTCCTCGATGAGATACCCGAATTCTCCAAAAGCGTCATAGAGGTCTTAAGACAGCCAATGGAAGACGGCAGGATATCAATTTCAAGGGCTAACGGCTCTTTTACATTCCCCGCTAAATTCATGATGATTGCCGCCATGAATCCATGCATCTGCGGTTATTATGGAGATCCCACACATGAGTGCTCGTGCAGCAGGAGCCAGATTGACAGGTATCTCGGAAAAATATCCGGACCTCTGCTAAACAGGATTGATATTCAAATTGAAGTCTCCCCTGTCAAGTATGATGATCTGAAAAATGAAAGTGACGAAGACTCTTCATACGAAATAAAAAAGCGTATTACAAGAGCAAGAGATATTCAGAAAAACAGATATGCGAATACAGGAATCCTTACTAATTCAGAACTGAGTGTCAAGTATATTTCAAAATACTGTAAAATTGATAAAGAGTCTGAAATGCTTTTAAGAGAAGCTTTTGAAAGGCTTGGCCTTAGCGCGAGAGCATACGGGAAAATTCTTAAGGTAGCCAGAACCATAGCTGATCTGGAAGAAAATGAATTTATAGAATGCAGACATGTAGCCGAGGCAATACAATACAGAAGCTTAGACCGCAAATACTGGAGGTGAAAGATGGACAGGCTGAATATAAATCAAAAAACAATAGCATGGCTCAATTCTGCAAAAGGAATATCAAATAAAAAAATTGAAAAACTTATTGATTATTTCAACGGAAGTCCCGAATACATATGGGATAATTTTGAGAGTGAGAAATTTAATTTATCAATTTTAAAGCCCGAAACTATAAGTTTTCTTATAAACACAAAAAACAGCTTTGAAGAAAGGCTGCTTAAAAGGCTGAATGATGAGAAAGCAAGCCTTATAACAATTTACGACGAATGTTATCCGAAAAGATTGAGAGAAATTGATGGTGCCCCTGCCATTTTATATTATAAGGGAACCTTGGAT
>DAMAEI010000032.1:13985-22131 GCA_031997345.1 Sedimentibacter sp. | reverse complement strand
AATTGATAATTTATCAATATCTATAGTTGGTTCACGGAAGGCTACTTCATATGGAAAATGGGTGGCAGAAAAATTTGCCTCAGAGCTTGCCACCTTCGGTGTCAACATAGTAAGCGGGCTTGCCGCCGGAATAGATTCTGTCGCTCATAGGTCAGCTCTGAAATCAGGAGCCAAAACCGTAGGAATCATAGGCTGTGGAATAGATATCATCTATCCTAATTTCAACGAAAGACTGTATTCGGAGCTGGCGGAAAAAGGTGGTGTCGTAATTACGGAATATCCTTTCGGAATGCAGCCAATGCCCAATAACTTCCACGACAGAAATCGCATAATAAGCGGCTTATCCGATGGTGTGCTGGTTATCGAAGCTCAGGAAAAAAGCGGAACGCTTATAACCGCAGGGCATGCAGCAAACCAGGGCAAAGAAATATTTGCCGTACCCGGCAACATTGACAGCCTGTACAGCCGTGGAACCAATTCTCTCATAAGAGACGGAGCGAAACTCACAATATCCATCGACGACATTATCGAAGAAATTCCGGAACTTAGAAAAAGAGCAGCTGTTAATAGAAAATGTATGTATTTTCAGGAAATTACTGATGAAAATGAAATAAAAATCATTAACTGTCTTCGCTCGGGGAGCAAAACGGTCCACGAAATAATCGAAGAGCTTAGAATAGATCCAGGTAAAATATTAAGCATGTTGACTATGCTTGAAATTAAGGGAGCTGTAATTCAGATTACAGGCAGCAGATACACACTTCGCTAACGGCTGCCAGCAGCAGCCACATAGCATTTGCAGCATATATTTTTATTTCACAAATAAAATAGTAATAATAGTATCTCAATACTTTATTAACAGCATATATTAATATAAGTTATTGAGATTTTTTAATACTGATTTAAAACATACAGAGGTGGATGGCATGGCCTTTATCAGTTCCGTAAACAACCCAAATCAAAATCAAGGATTAGTCGTACCCGGAGGTCCTCCTACATACTTTGTTACCATTCCAGAATATATAACTGTTCATTTAGGTAATCCCGATGAAGATGCAGAAAACGTGACTGTTCCTTTTATAGATTATATTAAAAACGTTGCATCATCTGAGCTTTATCCTACATGGCCGGAGGACGCCCTGAGAGCCAATATACACGCAATAGTATCAGTGGCTCTAAACAGATATGTGCTTGAATGGTACCGGTCAAGAGGGTATGATTTCGATATTACAAATTCAACTCAATTTGATCAGGCATATGTTCAGAACAGAGGTATTTTTGATAACATAAGCCAAATAACGGATGAGATTTTTAATCAATATGTAGCAAGAGACGGCCAGGTTATTCCTCTTTACACAACATTTTGCGATGGAAGGATTTCACAGTGTAACGGATTGTACCAGTGGGGTACGGTTGATTTGGCAAACAGAGGATATTCTCCTTTGGACATATTGCAATATTACTACGGCACAAACATTTCCATAGTTGAAAATGTTCCGGTGGGAGGCGCAGGTCTGACTTATCCCGGAGAGCCCATTAAACCTGGGGATTCAAGCATAATTGTTTTAAGACAGCAACTGGGATTAAATCGTATATCGGATAACTTTCCTGCGATTCCCAAAATTGTTCCGGCAGACGGATATTACGGAGAGTCCACTGAAGCTGCAGTGCGACAATTTCAGAGAACCTTTAATCTGCCGGTAACAGGTATCATCGACCAAGCAACATTCTATAAAATAAGGCAAATTTATGTCGCAGTTTCAAAGTTATCCGAACTGACAGCAACAGGTTCCATTTATGAGCAAATAAATGAAATAGCCAAAAATGTGCTGCTCCAGGGGGATATACGTCCAAGCGTCGGCATACTGCAATATTTTCTGGATGTTTTATCTCTTTATTACGGAAATATACCTACAATTGCTTATACGGGGATATTTGACGAGCAGACAAGGCAGGGCGTAATAGAATTTCAGAAAGCTATGGGACTGCCGCCCACAGGAGTAGTTGACAGTGAAACATGGACCAGGTTGTATGATGCTGTAAGGGGTGTATTCAATACATTACCGCCTGAAAATGTCTATTTGCCGAATTTGGGTTTTCCGGGCACCGAATATCAGATAGGAGCCGGGCTTGAGCAGCCCGGGGTATTTATAATACAGCAGATGCTGGATTATATATCTCTGGTGATTCCTGCCATACCTCCTACTCCGGAGAACGGTATATTTGATGAGCAGACTGAACGAGCCGTCATTGCTTTTCAAACAATGTTCGGGCTTCCTCCCACAGGCATCGTGGATGAAGCAACATGGAATGAACTGGTACGTGTCTACAGAGAGCAGCGGTACGGAGGAGTAGGAATGCAGCCTCCTATTCTGTAATATATTGAATCAGTTAAAATTGTAAGCTGTCAGAATGCTGTCTCTGTTTAATGTTTTATCGTTGAAATATTCGAATAATGAAAGCCCTATATAACTCCCTGCTATGTTGTACAGGTTGTCATACCCCAATTGCTGAAGTGCGACTATGGCATTATAGCTCCTCTGTCCTGACCTGCAATGAAAATATACTGACCTGTCCTTCGGTATTTCGTCAATTCTTTTTCTCAGCTCGCTGAGAGGTATGTTAACAGCACTCTTTATGTGGCCGCAGTCATACTCATATTTTTCACGCACATCAATTATATATGCGCCGTTTTCAACAAGCTCCCTGACCTTGTCAGCATTCACCTGCCTATATTCTCCGTTCAGGAGGTTTGAACCCACATAACCGGCATAGTTTACAACATCCTTTGCCGTTGAATATGGCGGGGAATATGACAGTTCCAGATCTTTAAGGTCCTCCAAAGTCCCGCCGAATTTTATTACGGCGGCAATCAGGTCAATGCGTTTTGTTGCATCCCCCTTACCTATTGCCTGGGCACCCAGTACCTTACCTGTGGGAACCTCGTACAGCAGCTTGAAATGAAGCGGTGATGCATCGGGCATAATTCCAACCTTGTCGGAAGGAACTATTCTGACAACACCGTAATCGAGCTTCATATCCAAAACTTTTATCAAAGCTTCATTCAAGCCTGTGGAAGCGCCGTTATAATCAAATACCTTTATTGCGGAAGAACCGATGTACCCTTTATTTGATGTACTCTTGCCGTGAATGCTGTCAGCAGCTGTTCTAGCCTGCTTCAACGCCGGACCAGCCAATGCAAGCTTGGATTTTGTGCGTGTAAGAGAATTATATATTTCCACGGCATCACCAACCGCGTATATATCATCGTCACTGGTTCTGTAATTCTTATCCACCTCGATTGCTCCGGTAATTCCGATTGAAAGATTTGCGTCCTTTGCCAGCGAAATTTCCGGAGCAACTCCTATTGCCATTACAACTATATCTGCATCCAGCTTCTTTCCTGATGCAAGGACTACCTTGTTTTCTTCAAACCGTTCTACCTTATCACCCACGATTAAATCTATTCCTCTGTCATAAAGCTCCTTGTGGAATATCTGCACCATGTCATAATCAAATGGTCTCAATATTTGCTCTGTACCCTCCACTAAAGACACATTATGCCTTGCTTCCCTGAGATTTTCAGCTACCTCTACTCCTATGAATCCTCCGCCTATAACAGCAATATTTCCTTTTTTCAGCTTCTGTGCCGCCTTATTAAGCTTATCAATGTCCACAACATTTCTTACCGTAAATATCTTCACCTGTTCTATTCCCGGAATTTTCGGAACAATTGGCCTTGCTCCGGGAGACAATATCAATTTATCGTAGTTCTCGTCATATTCCTGTCCTGTAAGCAAATCTCTGACTGTAACGGACCTTTTCTCCCTGTTGATTGCAATTACCTCATTGTTTACTCTTACATCAATATTGTACTGTGATAAAAACAGCCCCGGTTCCATAAGAACCAAATCATCCGCATCCTCTACCATTCCACTTAAATGATACGGAAGAGAGCAGTTGGAGAATGAAACGTGAGGCCCCTTTTCAAACATTATAATTTCATCAAACTCACTGTTCCTTCTCAGCCTTGCCGCCGCAGACGCTCCCCCGGCAACTCCGCCTACAATTAAAATTTTTCTTCTCATAATAATCTCCTTAATTATATAATATTCCGATTTTTATTTCTTTTGGTTCCTAAATACGAAGCAAATCCGCCCCCTACATTAACCACATCATATCCTATCCTTGCAAGATACCTGCATGCCCTGCTGCTTCTCGCACCTGTATGACACATTACATAATATACCTTGCCTTGCTTCAGATAGGCCGATGGGTCATTCAACAGCTTCTGCATCGGGATATTTTTGGCACCTTTTATGCTCCCTCCCAAATATTCATAGGGTTCCCTTATATCTATCAGCTCAATCTTGCCTGCCAATTCATCTATATCATTGATACTCAATGTCCTGTATTCTTCTTTTCTCAATAATCCAAACATACCATCACTCCTTGGTTTATAATTTTCATTAACTAAACTATATATTTTATTATACTATTGACAGTGATAATGTCACATAACATTACATTATGCATGTACAATTGTGCAATATTTATTTTAACAAAAATCGGGTGAAAAATGGAATTAACTTGTAAATGTTCCTTGACAACAAACGTTTTTAATTATACTATTATATCATAATTAAGCATTTAACTTTATAATATTTACCTATGGAGAATGCCATGTATTCTGATTTCACGTATAAAGATGAGCTGTACAAGTTGATTGACGATGAGAATAACTTTGATTTTTTCAGGAGCATATTAAAGGAGCAAACAACCTATAACCCTGAGCATGCAAGGTATGTCTTAGACACCATTCTCAAATTTTCAAAAGAAAATAATATTGTGATTCCGGAAGCTTGGGCATACTATTACTTTGGATGGTATTATATAAATTTATCAGACTATGATACTGCTTTAAATAGCTTCCTTGAAGCAAATGAGCTGTTTGAAAAAAACAATTACAAGCAAGGGCTGATTTTTATTTGCAACGGTCTTAACAGCTTGTACTGCCTGACCGGTCAGTTCAGTCTTTCCAGCGAATGGGGACTTAAGGGCATTTCATTAGCCGAGGAAACTGACAACAAAGATGCTCTTGTCACACTGCTCATAAATACAGGTATTAATTATATACAGATGAAGGATTTCAATATGGCCAAGGAAGTGTTGACCAATATTGTAATGAATGATTACGAGCTTACTAATCTAATGAAGGTTTCAGTCAAACTTTCTCTTGCAGAAATAGAAATAAACATCGGAAAACCAGAAACCGCTCTGGGCTATATCCGCGATGCTGAAGTGCTGGAGCACAATACCGAAATTTCCTCAAACACAAGTGAAATATGCAAACTTAAAGGAATGGCTTATTCAAAGCTTGGCAACTATGATCTGGCTGAAATTGAATTCATGAAAAGCTATGACATTGCAAACGTATTCAGCTATAATCACGAAAAATGTTATGCAATAATTGAATGGTCCAAGCTGTCAATAAAAAAAGGGCAGAGTATAAAAGCTATTAGCTTGCTTAATGAATCAGTAAATATATCAAAATCCAGCAATTTTAATGTATTGCTCAAGGAATCAAGCCTTTTGCTGTATGAAACATATAAAGAAATCGGAAACTCCGAAAAAGCATTATTTCATTTAGAGGAATACATAAGAATTGATGAAGAAATCTATGACTATGAGCAAAACCAGCTTATGGTAAAGCTTAAGTTTAAACATGCCAAAATGGAGGCTTCTCTTTACAAGCTTCTTTATGATAAAACAGAGCTTCTGTCAAATATAGGCCAAAAAATTATCTCTAATCTGAACTTTAATTCGATAATAGAAATTATAAGCAAGGAAATCAACAGCCTTATTAATTCCGACACCTTCGGCATAGCGATATATGACATTGAAAGAAACATGGTGGGATATTACTTTGTTGATGAAAGCGACGGGTCGACCGAGTCCATGACCTTGGATATGGATGACAATTCCTTCGCTTCCTATTGCATCAAGAACAGAAAAGATATAATTATCAGTGATGTTTCAAAAGAATATACGGAATACATAAATTCCTTGAGATACAGCATAGTCTTTAAGGATAAGCCTTTGGAGAAATCCATGATTTACACTCCGCTTATAATAAATGACAATGCTGTAGGTGTGATGACTGTTCAAAGCTACAATACAAATGCATACAATAAAAACGATCTGAACACCCTTAAAATAATTGCCAACTACGCTTCAATAGCCATAGATAATGCAAATTCATATAAAAGAATTGAGTCTATTGCAACATATGATGCCATGACCGGCTTCCTTACACGTTTCGAAATTATAAGGCTTGGTGAAATGATATATAAAAAATATATGGATGACAAAAAGGCCTTCAGCGTTATTATGATAGATATTGACGATTTTAAGGTAATAAATGACACCTTTGGTCATGTATGCGGTGACAGGGCTATAGCAATGCTCACAGACACAATATCACGCTGCATCAGAACAAACGACTACATAGGAAGATACGGTGGCGATGAATTCCTTCTTATATGCCCGGGGCTTTCTCAAAACGAAGCATTTGATGTTGCGGAAAGAATAAGGAGTGTCGTAAGCGGAAAGGCATATTTGATTGATGAAAGTGTTCTTGTAAATATTACTATAAGCCTCGGAATATATGAATTCGGCAGCAATGAGCTGTCCTTTATTGACGGAGTCAAGGAGGCTGACAAATATTTGTACCATGCAAAAAAATCTTCAAAAAACCGGGTTGCATGCAACCTTTTAGGTAAATGTTAAACATTATTAAAATAAGGCTGCAGCTAACGAATAGCTACAGTCTTATTTATGAATCAAGAGCTCACTGAAAGACTCAATATAAAAATCGCTTATTGATTCAATGATATTTCTTTTATTCCTGTATGCTTCATCGTAAACACCTACTGTATAAAAACCTGCTTTCTTTGCGGTTATCAGAGCAAAATCCGCATCATCAAAGACCGCAGTATCACATGCCTTCGCGCCAAGTTTTTTAGCGGCAAGATAAAATACATCCGGTTTATTTTTTCCGGTGCCTACGTCATCGCAGCTTATTATGCATGTAAAATATTTTATTATTCCGTTTCTCTCCAGTGCCGCCTTTGCAAAGCTCGAAGGAGATGCTGTGGCAATGCACATCTTTACACCTTCTTCGCTAAGCTTTAGAAGATACTCTCTAACATATGGCTTAAGAATAAGCTCATATTTGTATCTATCTTCTATAAGACTCTTTATTCCCCAAATAATATCCTCACTTGATAGTTTAAAATTAAAGGTTGACCTGAAATATTCGGCAGCTTCTTCCATAGACATGACTGCAAGTATTTCGTTCAATCCGCTGGGCGGATTAATTTTATTGTGCAAAAGATAGTCCATACCCAAATTTCGCCAAGCCGCCATGGAATCAAGCAGCGTTCCGTCCATATCAAAAATTGCATTTTTAAATTTTTTCAATATAATCCCCCAATAATGTTGTTTATTTTATCTCTTTTATTATACATCCTGACGTTAGCAATTTCAAGCTGAGTTCATTTCTCCACGCAATTTTAGGTATATTGCTTATCGAAAAAACACTCTGAAAATGGGGTTAGGGCAAGCAATAAAAACTGCGTTAAAAACGCAGTTTTTATTTTATCTGTTATTCATAAACTCCGGCTTAGGCATTATGAACAGCCGAGGCTCCTGCAAGTAGTCCTGGACTTTTCTCAGTGCCTCCCCGAATCTTTGATAATGTACAACCTCCCTTTCTCTCAGAAATTTTAAAGGTTCAATTACGTCTGGGTCATCAGCCATCTGAATTAAGTACTCATACGTTCCGCGCGCCTTTTGTTCAGCTGCTAAATTTTCTGTCAAATCAACTATAGGATCTCCTTTAACTTGAAGAGCCGCTGCTGTAAACGGTGTTCCTGCCGCACTTTGAGGATATACCCCTCTTCCGTGATCCGTAAAATATGCTCCTGCTCCCGCCTTTTCTATTTCCTCGACAGTTGCATTCTTCATAAGCTGATACACCATAGTTCCCACCATTTCAAGATGCGCCAGCTCTTCTGTTCCTATATCGCTCAATGTTGCGATTGCCTCAGGAGTAATCATTGTAAACCTCTGGCTTAAATATCTC
>DAMAEI010000032.1:11492-13975 GCA_031997345.1 Sedimentibacter sp. | reverse complement strand
CAGTGACGCCCCCAATTCTCCGTCCGGACCGCCGTATTGAGAAATAATGAGCGTTGCCATTGCAGGGTTTGGATTTTTTATTCTTATTGGATATTGCAGTATCTTGTCATATGACCACATATATATTCTCCTTTCCTAAAGCTTAAAGTTTGCATCTGGTTCCCAGGGCCACGGCTCGTCAATCCACTGCCATGGATATGGACTGAGCGAATCATCCTGACTGATCATTCCATAGTTTTTATTATACTCATCTTTTAGCATTCTCATCTGCCTGACAAATGCATTTCTTTTTGCAATAGCATCACGATCAGAAGGATGTGTATTGAGGTATAGCTGAAGATCCTCAAGCATCATATGGACTGCTGAAATTTCTTTTCTTAATTCCATAAAATTATTATTAGCCATTTTTTCCTCCCTTACTGAGCCCTGTTCCTGGACTTTCCGTCATATGGGCTGTAAAGCTCGGGAAATGCCGTCCCTTTAGCCAATGCCTCCACCGGATTGAAAAGTTCACACATAAACTGATACGGAACGTATGCTGCAGCCAGCCTTACATTTTCAATCACCATTTCCTGAGACACACAATTCGTCATATTAGGAACATTCATGGGATTTCGCGGGTTCATTCCGTAAATGTTATCTCTTGGTCTTATATTATTTACCATTTAAGGCTCCTCCTTATATTTCATTATTTTATAATATGGAAAACATATTTATATGTTACTTAACCATATGTTTATTAATGTTTAAAAACAGCATAATAGTGGTATAACATTGATATATTTATAATAAGGAGGAAAAAATGTACAAAGAAGAACTGTCGATAATTTCTCAGGCAATTTTAAATGAAATCGAGGGCTATGAATTTTACAGACTTGCCAGTGCCCAGGCAACTTCGGAAGGAACCAGAGGAGCTTTTACGGAACTGGCAAACGAAGAATTAAAACACGCCGATTACCTTAAGGCATTGTGGCAAAAACTCAGTGGCGGCGGTGAAATGAAGGTTGAAGATATTCTTTCGTCAGGAATCGAAATACCTTCTCCCGAAATTTACCGTTGGGATAAGGTGGATAAAACCAGTTCATCTGTTGCCATGTCTATTTTTGGAATAGGCATGCAGATGGAGCAAAACTCTATTAAATTTTATGAGGAAGCAAAAGATAAGGTTGCATCAGAGGTGAGCAAAGCGCTGTTTGATTTACTGATTGGCTGGGAAAGAGTACATTTGAATCAATTCGCAGAGCAATACAGCCTTTTGAAAGAGGATTGGTGGGCAGAGCAGGGGTTTGCTCCGTTTTAACCTGTCGTTCATTGAAGATAATCAGTATTTAAAATAAATTTTCTATAAATAATTAATAGAGGACAGATGTTAACTAGCATCAGTCCTCTATTTTTATAAATTGTATAATCCTTAAGCTGTTTTTTTAACCTTCTTAGCTTTTTCCATATTATCGTTTTGTCCTATGCCAAGAAGTATTGTTGCAAACATTACAGCAAGCATTGCATATGCGTAGAACACATATGGTGTGATTTCAAGAGCAGCCAGTGGTGCATTGCTGTCAGCTGCAAATCCAAGAGTGTAAATCATTGCAGGGGTCCACGGAAGGCTGTAAACAAAAGTGTTGGATTGTGCATCAAGCAGATTGGCCACTCTGTACGGGCTGATATTATGCTTCTGACCCAACGGCTTTGCAAAAGAAGCTCCAACTGCCAAGATTGCAGGAGCATTTAATCCCATTAATGCAGATAATAATATTACCATTACAGAAATTGTTATCTCTGAGCCTATTCTTGTATCCGTAACCTTGTTCAATGCGTTTAGGAGCTTAACATCTCCTTGTCCGTTTCTCATAACCGATATTGAGCCGAACAGCAGCAATGCCAAAATACAAACCTGAATCATGCTACTTAGCCCTGATTGAATAACCCCGCCTATGGAACGATCAAGACCTGCTCCAGAAACTGTGAGCAGTGCAGGCTTAACAGCATTCACAGCGTCAATCTGAATAATATCAAACAACCCCGCAGCAACTCCGGTTACAGCTCCAACAACAGAACCTACTATTGTGGCGATAATAATATCTCCTGATTTCACGGCGACAATAATTGTTACTATAACAGGAACAAACATAACCAGCGTCGCAGGATTGTATTGAAATGCTTCAGGTGACACTCCGACATTGGCTTTACTTGAGCCGAAGATTAGAATAGCTAAAATTGTTATGGCACCTGCTGTAAAGGCATATTTAAGTCTCGATCTTACAACACCAGGAACGTCAACCCCTTGTGAAGTGGCAGAGCATATGGTTGTGTCAGATACAGGCGCAAGATTGTCTCCAAATGCTCCTCCTGATATTATGGCACCTGCCACAATAGGGGGATATGCTCCTAAAGCAACAGCCGCGGGATAAAGAACGCCCATACCTGCCGCAATAGTACCGAAGCCTGTACCAGTTGCCGTTGCAAAAACTGCTGATGCTATA
>DAMAEI010000032.1:5564-11482 GCA_031997345.1 Sedimentibacter sp. | reverse complement strand
TATAATAAATGGAGTGCTTCCAACACCCATGTTAGCCGCTATTCCTGCTATGCCTGTCGCCAGACCTGATTCTCTCAGAATTCTTGAGAACACGCCTGCAAACAGCCAGCACACCACAGGTATTAGCGCTTCCTTGCTTGCTATCCCCTCAATTACAGTATTTGAATAATCCTGCTTGTTTTTTGCGAAGAAGAATCCCACAACTATGGCCATAAACGCCGGAACCCATAGGGCACCGTCTGAAATAGACCCAAAATGAAATGTTGTAGTAATAATCAAAACCAGAAACACCAGGAACGGAACGAATGACATCCATTCTCCGCCATAAAACTCCAATTTCTTTTCTTTTAATTCCATAATTTCCTCCATGAATAATATAGTTCATTTATATATGAGCAAATTTCATGCCAAGAAAATTGAAGCGAAAACACTACAATTCAATTGAAAATATAAAAAACTGCCTGGAATTAATTTTCACATGGAAATATTTTTCCCGGCAGTCTTTTTCCTATTTCAAATCATATTCGATAATCTTGTTAAATACCTGTCTCCTGCTTATATCCATAATTTTGGCGGCATGAGTGATATTGTTATTGCAGCTTTTCAAAACCTTACTTATATACGCAATCTCAAAATTTCTTTTTGCATCCTTATAGCTTGTCATGATTTCAGATAGTTGTTCATCGTTCCTAACGCTGTTTTCACATTTAATACTGTTAAATATACTTCCCTTTAATACGCTTCCTCCTGAAAGAACGACCATTCTTTCTATTATATTTTTTAGCTCTCTTATATTTCCCGGATAGCTGTAATTCAGAAGCTGCTGCATTGTATCGCCGTCGATCTCTTTAATGCCTTTCCCCATTTCTTTATTAAACCTGTTTACAAAAAAGTAAATCAAGTCCTCTATATCTTCCTTTCTGCTCCTCAGAGGAGGAATTTTTATTTCAATGGTGTTTATCCTGAAGAATAAATCTTCACGAAATTTCCCCTCAGAAACGGCTTTCGCCAGATTCTTGTTCGTGGCTGAAACCAACCTGAAATCAACATCAATGAGCTTGTTGGAGCCAATCCTCTCTATCTGTTTTGTTTCAAGAACCCTGAGAAGCTTCACCTGGGTGGCCTCCTCCATATCTCCTATTTCATCCAAGAAAACAGTTCCTCTGTCAGCTTCTTCAAGATGACCGACCCTTGTTGAAGTTGCGCCTGTAAATGCCCCTTTTTCGTGTCCAAAAAGCTCAGACTCTATGAGTCCTGATGAATAATAACCGCAGTTTATCGGTATAAACGGCATATTTGACCTATCGCTGCTGTCGTGTATCATGTGAGCTATTATTTCCTTGCCTACACCTGATTCACCTGTAATTAAGGCGGTAGAGCTGCTTTCGGCAACGCGCCTTACAATTTCGTACACCTTTTGCATCTCTTTATTTTTACTGGTGTACAAATATCTGCCTTTCTCGCTGTTCCTGTTGAACTCATTAATACTGCGCAAAGAAAAAATCTTATGCACCTTTTCTATTTCAAGGATAAGCTCCTCAGGATTATGGCTTTTTATGAAATATCCGAATGCTCCTATTTTCATGGATTGAACTGCAGTCTCAATGCTGCCGTATCCGGTAACCATTATTATTTCAATATCCTTATTATACTTATCCTTTATTTCTCTAAGGAACTCTACTCCACTTATTCCCGGCATCATAATGTCGCTGATTATCAAAGGATAGCACTCCACATCAAGCAGCTTGTATGCTTCCTCTGCTGAAGCTGCTGTCTCAATCCTGTATCCTTTACTTGTGAGAAGCATCCTGTATGTTTCCCTGTAGTCCGCATCATCATCAACTATCAAAATCTTAAATAAACCCGTCACTTACCCTCTTCCTCTCTAAGGGCAGTCTTATGACAAATTCGGTGCCTTCACCCAATCTGCTGTTCACTTCTATTTTTCCTCTTAATTTCTCAACCTCCGAATACACAATGAAAAGGCCCAGTCCCGTACCCTTGCCTAACTCCTTTGTCGTGAAAAACGGATTGAATATATCGCCCAAATACTTTTCATCTATTCCGGTACCGCTGTCTTTACAAATTATAGTCAATACCTCATTTTCAATATAAATACTTATGTTTACTTCTCCATCATAATCAATTGCATCTATTGAATTTGAAAGCAGATTTAATATTATATGTTCAACGCTTTCGGCATTAATAAATATTTCCTGTCTTATGCTGCTGTTGACAGTAATCTTTATGTTCTTTTTCTTAATTATGTCATTATGAATCTCAATAAGCTTCGAAATAACCTGATTCATATCGACAGCATTTGTTGAATTGCTTGACAGCCTTGAAAAGTTAAGTATGTTGTCTATAATCTTGCTTGCTCTCTCCACTGCAGTGTCTATGAAATCCAGAGACTTACGAGCTGCTTCATCTGCTTTATCATTAATTCTCACAAGATAGCTTTGAGTGCGTATTATCCCAAGTGGGTTCCTTATTTCGTGTGCCATTCCGGCGGCAAGCTGACCAACCGCTATCATTTTATTGCTTTGAAGCATCTGGTTTCTGTTTATTTTATCCATGGTTATATTCTTTATGGATACAAGCACCGTCATGCTTGTGCCCTCAAGGTTCTGAAAATTCATTTCGTACACCTCATTGCCGACGGATGTTTCCTTTTTTATGTCATATCCACATTCCATAGCATCATTGAGCATGCAGTCACTGCAGTCGTGACAAAATCTGCCCAGGTAGTCTGTGCAATTGCTTCCATCAACTGAATTCTTTAAAATCCCGAGATAATCAGCAAAGCTCTTGTTAATTTTTAAGACATTTTTATTATAGTCAGCCACAAGCATAAATTCCGATATGCCGTCAAATATTATCTGCAGCTCATTTCTGCTGTTCTCCAGCTCTCCTGTTCTTTTCCTCACCTGCTGCTGCAAAGAAAAGTTGTTAAGCAAAATAAGGACAAATATACAGCTTGCTATTAAAGCTGTCACAACAACACTTTCAACTATATCGTCCCTGCTTTTGCTGTCAAGGAGCGGAGTCGAAATTCCAAACCACTTCTGCTGTATCTTTTCAAGCTGACCTTTTCCGTTTATCTGCCTTATGGCCTTATTCAAAATAGGAACAAGCTCCGGCCTGTTTTTAGAAACTCCCAGCACAACTTCTTTTTGGTACAATATTATATTTGAATACCGTGGATCGTTGTTGGCGTTTCTTTCAACAAGCAAATATGTGATAATAGGTTCATCACCAATTACCGCATCCACCTCACCTTTTAAGAAAAGCTCAAACCCTTCTTCCACATTGCCTGTGTAAATGAGTTTTGCCCCGGGATAATTTTCAGTCAAATATCCATTGGCATAATCTCCTCTTTCTGTTGCAATAGTCATGTTGTTGATGTTAATTAGGTCAGAGCTCTGGTAGGACTGTGTCATCAGCACTGTTCTCAGATTGTATATAGGCTCAGTGAATAAGTAATACTTCGCTCTTTCATCGCTTATGAACATATCACATATTTGTGTAGTACCTTCCTTCAATGCACTCAATGCTTCATCCCACTTCATGGGCACAGTCTGAATATCAACTCCCAGCTCCAATGACAATTGATTTATATAGTCAACCACCACCCCCTTATATTGGTTGTCAATATTATCCACAAATCTAAGAGGAGGTGCATTTTCATTGGCAGCATATACTATGGCATCCTGTCTCTTAAGCCACATTTTCTCATCACCGCTTAAATGTTTATCATTTCTGTCGTAAAAATAAAATAATGTGATACACATTGCAATCAGCAACGTAAATATTATTGTTTTTTTATTTTTTGAGTATGCTTTGAAATTCATATGCCTTCTTCTAAAAGCTTAAGAATTTTTTCAGTGCATCTTTTCCCGCCGCATGGGCCGCTTCCTGCCCCCGTTGCTTTCTGAACCTCCGACAATGTTGTCGCACCATTTGCTATTGCTTTTTTAATAGTTGCTCTCGATATTCCCTTACACAGGCATATCTTCGTCATCTTATCCATTATTTCCGCATGTTTATCTTGTTCCATCTTATCTCCTCATCAAATAGTAGCTCATTACATTTTCATCTTCAAAACCGCATGATTTATACAAATTAAGAGCATTGACATTATCTGTATCCACCTGAAGAATAACTTTCCCGGCACCCATTTCAACGAGCTTTTCAACCGACCACATGAGCAGTTCCCTTCCATATCCCCTTCCTCTATACTCAGAAAGTACACCAAGACCGTATATTCCTCCCGTACCATCATTTAATTCTAGTCGAACGCTGCCTACGTTCCCATTATCAGCTTCTGCAATAAATGTTCTCCCATTGATAATATTCTCCGCAAGAGCTGTATCGCCTTCCTCTATAACAATGCCAAAAAAATCACAATTCATTTCCGATATTATTTTGGCGTCACTTTCAGCAGCCATGCGTATATTCAGTGAGTGCGTACACTGCTGTGGAAACAGCTCTCTGTTCAGAACCATATCATATTCAGAATGGTGGTATTTTTGAGAAAACTTCTCAATGAAGCTAATGCCGGAGTGAGATTTATTGTCACAGAGCAGGAGTATTTCATCACTCTTTCTTTTTTTACATTCATCCTGAACTAAAGCAAACATCTGTGTGAAAATTCCCTTATTCCTGTACGCAGGGTGAACTATTCCGGTAATCTCCAAATCATCACCGCCGAAATTGCTGATATTTATATATCCTGCAAGCTCGTTTTCCACATAATACATGAATTCATTGAGTTCAACCTCTCGTTTATCAAGCTTCTCCGCATTTTCCAGCCTGTAATCAAGTTCTAACTTAAAAGATAGGCTGTCATATTCGGCACATATTTTTTCTAAATTTTTCAATACATCATAGTCGTTTTTGTCAATACTGCTTTTAAGTACGATTTTTGAATTTCTTATCATATTAATTTTGCTCAGCCCCTCAACTGTAAATTTTTATCAAATTTAATTATAATATAGGACAACGAAATTTACCATTACATTTTGAGTTATACTGTTTTAATTTAAAAGTGCGGACAAATCTTTGTCCGCAACATAGGAAAACAGTATATACTAATTCGCTCCAAGGGAACTTATTTAATGCGAATTAGTATTAATTTCAAAATCAGAGGGCTCATATTCAAGCCCTCTAATAGTTATTCGTATATATTTACTTTTCTGTCTCCAACTATATCCATATTCAGATATTTTTCATGCCTCTTCGGAATTGTAACAACATCCGGATTTCCGTCACTTATGAATCTTTCTCTCTTATTGCTTTCATATGACCTGAAGTAATCGTACATTCCGCAGTTATCAACGTTTATCTCGCTTGCCGTAACTCTGTAAAGACTTGTAAAATTAGTCAATATGTCAAAAGGTGAATAATCGGGTCTCCAACCAACATCAAGAACAGCTATGTTCTTATATCCATTTCCTTCATATTCTCCCTGGAGGATACTTTGCAAAAACTCATCCTTTGGATTGCTCCCATGAGGAAGAGCCAATGTTTCCACAGTGTAATCAGGCAGGGACTTCTTGATTATATTATTCACAGAGCCTATTTCAATTATAATTTCCTTCTCGGTAAGTGTTGCAAGCTCATAGTGGCTGTATGTGTGATTTCCTACATCATATCCGTTTTCAACAAGCCAGTTCAGCTTTCTTTCCGCATATTCTTCCTGACCAAAAGCACTTGAATTCAGGAAAAAGCTCGCCGTAACGTCGAAGTCGGGATATTTCTGCTTAAATTCCTCTAATATTCCTACTGCGCAATCAGGATCAATAACAAGCTCTCCGTTTTTCTCAATATAATTGAAATTATTCTGTCTTCCGTCGTCAAAGGTTAAAATTATCGGAGTGTATCCTGCCCTGGTCTTTATCTCTCCCTTTGCATAATCG
>DAMAEI010000032.1:0-5406 GCA_031997345.1 Sedimentibacter sp. | reverse complement strand
GACAAGTCAATGGAAGCAACAGGGTCTGTTTCTTCATCTGTCCCCTCCTCTTCCTTCTGTTCCTGTTCACTTTTGCCTTCTTCCTTATCTTGCTGATTTGCCTCGACAGCATTTTCATCTGTGTTATCCGGCACATTGGGAACACTTTCTTTTCCATTTCCGCATCCCGCCAAAATCAGGAGCAGTACTATTATTGCAATTATAAAGCTCTTTTTCTTCATTTTTAACCCCTAAAATTTTTCTTAATTTAATTTTATATTATTATATCTCAAAAGTCCATAAGAATAATTTTCATTATTATGTTGTTATTAGTTTTTAATTTGATATAATATATCTATAATGTATGCGGAGGCAAAATTGAGCGGTAACAAAATTGCACAGGACAAATTGAAACTTTTATATATTTTAAAATATATCAATATGCCCTTGACCAATATGGAAATCACAAATTTCATATTGGACAACGACATACTTGATTATTTTACATTTCAGCAGCTATTAAAGGATTTATGCGATTCTGATTTTGTTGTTATGAGTTCTAAAAGCGGAAATGAATACTATAATATATCTGAAGCCGGTATATCCGTTCTGGACATGTTCGGTGAAAAGCTGCCGGATTACTTCCTCAGGCAGGTTGAAAAGAATTTTTCAGAATTGAAAATGGAAATTAAAAAAAATCGTGAATTACTGGGGCACTACTACAAGAGAGCCGAAGAGGAATATATCGTTTCCCTTCAGGTCATGGAAAATGAATCCATCATTTTCAGTCTGAGCGTCAATGTCCCTGATGAAGATTTAGCCAAGAACATATGCAAAAAATGGGATTCAAATCCTGAATATATTTTTTCCAGCATAATAAAAACACTTACTTCTGATGCTAATTGATGATTTTAATGCAGCACGGTGAAAAATCGAGTGCTATTACCCTTGAAATATTCAGGCTGTCATTGTCTACAGCAGCTATATTGTTCTTTTTAGAGTTCGTAACATATATGAACTTCTCCCCTACCGTCAGACTCTCGGGATAGCCTCCGAGAAAGACGGTTTTTATTATTTCTTTTTTTGCCGTATCTATCACATATAAATTTTTGTCCACTATGTTAATGACATATAACCTATTTCTCAGATAATCAATTTCTAAATCAGATGCCATTCCCTCCAATGTAAGTACCTTTTCGATTTTTCCGGATTCCGCATCAATGAAATTTATTTTGCTGTGTACATTACCGTTTATAAAATATGTCATCACAATGATGCTGTCCTCCGCCCAAAGCATGTGCATGGGCATGCCATCTGTAGTAAAGCGCGCAACCGGTTCCCTATCCGAATAGCCTATTATTTCATTTTCTTCGTAGCAGCATGCGTAAAGCATCTTTTTATCCTGACTGTACAGAACGTCATGAGGCTTAATCCCTGCCGGAATGGATTCGGTCAGTGCAAACGTGCATAAATCAATGACAGATATATTGTCGGATTCGAAGTTAGCCACGTACATGTCGTTTATGTCTATGCACATGTGGCGAGGGTCTCTGCCTACGGTTTCTTCAGACAATTCATTTGATACATAATCGTATTTATATATTTTGTTGTTGTATGAATCTGCCAGATATACAGAGCTGCCGGAATTCATAATACTGTGTACGGCAGATTTTTCTTCCTTGCCCAAATTAACTGCCTTCCTGCAAATATAATCATCACCCTGCAGTTCAATTATAAATAGCATAAGTCTGCCCTGATAAATTCCCGTTACAGATATTATATCATCATACTTCACAGCAATCACCTCCATATAGTCTATGATATATTCATAAAGAAGTGAAATGTTTTGTAAAAAATGTTTTAATTTCAGATATGAGGGTATTATTATTATATACTTAAAATTAGTGAGGAGAGAATATGTTAAAGGAAAAAATATCAAAACTGCTAAACGAACAGATAAATAAAGAATTGTACTCGGCATACCTGTACTTGGATATGTCAAACTACTACATTGAAAATGGATTGGACGGATTCGGAAACTGGTTTAATGTTCAGGCGCAGGAGGAAATGTCTCATGCGAATCTTTTCATGCAGTATCTTCAAAACAATGGGGAAAAAATAACCCTTGGACAAATTAATGCTCCAGACGTTGCTTTTACAGATTTCAATGTTCCCCTTGTTGAATCATTGAAGCATGAAGAATTTGTAACCGCATCTATAAACAATATATATGATGAAGCATCTCAGGTTAAAGACTACAGAACAATGCAGTTCCTTGACTGGTTCATTAAGGAACAAGGTGAAGAAGAGAAAAATGCCGACGAGCTAATCACTAAGTACAAGGTTTTCGGCTTTGACTCAAAAGGTCTTTACATGCTTAATTCAGAGCTTGCAGCAAGAGTTTACACTGCACCTTCACTTGTATTGGATTAATGATTGAATAATAAGAGGCTGAATGTATTTATTCAGCCTCTATGTATTTTTTGAACTTTTTATCGTATATTTGCATGTTCATGCCCCTCATCTCAACAGGCAGCCTGCGAACAAGCTGCCGCCCAGGTATATTCCATTAAACATTTGAACTAGCAGCAGGTCTTGGTATGCATATTTTCGTTCCCACAATGAGGAAATTTGCAGGTCTTAACGTTGGATTTGCTATGAGCAGCTGAGACGGTGTCAGATTATTTGCCGTTGCCACGGTTGACAAGCTGTCCCCTGTCTTAATAACATATTCGACAGAGTTAGGTGAGCATGCCTGATAGGTTCCCGGAGGTATGCAAAGCTCGGTTCCCGGCACTATGACATTGTAGTTGAAGTCGGGGTTCGACTCTCTAAGTTCATTGAGGCTGAGGTTGTATCCGATCAAAATATCGCTGAGCCTGGTTCCCTGTGCAATGGTAACTACTGTTCCGAAAGGGCAGCCTGCCGGTACATTTGGAATGCATATTTCCTGACCTACCTTCAGGTCATATGGGTTTGCATTTGGATTTGCCTCTAAGAGCAAGTTAAGCGGAAGGCTGTATCTCTGTGCTATATTGTAGAAACTGTCTCCTTCCCTTATGATGTAGTATGCTCCGTTAATGCATGGAGGTCTCTCCGGCACTTTCGGCACACACAGAATCATTCCTTCTGTCAGTGTCCTGAGCCTCAAGGTCGGATTCAATTCCAGCAATCCAACTAAATTCGTTCCAAATCTGATTGCTATAGAATTCAATGTATCTCCCGGCCGCACTTCATAAGGCATTGTAGATGGATTCGGACACTGAACCTGATTTTGGTTTTGTCTATAAATCATTATATAATCACCTCATAATATAATTTGTTATTTCATAATATTCATGAGGCAATGAATGTTTCTTATTTTTTGTGTGTTTATCTACTAATCAACAGCAAATTTTTCTCGTTCTCTCACCGCGATTTTATCGCAGCGTTCATTGTATTCGTGGCCCGCATGTCCCATAACATGAATAAATTTGACACTATGAGGTTCAGCGGCTTTTAACAGCCTCTGCCACAGTTCCTTGTTCAATACTTCCTTGCCGTCCGCCTTTCTCCAGTTCTTTCTCTGCCACGATGCAATCCAGCCTTTATTAAATGCATCTGTAACGTATTTAGAATCTGTGGTTATATCAGCATTGCAAGGCTCTTTCAGCGCTTCCAGACCCACAATAACTCCCATTAGCTCCATTCGGTTGTTCGTAGTCTGCTTTTCTCCCCCGGAAAGCTCCATTTCTCTGCCGTTATATTCTAAAATGACGCCGTATCCGCCCGGACCCGGGTTTCCGCTGCAGGCACCATCAGAATAGATATTGACTTTTTTCATTATTTTCCTACCTTTTTTTTATAAGCATAACTCTTAAAATTCCGTAATGCTCTTCAAGCTCCTTAAGCTCTTCCTCTCTTAAATCTCCGATAACATCAATTATATTGCATGCATAATCTCCGCGGCTTTTGTTTACCATTCCTATTATGTTCACATTCCTTCCTGCAAGAGCAGTGGTTATTTTTCCTATCATATTTGGTATGTTTTTATTTAAAACAACAAGTCTGTCTGTTCCGGGATAACGCTCCATTACACAATCCGGAAAATTCACTGAATTTGTTATATTTCCTTTTTCAAGATATTCCGTAAGCTGGGTTACTGCCATTTCCGCACAGTTTTCCTCGGCCTCGTATGTGGAACCGCCAAGATGCGGTATGCATACAACATTTTTCGTATTAAGCATTTTTTCGCTTGGAAGGTCTGATACGTGGTATCCAACTTTGCCGCTTTCCAGAGCCTCAGAAATATCATCCTCATTCACTATTCCGTGTCTGGCGAAGTTCAATATTCTCACTCCGTCCTTCATGAGCTTTATATTGTCCTTATTGATATAGTTCTTCGTTTCTTCATTGTATGGAGTGTGGATGGTCACATAGTCGCTCCTTCTGTACAAATCATTGATGTCACTTGTATACTGAACATCCCATGATAGTCCCAGAGCGTTCTTCACAGAAATATACGGGTCATAGCCTATTACCTCCATGCCCAGCTTTATTCCCAGATTAGCCACAAGATGTCCCACATTTCCAAGACCTATAACACCTAAAGTCTTACCTTTAAGCTCCGGGCCCACAAATTGTGATTTTCCCCTTTCAACGCTGTCGGCAACGTCACAGCTCAATGTCTTAGTCCAGTCAATGCTGTCAATCACCCTTCTCGAAGAAATCAAAAGCCCTAAAAAAGTGAGCTCGCACACTGCATTCGCATTGGCTCCCGGAGAATTGAACACTACTATTCCTTCCTCCGCACATCGCTCCACGGGAATATTATTTACACCTGCTCCGGACCTTGCAATGGCCTTAAGTCTCTTGGAAAATTCCATGTCGTGTATTTCCATACTTCTCATTACAATTCCGTCTGCATCACTTGTTTCCTGTTCAATTATTTCATATTTATCTTCTGAAAATAAGTTCATCGTTTCCTTTGGTATTTTGCTGAATAATGCTACTTTATACATTTTGATTTTGTACCTCCGTCACCTTAATCTATAAAACTTAGTATACAACCCGTTTTAATTAAAAGCAAGCATAAAAAAACTATTAAAAATATAAAGTTTATAAAATGTTTATTCAAAAATATTCGAGGGTCAAATACATATTAATGTATTTGACCCTCCGTTAAGTACACTATCTGCAGCAGCCGCCTCTTCCAAAAAAGCCGCCGCCACCACCAAATAACCAGCAAATGACAAATATTATTACTATCCACTCTATCCAGTTATTGTCGCAGCCTCCAACTCCTCCGTCGCAGCATCCGCCAAAATTAGTTGCTCTTACTTCATCTGACATATATTTCACCTCTCTTTGATTATAGTTCAATATATGTAAGTTAAATAGTTTTGTGCTTACTTCAATGGCGATACATAAAATTTTATAGAATTTTAA
>DAMAEI010000031.1:26651-36025 GCA_031997345.1 Sedimentibacter sp. | reverse complement strand
ATTATGTGTCAATTCAATTTTAGTATCATCCTCACCTAAAAAGCATATTTCCATGCCAGGTCCAGCATTAAACCTTCTGTCCAGCTTCAGTCCCACTACCTCCTGATAAAACTTCAATGTTTCTTCCATATCATTAACTAAAATCGTTGTCCATAGAAATTTCATAATAATCCTCCATTGTATAAGTTTTTACTACAATAATAATATATAAATCCGCCATATGCAATAATATTATCCTATAATCGGCGTCTTAATCAACAATTATAAATAATTATAAGATTTTCTTTAAACTGCAGACTCAATCCGGTTTGCGTTTATACAAAGATTGTGGAAAAAAGCAAAAATATATGATATGATATCAGCAAGCAGGATTTACGTGCGATAAATATGAATAGGAGTTAAAGGCAAGCAAACATTCCAATTATACGCATTTCTATGATGTGAAAAATAAAATAAATTAAAACGATAAAAGAGTTACCGTCTTTGTTCGGTAACATATAATAAAATTGACGTCTCGTTTCAAGATTTACCTATTCGCTTTCACAAATACAAATCTTGAACTCGTTGCGGTATAGCATACATACAAATTACATAGAGGTGATGTTATGACAAATTATTATTCCGACAACAATGCGCACAGCAAAACGATGACAATGACCGGAAACGGCCAATCTTCTGTTATTCCCAATATTGCTGTTATTCATCTTGGAACACAGACACGAGGAGAAAACTTAGCTGAAATACAATCGGAAAATGCACGCATAACACAGTCAATAATCCAGTCTTTGCAGCGCATGGGGGTCTCAGATATAAAAACATTACAATATTCAATTGATAAGGCATACAATTACGAAGATGGAAGACAGATTGACATGGGCTTTGACGTAAGAAATATCCTTGAAATCAAGACTCCCAGCCTTGATAAGGCAGGCGCCATAATTGACACTGCAGTTAATTCCGGTGCAAATGTAATTGAATTAATTTCTTTTGACGTATCAAACAGAGATTATTACTACCAGCAGGCGCTCAACATGGCCGTAATGAATGCGATACAAAAAGCAAAATCAATAGCGATGAACCTTGGTATTCGCTCTGAGCCTATTCCGGTAAGAATCGTAGAAAACAGCAGCCAATTTGCTCCTCCATTGTACAGGCGCGAATTTGCATCTGCCACCCCCATAGTTCCCGGCAATATAAACGTTGAAGCCTCCGTAACTGTGGATTTTGAGTTTTAAGATCGTTATATACCAAATGTACGTAGGAGCTGTGGTAAAACAAAAATTGCTGCAGCCCCTAAATATGCGCTTACATACAAATATCTCGACTCATACAATTAACATAGGTCAATTGTAAATTTATAGCTTTACTCATAATCTTGGTTTATTCATAGAAACAAGCTCTGAAAATCTTTTTTGGGATGGAAGCCCTGACACTTTTTCTTTTGGTGCAAAATTTTTATCAAATGCTTTTGCCTTTTCTTTGTCTATTTCATATATTTCCCCCTCAAAAAACCTCCCTCTACACTCTGCAAGAGCACCGATTACTAACTCACAAGCGAGTAAAGGCACTGCGTACGTGTTCCATGATGTTCCTATAGAATACGCTTCTGCACTTATGAAGCCTACTCTTTTATAAAACTCGGGATCCCCGAAAATCAAAATAGCCTTATACCCCAGGTCCTTAGCTATAATTTTCGTATGTTCAATCAACTTTGAACCGATTCCCTTGCCTTGATATTCCGGCAAAACTGAAACAGGCCCAAAGCATAATACAGGATGCTTTCTATTATCATCACCAAGAATATAGGTTTCTATATACATAATATTCCCAACTATTCTGTTATCATAAACCGCAACATAATCTAATTCTTTCACAAAAGCCGGTGATTTTCTCATAATATGTACAAGATAATGCTCATCACATCCCGGACTATGGTGATTCCAAAATGCCTCCCTTGTGATTATTTCAACTTCCTTACAATCATTTTCTTGCTCTTTCCTTATTATTATATTCATCTCAAATATACCTCAAAATAATCTATGATCAAACTACACGATAATTTGAATTATTTAATATCTATCCAAAACCTTTGTTCAACTATCCTATCTACTATAACTTCGTTTTCTAAGATACCTCCATTATACTGAATACTTTTTGAAGAACCAATATTTTCTTTATCGCATACCATCAAAACCTTATTTATTCCAATTTGCTTGCATTCTTTAAGTGCAAGGCCAATCATTTTAGTTGCGACCCCTTTTCTTCTTTCAGAAGGCCTCACTCCATCTCCGATATGTCCACCATTTAATAGCAAAGAATCATTCAGGTAGTGTCGTATATTTACTGCTCCAACAAATATATCTCGTTCTTCATCTAAACAGAAGAAAGTAGAATCAGGCACAAACCCTTCTTTATCATCTTTGATTTCCAAATGATTCATATAATAATCAAAATCACAAAAATCAAGTCTTCTTATAGCATAAGGAATAATCTTCTCTCCTGAGGAATACCATTCTTCCATCATATCATTAAGATGCTTCTTGTATTTCCTGTCCAATTTTACTAAACATAGTTTCATTTTGTCACCCTCCGTAAATTATGTTCATCTTAAAAGTTACATACTTAATTCATAAAATTCTGTTAAATTTGTAAGCATGGCAGGATGTCTTCCCTCATTAAATAAATGAACCCCGTCTAAAAAAATCTCCAAATCTATTTCAATCTTCATATTTATATAATCCCATAGAATATGTAATAATATTTATATAAATTGCAAGCTATTTTATTCTTTCCCTTTCTCAAAGACCAAGTCCATCTCTTCTATATGACCTGTTCCCCTTTGCAATGCGGGGATAAAGCCAACGTATCTCCATCCCTCTGATGCTCTTCTATCAATTATATTTTTATATGCTTCCATTTCATATATATTGCCGGAAAGTCCCCAACCGGTTAAATCACTGCTAACGCGTTCATATTCATAAATATACATTGTAAACTATCCTCCTAAATTCCTATTTATCTTTGTTTATCAATTATACAAACAAGCACCAATTAACACCAAATTTATCTATAAAACCAGCCATATATGAACTAAAAAAACATGGTCCTAAAGGAAACAAAATTTGTGCATCTTTCTCTAATACGCTAAATGCTTTTTCAATAATTATTTTATCAGCTTCATTAAATTGCAAGCAAAACTGCATAGTATTGCCAGTTACATTCTTTTTTTCTCTCAATTCGGACAGCGCCAACACTTGTCCAAATATATCCAATTCAGCATGCAAATAACTTCCGTCCTCATTTTTATGCTCACTTATTAACTCAGCATCAAATGCTCTTTGATATAACTGCACTGCTTCAACACTGCCCTTAACAAAATTTATTTATTTAATTTTAATAACTGTTCTTTTAATAATTTTATATCAATATATATAATCTCCCATATTAATTTGAGGTTTACCCCTTCATAATCATGAATTATGCGGTTTCTCAAACCTTTCATTTTTATCCATGGAACTTCCGGATATTTAAGTATATATTCTTTATCCAGTTTATTTACTAACTCACCAATTTGGCTCAAATTAAATACGCATGCTTCTATCATCATGCTATTTACAATAAATTCTTCATACGTTATCTTGTTTATGTATTTCAATATGGAGTCAATATAATTAATTATTTTATGAATAATCTTCTGGTTGTTCATATATAACTATCCCTCCATTTTCAATCTCTTGAAGTATTAAAGAATTAGGTTCTATATGTGACTTGTCAATCAAATCAACATCTTTTCCAAGAGTCTCTACAAGAATTTCAAGCAATTCAACAAAATCAAGTCCTTTTAATTTATCATCTGTATCAATATATAAATCAATATCACTGTTTTTAACAGCTTTTCCATCAGCGTATGACCCAAATAATATTGCTCTGTTTACATGATATTTTTTTAATATTGGAACAATTTCTTTCTTTATTTGTTCAATTGAAATATTTTCATAATCCACATCCTTCATCTCCTTTACTTCATTTTTTCTACCTCGATTAGTCTAAATTCACCTCATAATAGAATAAAAAACCTGTCCTTCTCTTTTTTCTGTCTCTTTATTGACGAAATAATTTGGTAGAACAGCAAACTTCATTCCTGCTTTCTTCATAATATTGCCGGAAGTAGCATTACTTTCAATATGGCATGCGATAACGATATCCACCTGAACATTATTCAGCATATGTTTTCGTAATATCTGCATTTTCATGTATATCCCAACTTAGGAATCTAGTTGTCTTAGGATCACTCGTCCAATTTGCATATACCTTTTTATAATCATCTATTTTAAATCTTCTCAAAATTAATCTATCAGTCTCAATGACTTGAGTACCTATTCCATTCATTTCTATCCCCACTATAAATTATTATTTATATTATATATCATTTATACTATGGAGAAATCCTTTTTTATCAAGCAAAATTACAGCAGGTTCACCATTATGAATATAGGGATATTTTTCAACTGTTAAATCAATTCGGTTTCCATCGGAAAATATCATAAGATAAGTAAAATGTCCATCATTTTCCGGTATTAAAAGAGGGTGTGTGCTAAGCTCAGGTAATTGCATTACAGATGATTTTCCGAAATTTTCTTCTATCCATTTTAAATTGTTATAAAACGGCTCAACACTATCCACAAAATATATAATATCATAATCCTGATATATATCCTTAGGGCAATCAGGATTTGCACGGTACCCAACCATTACTACAGCTTTTATACGCTCATCAGCATTTGCAGCATTCAGTGTTAAATCAAACATTTCTGTTTCTTCTTTAAATATATCGTCTGACCCTTTTCATATATTGCTTGTACTCTTTTCCAAATTTCTCAATGCACCATCTTTCTTCAGAAAGAATAATCCAATGTGAAGTTATTTGAAATATCACGACTATTCCACATAGAACCAGAGATTGCGTCAGTAAAGCACATCCTACAAAATAGATAAAATATGATACATACATAGGATTACGAGAGCAATGGTAAATTCCATTATAATTAAAGCCCTCATTGGAAGGACCCGCAAAACTTATTACTGAAATTGCACACAATATTAATCCAAGTATATAGACTATTATTCCCATGTAGAATATCCAAGAAAACTCAACTATAACTGTAAGGAAAAATAAGAACACAAATATTGCAATATTTGAGATCTGATATATCCAATATGCCAACATCTCATTTCCATACATTGGCGGGAAATAAGCCGCACGTTTTATCGCATCTTTATTTATAATTGATAAAAGTCCAAACCTTATCAGCAGAAATGGTATTAATAATAATAAACCATTCATCTTAATTCTTATCCTCCCTTACAAAATAGTCTGTATCTCTTCCTAATTAGCTTCCACCTTATCTGCTTAGCATAAAAATAATTGTAATACTATGACAATCCAATTAAAATATAATTAATATTCTTTTATAATATTGGTACACAAATTTCGCAATAATGCTCATTTATCATTTGCATTGCATAACGTTCAAGAATAGGTCTTCTGTCATCAATTTTATAATTTCTCTTTGGTAATTCTGAAAATATTCCCATCCATGCTTTTTGCACAGCATCTGCCGTATGATTTATTTTAAATACACAATATTTTCCGCCAATAGTTTCTCCGAAATTAATATACGTATTATCAATATCAAATTCATCAGAAACAACTAAGCATGTATCATAACGACAATCTTTAGGTTCCGTGAACTGAGGGTTGTCTTGGGCAATCCCCAATATGATTGAACTTTCATTAAATATGTTTTTTTCTCTGCCCCATCTTTTTAATTGTTCCATTATTTGAACATTTTCCGGACCGTATGGGCCTGTTCTTCTCATATAAGCAACTTTATATGATGGTATCATTTCAATATTAACATTCATAACTTGCCTTCTTTTTTAATAAAGTACATCGATGTCTGAATTCATCATATAGCGCTTTAAAATGTATTTCAACTAATTTTTTAAAATTGCCAAATCAGATTTACAGTTGCTTCCCTATTAACGTTAACTCTTAAAGTACTCTAAGACACAGGTAAATCTCTGCTCCTCGTTTAATCATCTAATATTCAATAAGTGCATATATCCTTCTCTTCTAGGATATCCTGCTTATTGTTTTAATTTGTTTGCTGGAGTTAATGCTCATTTTGCAAATGGATCGTTGAATGGGTCAGAGCTCCAAATATATTCAATATGTTCGGTAATTTCCTGTACCTTGCCCATCCCAAATATTTCAGATACAAAACCTAATGCCATATCTATCCCGGCAGACACACCGGAAGATGTATAGTATTTTTGATCCACAACCCATCTGGCTTCTTTTACCCACGAAACACTTGTATTGATTGATTTAACCCATTCAAATGCTTTTTTATTGGATGTAGCCCTTCTGTTATTTAAAAGCCCCGTCTTGGCAAGCAAGGCTGAGCCTGTGCAGACCGTAAGGCAATACTTTGATTTCATGGCTACATCCGTCAGCTTTTCGATAAACTTAACATCATTGACTAATGATCGTGTTCCTTGTCCACCGGGAATTAATAAAATTCCGTTGGGGTCAGCATCGTTAATATCTTCGGTTAATACTCTTATACCTTGCTTGCTTTCAACCGTCCCCCCGGTAAGTGAAATATAGCGCATTCTATATTCCTCAATACATCCAAACACTTCGACAGGACCAAAAGCATCCAATGTTTCAAAATTATCAAACAATAAAATATTTACATCCATAAAAATTCTCCTTCTTCTCACAGTTCTGTATTTGAACTTATTTCCCCCTAATGCTTTGAAGATACTCTATCCCTTATCCCTTTTTCGGTTAGCAATTTTTCCTTATTGGGCTGATTGTCATCCACCAAAAAACCTGCCCATTCACCATCAACTTTATCAATGTTTTCTTGCCAGTATAAAAGCCTCTGACAGTAGTAACTAATTTTTTCGCGAACTTTCTCCGGATACTCGTCTTTTTCATGCTTGAGAACAAGTGATGTCAACTCATAAAATGGAAGCCCTAATGCATGGGTTTCCACATGTACAGTAGCACCGGCATGACCAATCGCATGGCATAATGCACCATATACGTCGTCATCAATTTCCTTCGCAACGGCATGGGCATCTAAAATTGCCCGTTTCGCAGCAGGCATTTTAATTTTTCCTCTCGACCAAGCTTCGCAGAGCTCCAGTGCCATTCTTGGACGCAACTCATGCGGATATTTTTCTTCAAACTGTGCAAGAGGAACTTTAGCGCAATCCAGTGCCCACATAACCAATGTGCGATGTTTTTGCTGCTCTATCAGCGCCTTAAGCTCCTGCAGGCATTCACTGTTACGCGAAAATAATATCTTATTCTTTTTCTTTAATTTCTGTTCAACGTCTAAAAACAGGATAAACACCTCCACATGTGATTTAATCCGATAATTTCTAATTTACATGACCTAACTATGAAAAAAGTAAGGAACTTTAAAAAGCTGAACGAACTATATTTTATTATAAATCAATTCTGCAAATTGCCCATATTTATTTACTTCTTTCAAGTAAAATCGCTTCAACATTTCTTTTTGTGAAAATAATGGTATCCCCTTCCCCAATAACACAGGAGCAATCTGTAATATCATATTATCAACCATATCATTGTCTAACAGAGGAGCTAATATTGTGTTTCCTCCAACAATCCAAATATTTTTATCCCTATCTATTTGTTTCACAAATTCAACAACATCACAATTCATGGGAATAAATTCTCTAACCGATAAGCTTTCAGCATGTGTAAAAACATAATTTTGTGTAGTTGGATAGAGATTGCCTACATTCTCTATGTTTTCAATTTCATTAAATGTTCTTTTGCCCATTATAGTAATGTCCATGCTTTTATAGAAACTTTCATACCCGGTTTCTTCTATTTCACCTGTTTGATAAAGCCAGTCCAAGTTATGGTTTTTATCAGCAAGATAACCATCAATAGTAATGCAGCCGTAAAAAAATACACTCATTTTTCAAACCCTCCTTTGATAAATTTCTGTATTTATCGCATACCCTTATGTAGATAATTCATCATTCCAATTTGCCTTGCATTGGAATTTAATAGTTTAACATTCTTTTTCCTCTAAATAAACTAACCTGAGCAATTACCATGTAATGTAATTTGAATATTCAAGCTTATCTATATATTTCATTATATATAATTATTGCCAATTTTCAATCATCTATTGTGACTTTTTCATCATAATAAATGAACCTTATATTTATTACGGTGGATACAAAACTCATCAATTTTGTCGTCGTCTTTAAATAGTATATTTCTCTTTTCATTGGAGTGGTCCGACTTGCATGCTGTTTATCAGTATTATAACAATAATATGAATCTTTGTTATATCAAGGGTGTCATTCCAAACTTTTTTCTATTTTACTTCATTATAATTGTGAAATATAATACAAATATTGATATATTAGGAGGAAGTTATGGAAAAAACGAAAAAAGCTTCGGATGAAAAAGTATCTTTTTTTGAGAGTAAAAAAGGTATTATTTTTACCGGAGCAGTAGTAGGAATTATAGCAATCATATTAGTAGCTCTCGGAAATCCAAAAAATATGGGATTCTGCATTGCATGCTTTGAAAGAGACATCGCCGGTGCGTTGGGTCTTCACAGAGCAGAAGTTGTTCAATACATAAGACCTGAAATAATCGGCCTGATTTTAGGTGCATTTATTGCGGCATATGCAGGAAAGGAATTTCAGTCAAAGGGAGGCTCTTCTCCCATAACAAGATTCTTTCTCGGAATTGCGGTAATGATAGGAGCCCTGATGTTCCTTGGATGCCCTCTGAGAATGATGCTGAGAATAGGCGGCGGAGATCTAAATGCAATTATCGGCTTAGCTGGATTCGCTGCCGGAATAGGCGTAGGCATAGTATTTCTAAACAAGGGATTCAGCCTTAAACGAAATTATAAAACATCATCATTTGACGGATATATAATGCCAATATTTGCAATAGGACTTTTAACTCTTTTAATTGCAGCTCCTGCATTCATATTCTTCAGCAAGGAAGGACCTGCAAGCCAGCACGCTCCAATAGCCATTTCCCTGCTGTGCGGCTTGATAGTCGGGCTGTTGGCGCAGAAAACAAGGCTCTGCATGGTTGGAGGCATGAGAGATCAGATAATGTTCAAGCAAAATTACCTTCTGCTTGGCTTTGTTACAATCATAGTGGTTACTGCAATAGGAAATGTAGCATTGAGCAACTTTAAACTCGGTTTTGAAGCTCAGCCTGTTGCACATACTGACGGTCTCTGGAACTTCTTAGGAATGGCATTGGTTGGATGGGGCTCCGTGCTTTTAGG
>DAMAEI010000031.1:16612-26641 GCA_031997345.1 Sedimentibacter sp. | reverse complement strand
TACTTTCGGGAGAAGGCAATTCAGACTCAGCCGTAACGGTATTCGGAATGATAGTAGGAGGGGCTCTGGCTCACAACTTCGCACTTGCTTCAAGCGCAAAAGGCCCTACAGCAAACGGACAGGCCGCCGTAATAATATGTTTTGTATTTTTAGCGGTGCTTTCAGTTGCTAACTCTGATTTAATCAGAAAAAACAGTTAAGAGGTGGAACAATGAGAATAGATACATGCGGAACATCTTGCCCGCAACCGGTACTGATGACGAAAAAAGCACTGTATAGCAATCCTGCAGCTGATAAAATCGAAGTTTTAACAGACAACAATACTTCTAAAACCAATGTTAAAAAATATCTTTCAAGCAACGGATTCAACGTTGAAATTGAAGAAGACGACGATACATTTGTTGTAAGAGGAACGAAATGAAATACACAGTAGTCTTTCACACTCAGTCGGGAGCTATTAAATTTGACAGCAAAATGCGGAAGATGAAAATACCCTGCCTGCTGCAGCCTGTACCGAGAAAGCTCAGCTCAAGCTGTGGAATATGTGCAAAACTCACATATGCAGAGGATGTGGATGCTCTTATGGAACCGGAAATTGAGCGTATTTACAGGGATGTCTCAAGCAATGAATATGAGCTTCTATATGAGAATGAATAATATGAAAAAATAATGAAATAGGGCGGATTTCAATGTAATCCGTCCTATTTCATTTGCTCCTCGATTGTAAGGTACTTCGATAAAATTTCATTTATCTTTTCCCTGTCCTCCTGCTTTACCTTGACTTTAATGTGTAGTTTTGTCAGAAGCAGCTTTGATTCATATGAAAAAATCACCTTACAGTTATCTTTTTCACTCCACTTAAAGCCTGCCAGCTCCTGCCATTTCCACAGTCTTCCTTCCAGCATTATCCCGTCTTCATAAATTATATTTTCTCTGCTTTCTCGATAACTCATTTGTGCAAAAATAATAAGCAGCATAGGAATTTGCATGTAGCCTTTAAAAAGAAGATTTCTGTAGCTTGAAATTTCAAAGAGATGAACCACCATCACATCATCAGTAAAATAATCCATGAGGCTTTCAATGTATTTAATATCAAACAATTTAAATATATCGGCAAAATAGATGTTGAAGCTTCTGAGTATACCTCTTGCCTTGAAAGCAATTAAAGCTAAATAAAACAAGATTAAAGCAATGCATATGATACCCATTACTGAAATCGTTCTGTTTTTTCCTATGGACAAAATCTCTTTATCCTTTCTGGTCTTCTTGTTTCTTTCATGTTTGTATATTAACGCAACATAAAAAGAAATCAAAAGGATTATATAAATTACGTAAAAATACATATTGTTTTCACTCCTTCCCCGAAATAATATCGATACTATTGACACAATACTTGTTTCGTCATCGCTGCCCTCATTTACGTCAAATAGCATTATTCCTCCCGCACTTCTGAGAGCTCTCTTATAATTTAATTATATGTGAAAATTAGTATTATGTCTATAAGACAGATTAATTTGAAAAAGGTTCCATTTCACAGTAGCCGGAACCTTTTTCAAATATTATAGCATTTTTTATTTATGCATTGGAATATCAATAGTTATAAGTTTATTCGGATATATCCTTGGCGTCAATGCCCTTTTTAATATAACTTTCCCGTCCGCAGGAGACTTTATCGTAATCATTGTTTCCATACCGTTATTTCCCGGTGATGTTCCTTCTGATTTAAGCTCATATTCATTCCCTTCCGTGTCTCTGTATTTAAAGTCGAACATTCCGAAGCTGTCTCCCTTTTCAGTTTCTGTAAAAAACACTAAGGTTGCGCTTCCCGATTTACTGATTACCTGCTTTAATTCCATCCCTTTGACCTTTGGTTCAATGGTTTTGTTGCCAACATCCACGGTGATGTATTCCTCGTCCTTGTTCAGCAAGCGTACCGCTTTGATTACAAGCTTTTGTTTTTCAGATTTGTCAAAGTAGTTTGATTCAATGAAAACACTTATACCTTTATTTTCGGCATAGTGCATTGCACTGATTCCATTACCGTTTCCTTTGTAAACTGAGTGAGTAAAGCCATGTTTTCATTTTTGAAATATTATAATAACCCCACTTTTCAAAAAATATTTTGAAAAGTGGGGTTATGGCATACATTACTTTTTCTTATTTTTCTTTTTTTCCAGTCTTTCCTGGGCAATTTTCTTATTTTCATCTACCCTGTATTCTACAATTCTCTTAATCAAGTCATAGGGCATGGGCTTATTCAGCGGTAGATGAATTGATCCCTTTGTGGTTGTGTAATCAGCTAAGTCATCTATGAACACCGAAACTCCCGATTCGCCGGGATACAAACCTATATATCCCTTGTTCATTGCAAAATGAACTAAATTACCCTGAATATAAAATGTTGGCATACCCCAGCTGATTCTTTCCGTAGCCTCCGGAGCGCATTTCTTTATAAATTCCCTTAGTTCCTGCATTATTACCTGTAATTCTGCCGGATATTCCGCAATGTATTCATCTATCGTTTCTAATTTCTTTTTTTCTTCCATGATGCCTCCTTCGGCATAAAGTTACCTTAGCTATTTTGAGTTTAGTTTTTTATTAACTTTTTTGCTTAACAGCTTATAAATAGTTGCTGCTATAGGTACTCCAAACAGTATACCCGGTATTCCCATCAGTCCGCCGCCTGCTATTACAGCGGCAAAAACCCATATTCCCGGAAGTCCGATGCTTTCACCCACAACCTTTGGATAAATAAGATTACCCTCAACCTGCTGTAGTACAACAATGAATGCCAGAAACAGAACAGCCTGAAATGAATCAACCGTAACTATCAAAATAAAACCAAGTGCTGCTCCTATATATGCTCCCACCATTGGAATAAGCGCCGTAAGTCCGATTACAGGTCCTATTACCCTTGCATATGGGAAACCCAATACAACCATTCCCATTGTGCAAAGTATTCCAAGTATTACAGCTTCCTTACACTGCCCAACAATGTAGCTTGAAAATGATTCATCAGCAACTCTAAGCACCTCATACAGTTTTTTTATTTTTTCCTTCTTCACGTATGCCCTGAAAAGCTTATCAAACTTTCTTTTCAGATTTTCCTTGTCCGCCAATATGTACATACTGAAAGTCAAAGCAACAATTATTTTGAATATTGTACCAAATGCAGAGCCTATGAGCGAAACCGTTCCGAATGTCCAGTTGCCCGCAATTGCCAAACCTCTTTTCAGAACTTCCTCTCCGTTCATGTTAAGCTCCTTAAGCCTTTGCTGAAGCAGAGGAACATCATCTACATGCTCCAGAGCCCATTTCACGCCCCTGTCATATACTGCCGGGAATCCCTTTATCAGCAGAGATATGAACTTGGCAACCTGGGGTATTATAATATTAAGAAAAAATATTACCGCTAATACAATGGTTAATATGGATAAAATTATGCAAGCTCCCCTCCGGGACTTAACTATTGCTTTGTTCTTACTCTTCGGAAAATATATTCTTTCATAAGTGCCAACCAAAATATTCAACACAAATGCCATTATCGCGCCTAAAATAAGCGGTGACAAAACATTGTATATTTTCCATAACATATTAATTATTTTGCCGAAATTCAATATGGCCAAAAGCACTATTCCTGTGAAAACAATTATCTTAACAATAGATATCTGTTTTTTACCGTCATTAATCATATAACTCTCCGTTCAATAAAATTCTGTTTATTATTGTATACCAAAATATACAAATAATAAACAAGCAATTATATTACTTTTATTTTTTCCGGTACGACAAATCTCCAGCTCAGCGGTATACTTATTATCATTAACGCGGCACAGATGTATATACCAATTGGTACAATATGTGAGACTCCATGTATCGCAGCTGTACAGGCAACAATACCCAATGAAGCAAAAAATGTATCAAAGCTTTTGTCTCGATTAGAATCATCCAGGGCCATTGAAAATGGGAGAGACTTCAGGCTCAGCCTTCCCATAATTGGAAGCACCGCAATATTTGCAAGTATAAAAACAATCATATCCATTATAAATCTGCCCTTGAAAAGAATCAGATAAATAGCACAGCTCAGCAGCATTACGGGAATTATAAGAAATGTCGCAGCCGAAAGCATGATTCCCCTGTATAATGATTTGAAATCTCCAAATCCGGAAGAGCCATACACGTATGCTCCCTTCCATGCTGATGAATACAGCATAAGATTCAATATATTTGGTATTATTATAAGATTAAAATAAAGAAACAGGTACTCATATCCTGTCGTCTCCAACTGACTGCCTCTGGTACTGGAATTGAAAATCATTATAACTGGAACCATTACTCCTGTAGCGAGAGTCGGATATATTTTTAGCTTTAAGCTTCTGTCGCTGCGCAGGATTCCGTTAGAAAAGTGAAATGCCTGCCTTACAGTTTCATTTTTACTTAGGACGTTACCTAAAAACCGCTCATATCTGCGATTCTGTGACCGCCCTCTCTCTTCTCCGTCAAGCTTGAGCAGGAGAGACTCCATTTTTCCGCTCAGCTTCAAATATATGGCGAAGCTGATTACCGGAACAATTATCATCAATGCCGTAAATACATATAGATACGGCTCTCTCCCATTGTTGAACAACATTTCAAATGGTGCTCCGAACCAAAGTATAGGGTTAAAATAGTTATGAAACTCAAATTTATATGAAATATTTTGGAGCTCCGTAAAATCAATCATTCTCACTGCTACCTGATAACCTATACTCACTAATATAGTAAGTGCTATTTGTATGAAGTTGATTATATTTCTCAGTAACTCACCGTCAAAAAACCTCAATACAAGGATGTAGATAAATGCCGTAATTAAAAATATGAGAAGGTCCATTAAAAGTATCTCAAGTATGAACACCGGAGCAGCAACCATGCCGTTTTGATACACAATTACCGCCATGGAAGGCCCCGCAATAAATGTATTCAGGCTTATCATGTATATTAAAATATGAAAAACCTTTGACATGGACACGACCTTACCGTCAATGGGCTTCGTCATAAGAATGTTTTTGTCTCTTGTATCAAGCAGCACAAATGAGAAATCTGATATGAGATACATAGTTGTCATAAAGAAAAACGCTCCGGCGAAATAAATCATACGAATCATTTCATCTTTTATAAAATAAATGAATGCAGCAAGAAATACTCCGAAGATTAAATGAAGTAGATATCTTTTTATAAAGGAGATATTTTCGGATTTGCTTTTATTTCCACTGTCCGCAAGAGAAACTCTCCTGCTGTCTAAAGTTAGCTTCGCCTCCAGAATAGCTCGCATGATTTCATAATCAATGCCAAGCTTTGTGAATACCCCGCTGAATTTATCAAGGATTTTTAATGATAAAAAACCGTTCATATAAATACCCTCAACTCATGAATGCTGAAACAAAACGTTCCGCAAGCTGCACATGGTTATGGAAGCCCGTCATGTCATTAAAAATAGATTCCAGAGAGGAGTCAGTTTGCTTTTGCATAACCTCTTCCATTGTACCGTCAATTATAATATTTCCCTCATTCAAAAGCAGTATCCTGTCGCTCAGCTTTTCCACCACCTCTAAAATATGTGACGAATAAAATATTGTCTTTCCCGCATTTTTAAGACCCTGCATTATTTCCTTGAACACAAGCACGCTGTTTGCATCGATTCCGCTGAGAGGTTCATCCAAAAACAAAATATCCGGATTGTGAAGCATGCTCGTTATTATAGAAAGCTTCTGCCTCATTCCCTTGGAGAATGTATGAATCCTTCCATCAATTGCATCCTCGATACCAAATACGCTCATCATTTCCTTTGCCTTTGACAGAGCATTCTGAGAGCTTATTCTATAAAGCATCCCTATAAAGCTTATGTATTCCCGTGCTGTAAGGTTATCATACATATCAGATACCTCGGGCACATAGCCAATTCTTTTTTTATATTCGTATGTACCCCTTACATTTTCTCCGAACACATACACATCGCCGCCGTAATCATCTATAAGCCCTAAAATAATTTTGATGGTCGTGCTCTTCCCTGCTCCGTTGGAGCCTATATATCCTATGATTTCCCCGCTGTTCACAGTGAAATCAATGTCCTTTAAAATTTCCTTATCCCCAAATTTTTTACTTATATGATTTAACTTCAATACTTCAGCCATAATACCTCCCTAATATTCTGATGCATATATTATATCATAAATGTGTCTATTGTGGAGAAAATGCAAAAAATAGTCGTTCATTTGTAAAAACTAATATTGATTTATTTCCTCAGATAATGTAGCTTCATTTTTAGTTTGTGGTGACATAAGTTTCTTATGAATAATTAATATGGTTGCTATTATCACACACGCAGCAATGAGCCACAAACCGCTAATTGTCGTGTAATTAATAATAGCGCTGTTTATAAATGATCCTGACAGCATTCCGACCTGCGATATCAATGAATTTAAAGATAAAACCGAGGCTCTGGATTCATTAGGTATTTCTCCATTAAGTATAACACTCTCAGGTATATTAGCCATGCCAAAAATTAAATATATTGATGTATAAGATATTACAAATAAAATCATATTTGTTTGTAATGCAGTTATAGTTAATACTACAACGAGGATACTTCTAAGCAATAAATATATCTTTTTAGGATTATGCTTGCTGAATATTCTGCTATAAATAACATTGCCCGCCATTGCCGCTGCAAAATACATAAAAGCAATAATTCCCAATAGAAACATTGCACTGTCGTCAGGCATCAAGGAAATAATATGCGGCTGCCAATATGTTTCCAATGAACTAAATAAAAAGCCGGTTGAAAAAACAGAGATAAATATGCATATTATATTTTTGTTTTCAATTACTATGCTTGAGCTGCTTTTAATATGTCCAATAAGTGTAATTTGTTTTTTATTTTCATATGCAACGGTCTCCTTTATATATACCAATGCAAATACTAAAACTATAATTGTTAATATTATTCTCACAATAAGGCTTAAATCATACTTTCCCATTGAAGAAAAATAAACATTTGATATTTCAGGGATATATCCTCCTGTTAAGGCTCCTGCTGATAAGCCAAGAGCATCAATAACGTTTATCCTGGTCGTAACAGCATGCAGCTTATCCTTACCAAATTCATTGATATATGAGTCTATGAACAAAGCTTCGAATGAACCGGAAGAAATAGCCCTGTTTAACCCATAAATAAACATTCCTATACATAAAACTACAATGCCATTGCCCAAAAGAATAACTACAGAAAATATTAAAGATATAACCAAATACAAGCAAAAAGCTTTTTTCCTTCCAATTAAGTCCGCCATTATACCTGATGGCAATTCTGACACAATCACTGTAAAGGAATACACTCCTATCACGGCAGAAAGCCCGCTGAGGGTAGCTCCTTTATCTATTAATAGCAAGCTTAAAACAGGCACAAGAAGTCCTGTAATGTATGAGTTCAGCAATAATATAAATGAATATAATTTTACTCTCATACTTAATCCATCTCTTTATTACCATTTAAATCAGCTCTATATGCAATTAATGCATATTCATATGGATGGGAATTTTCAGATGCCTTTGAATGTTTTTTAATAAAATTATCAATAATATCAAACAGTTCATTAGCTTCTTCTGAAGACAGGTGCACAACTCCTGTCAATTGATCTGCAAATTTATTTCCTTTTCTGTATTCCTCTGCTAATAGCTGTCTCTTTTCATTTATTAGCTCTTTATATCCATCATATGTTTTGCTTAATATACTTCTTGCCAATACATCACGCTCTGATGCTAAATCATCATTTCTATCCTGACCTATACTGACAGTTTTTTCAGTTAGTTTAAGATACCTTGCAGTTATACCGTTTATAACTTCATTATGGTCAAACTCTATTATCCCTATCTGCTGCAGCTGCTTTATGTGATGCTGCGATGAAGATGGTGAAATATTCAATTTATCCGCTATATATTTGGATGTTACAGGTTTGCCTTCTCTGCTCATTATTTTTATTATTTTTTGTCTTATTGGAGACATTAGAATTTTCAGTTCTTTATCAGTACTAAGTACGATATAATTATTATTTTCCATAAAACCCTCCATCAATAATAGTTACAATTATTGTAACATGTTATTTTATGTAATGTCAACGGAATAGTTACAAAAAAAACAATAGACCCTGTCTATTGTCATTGATGGAATAGTATGCACGCCACTGATACATAATAACAACTAAAGCCTATTATATTGATACAACCAGAAGAATCAAGGCAATTACAGGAAACACCACCCATTCAATCTTCTGCATGGTTAAATAAATATCCGAAGGCTGTGGGTTATCTACCTCAAACCCATGCCGTAGTTCAAAGAAAAACAAGGGGTATTTCATATCAACAGCCGTGATTATTATCAGAATCAATGCCAGAACTAAAAGTTGTACATTTCCTCTTATTTCTTCATCTTCATTCAATGAAAGACTCACTATGGTTTTTGTCGGCACTTCATATTTATCACTATAAATTTCTTCTTCATCTTTCAATAACCTTATATCAATTACAGGATTATTATCTTTGTCGTATAAAAGCAAGCTCCCCTTTATATTCCTGCCTTCAAACACAATATTATTCTTTTCATCCTCTATTTCCACAGAGCCCTGTGCCCATTTGCCAATGCGGTTTAAATATACCCTGTAGCTTTTAGCCACATCATTTGGGAGACTGAATATTACTTCGGCTTCACTTTCCTCAATATAATCCGCCTTCCCAACCACGGTTATTTTAATGTCTCCTTGCTTATCCTTCCCTATGTAATGAGTTTCATTTAACAGAGTTTCTTTTTTCAAAAATGTACCGTTGAAAAATATTCCCGTTGTAAAAAATGCATTGAAATACAGAATTGCTGCTGCAGCCAATATCAGTACAAGCACAATTCTAAATTCTTTCTTTCCAACAAAATGCCTGATGTTCTCTACATTCACCCCTGTACCTCCATGCAATTTTTATTTATCAACAATATTATCTATATTCTTCAGCATAATTGAAATAGTGCCGTCATGATTTGTAATGAATTCAACCTTTTCCTTATTGCTGAGGATTTCATATGGAATATTTATTTCGATGCCCTCGTCGGTTATGAACTTTTGTTTGGTCTTTATTTTGTTGGCATAATTGAAATTTACCTTTACTTCGGGCTCACGTATGCCCTTCATCTGTATTTCTTCCGTATATATTTTTTTTGCGTCGGTGTCCGTGAACACCTTCTCGGAGATTTCCTCCACATTTATGTTCAGATTTTCTTCCACATTTTCTCTGATCATGTTCTTAACCCTGCTCTTCATGAACACATCATCATCATAATATTCCTTTATTATTTTATCTGTGGTTTCAGTAATAATCTTCACCTTTTCTCTGTCAGGCTTCTCTTCCTTACACTCCAGTAAATACCTGGAAATGTAGTAGCATGGCTCGTTGTTGACCTGACATTTCTTTTCCTTTACAAACACATCAAGGCTGTTCAAATCCACAAATATAAATTCGTCTATCTTTTGTGTGGCTGAAGGAAGCGCACATGGCTGCTCTATAATTATATTCTTTGTGGACTCCTCCTGCTTTGTAAAATGTATATAACCTTTTTTATAATTAAGCTTAAGGATTATCATATAATCCTTATTGAAAACATTGGCCTGCACAAATAAAAGGTCACATGGCTTTATGTCCGGGTTTTCTGTTATCATTCCATAGAAAAAACCAGATACCTCATTTGAAAATTTTATAAAATCATCGTTATTGATGTATTCTTTGATTAATTTAAGAAAAAGGCCTTCATTATTTACAAACTTTGTTTTCTTCATGTCGGCATCGTTGTAGCACTTTAAAATGTGCTTCTCTGTGTATTCTCTCATTTCTTCATTAAAGGACATGAGATTTTCGGATAGTACCGGCACACCTATGCTTGGATCAAGTATGTGTAATATAGCCTTTGAAATTGAAACACTCATTTTTACCTCTTTGATGTTAATATAATTT
>DAMAEI010000031.1:10813-16602 GCA_031997345.1 Sedimentibacter sp. | reverse complement strand
ATTACTGCTCTTATTTAAAAACCACTTCGAATTTTTCACATACAACAGGAATTTCTTCGCTAAACTCACCACCTATTTCAGTCAGTTCCTCCGAGAAAAACTTCCGATGGACCTTTCTCCAGTATTCGAGGGATTTGTCGCCCTCTCCTTCCGTTGACGCAAATTTTTCGTCTACATCCTTGTACGGAACAACCTCAACACTTGTGCTCATGATAATGCACTTAGCTATGCCGCTCCAATTTGTAATAATGCTCAAATCTCCTACCTTGGGTATTTCTTCACCGTTTCCGTAGGAATCGTATAAGGATGCGGTTGCCCTTTTCGTTCCTTCAAGCACTAATTCCGCCAGCTCGTTTGCATCCCGTTCATTATTGTCAAAATGCCACGCAGTGTAATTTTTGTCTGTTGCGTCCGGACTTTCTCCAATTGAAAGGAGATAATTTCCCCACATTTGCTTTATAGATTCATTTTCCATGCTGTTCTCCTTTAAATTACCACGCCGCTCTCTAAAATCGAGAAACTCTTTTCCCGGCAGTTTATTTCTGCAAGTGCTCCGTATGGTATCACGGCCATTGGCAGTGTATGCCCAAAGCTCATATTGTAAAGAACCGGAAGGTCAATTAGTTCCAATTCTCTTAAAACTTTGTAAATAACTTCTTTATATTCATCATAATACTTGTTGTTATATGGTTTTCCCCAGACAATTCCGTTTATTCTGTCTAAAACACCCTGTGTTGCATAATTTCTGAACCAATATTCAACATATCTTGGATTCGGCATATCCTCCGAGGTTTCAATAAACAATATGGCATTGTCCCAGTCACTGTCCTTCGGCCAGATAGAAGTCTGCTTTGCCATTTCAAGCACCTCAATGCACCCTCCTATGAGCCTGCCATTTACATAGCCTCTGCCCTGAAGAAGTTCATATCCCGTGTTTGACTGCATTTTTCTCTCTATGTATTTATTTTCTATCAGCCACGGTATTCTTTCGCTGGTCCAGTATTCCGGGCTTTCAATCCTGCCTATGGGTTCATTTGAAAACAAGGTTTTGTTTATATATTTTACGGTATAATCGTGCATTTTAACATTTTCAGCAAATTCGTTCAGCACAGAAGCTCCGTAAAAGGATGAAATTCCTGCCTTCAGGCACAGCAGATGAGTGATTGTTGAATCCGAATAACCGATAAATATCTTCGGATTATTCCTTATTATATCAAAATCAATATAGGGAAGCATACGTATACTTTCCTCTCCGCCAATGCATGAAAGTATTGCCTTTATTGACTTATCGGCAAAAGCATTCATCAAATCTTCGGCTCTTTTTCGTGGATTATTGTACACAAATTCCGTGCCGCTCAACGTGTGCGGCATTTCCACAACCTTAAGTCCAAATAAATTTTCCAGGCGCTCTTTACCCTGATTGTATCTCCACAGTATGTCATCATCGCCTGCTCCTCCCCATGAAAGGCTGACGGTTGCAACCTTGTCTCCTTTTTTAAGCCCCTGCGGCTTAAGTAATTGTAATGTCATATCCCAACCTCACTGTGTTATATTATTTTGTTGCTTCTCATTCTATACCTCATTCATCTGCTGAATCGAAAATTCCTCTCCATATACAACAATTCCCTGAGTTCCCGTAAGTGCATAATCTTCCAGCTCCAGCGCCATGAATGATTCATCAGGAACATCGAAGGGCGGCTTTATTCCCCACCGACTTGCTGGCATGAACCCAAACTTAGGATAATAATTCTCATGTCCCAGCACTATAACAGATTTATGTCCTAATTTTTTAGCAATCTTTATGCTTTCCTTTATCATCATACCCCCTATTCCTTTACGCTGGTATTCCGGAAGTACTGATACCGGAGCCAGTGAGAGGGCATCATACTTTCTTTTATCATTGACTATCGACAGCCTCGTCAGCATTATGTATCCAACAGGCTCACCCTCAATTTCTGCTACAAGGCACAGCTCAGGTATAAATGCATCGCTTTTTTTCAGTCTTGAAATTAGAATATGCTCCATATGATCGCTGAATTCCTCGTTCATGAAAGCACGTTCAACAATGTTCTCCACTAATTTATAGTCCTCTTCTGTTTCCTTCCTCACAATTATATTCATAGTCCCCTCCTAATCTTAATCATCCAAAATTACAAAGATATATAAATTTCAATTGCATATCAGAATGCAGCAATTATTTTCCGGGAAATATTACTCTTCTTCTTTTTCAAATATCAGATCAAACTCCAATATCCTTCCGTGAGAAGTGCTTTCCGTAGGTATGGCTGTAACGAAACGCCATCCTGCTTTGCTGTAGTTGTCTATTATTTCCCTGTGATTCTGCCTTCCGTTGAAAAGCCCTCCCGTAGTTGCCTTAATGTAAGCATATTTGTACATTTTGGTCACCTCACCCCTATCCACAATCATACAATTCCTAATTATTTGATATTATAACAGTCCTGCTGCTTCCATGCCAGTCAAATTTATATCCGAATGCCTCCAACACTGCTCTGAGAGGAATATATGTTCTGTCTTCCTTTATTATGGCTTCTGTATCTGTTTCAACCTCAATTCCATTAACATAAATTACATTTTCACCTATGGGAATGGTTACTGTGGTATTATCCTTAGATGCAGTAACAATTCTGTTTTTAGAATCATAACTCAAAGATGCACCGATTGCCTCAAGAGGCTTCCTGAGAGGCACCATCGTTCTGCTGTCTGCATTTATGAATGGAACACCATAGCCGTCCTCCTTTATGAACTCTAATTCTCTTTGGTTGAGAATCACAGTTACATACCTGCTTAATTCTTCCTCAGATAAGTTTTCTGTTCTTTTAACCAGGCTGTCTATCATGGAAACTATGCTGTATTCATCATTTGTATCCTCATTAACGTCAAACAACATCACTCCTCCCGCCCTGCTTAATGCTATCACTGTCTTTTCTCTCAGTGTATTCATTCCGTTGTAATAGGATTCCATAGGCACGGTGGGTGCGTAGTCAACAAATGCGTATTCGGTATTTTCCGCTACCAGATGTCTGTATTGCTTCCAGCTTGGTCTTGCATACAAAGGCATTCCAATAACAATTTCTTCTGCCGGAACACCTCTATTAAGCCAATAATCTATGGAAGTTCCTGAAAACCATATAGGGCTGTGGTCTGTATTGTTTGTATCATATGCCATTACATTTATAAAGCTGAAGCTTTTCAGGCATTCTTCCGTGAGAACCATAGACGGTTCGGGCCCTGCCGTACTTGACCAGGCACCGTTTAGGGCCGCCGTTGTTTCCTTACCCCTGAGCTTCAAAGCAGCGCTTAATTCCATAGCTAACTTTTCATAATCAGCGATAGTATTCTTATTTGGATGCTCCCAGTCAAGCTCAACGCCGTCGAGATTATACTCCTCCGCAAATGCGCAGATATTCTCTATGAGAAGCTTTCTTGTGTCATCAGATGCCGCCACCTGCTCAAACACGGGCTGCAGAGGCTTTCCTTCATATGACCATCCTCCCACGGCTACAAACACCTTGGCACCGTCCATTTTAGACTGCTCTACAATGCTTCTGAGCTGCTCCGGCTTACTGAGCTCCACAAGTGTTCCATCACTTTTCGGAATCAAAAAAGCATAAATCACGTGTGTTAATTTATCTGTCTGAAGATTTTCAACGGGTTCATTGAATAAATCTCCGGAATAATATCCTATGACTTTAAATTCCCGCGGGCGTTCCATCTCTCCCTGCTCTGCAAATACGGGTATTGAATATAAAGATATTAAAATAATTGCTGCAATTAAAATATAAGCTAATTTCCTCATGTCTTTTCACCTCATTATTATTATCTCACAACCATACTTAATTTTCCATAAGAAAGTAATAATTAATATGACGATTATTACATCAAAATGTTCCGAAAGTTATTGTTAACCTTTTTATTTTTTTGGTTGACAATATGCCATCTTATATATATAATACAAAATAGAGGTGAAAATATGTCAGTTAAAAATGAAATTATACATATATTGGAACAGTGCAAAGGGGAAATCATATCCGGTCAGGAACTTGCTGAAAAGCTTGGAGTTTCCAGAACAGCAGTGTGGAAGGCAATAAATTCCCTAAAAGATGAAGGATATATGATTGACGGAGTATCAAACAAGGGATATTCGTTGTCTCCTAAATCAGATGTATTGTCATCAGAAGGGATACGTCCATTCTTAAAAGAAAAATACAGTAATATTCCCATCTCAGTTTATAAAACCATAGGCTCCACCAATACGGAAGCAAAAGTGCTGGCAATGAAAAATGCAGACCACGGCACAGTTATATTATCAGAAGAGCAGACATCGGGCAGAGGAAGAATGGGCAGGAATTTTTATTCTCCCTCAGAATCAGGTATTTATATGAGCATCATACTTAAGCCTCAGCTGAATGTATCAGACTCCGTTTTAATCACCACCGCAGCGGCAGTTGCAGTATGTCTTGCCGTTGATTCATTTACCGACCTCACCTCTGAAATAAAGTGGGTCAATGACATATATATCAACAACAAAAAAGTGTGCGGAATTCTTACCGAGGCTGTAACAGACATGGAAAGCGGGACTGTCAGCAGCGTGGTTGTAGGGATAGGGCTGAATGTGAAAACCGAACTGTTTCCAGCAGAACTCAGAGAAACAGCAGGCTCAGTATTTGATACCGACAATGACAGCTTCATACGCAATCGTATTGCCGCCGAAATAATCAACAATTTGCTGTCTGTGTGCGAAAACCTTGAGGACAGATCTTTCCTGAGCATTTACAGGGAACGCTCCATGATTTTAGGGGAAAATGTAAGATACTGCAGAAACGGTCAATGGTTTGAAGGCTATGCACAGGATATAGATGAATACGGTGGGCTGGTCGTCTTCCATGAAGACGGCAGCAAGGAAGTTCTGCATTCGGGAGAAATATCATTAAGAAAAAATAACGGGAGAAATATATGACAACTACAAAATTAACCACTAAAGATATTACCCAGATAGGCATGTTTGCAGCTTTGACCGCCATAGGAGCATTTATAACAATTCCTGTTGGCCCAGTGCCCATTACCCTGCAGTCATTTTTCGTATTGCTTGCGGGAATTGTTTTAGGCTCAAAAAAGGCTGTATATTCACAGATTGCATATATTTTGCTTGGGCTTTCCGGCCTGCCCATATTTTCGGGGTTTTCAGGCGGTTTTCAGCATATGCTTAAGCCAAGTGCGGGATTCTTGCTCGGTTACATAGCAATGGCATACTGTGTCGGAAAAATTTCCGAAAGAGAACATGCTGCTGGAAACATTTCACTTGCTGTTATTGCCGGTACCGTCGTACTGTATGCCGTGGGTTTACCCTACATGTACGGCATCTTAAATATTATGCTTTCTAAAAGCCTCAACATAATGCAGGTTTTAAACATGGGCATGTTTATGTTCATTCCCGGTGATGCATTAAAGGCAGTAATTGCAGTATATGTTGGGCAGAGTCTCAAAAAAAGATTATAAAAAGAATAACAGGCATCACAGTCTCGCTTACCAAAGTATTTGCTCCCTATGGTCGCATACTTTGGGAGATCGTTGCGGTTGACCTACCGCCATTTTTTTCTCCCTGTAGGTCGAAAAAATGGGGTTAGGGCATACAGAAAGCCACATAATTAAAATCACGTGGCTTTTCAAATATTTACTTATCCAATTCAAGCTGCAGTTTAGCTCCTGCATAGTATACCGGATCTCTGGGAATTGAGTATGGCGGCGTGTATGCCAAGTCAAGATGAACC
>DAMAEI010000031.1:7367-10761 GCA_031997345.1 Sedimentibacter sp. | reverse complement strand
TGATTATTATAGGCCTTCCACCCATGTATTCGGGTTTATTCACCTTTTTATCAATTACCGCAGCAATTTCAACCCCCTGCTTCACAGCCTCTTCCTCTGACAGACCTGTCTGACCCACAGTCATGTCAAAGATTCTGTAAATACCTGTGCCAAGCACTCCTCTGAACTCTTCCGTCTTTCCTGATATGTTGCTGCCTGCTATAGTTCCTGTTTTATTGGCAGTGGAACCTAAAGGTTTGTACACAGACATTCCTGTAACGCTGTTATAAACCTCTATGCAGTCCCCACAGCTGTATATATCGGGGATATTCGTCCTCATATGCTTATCGGTTTTTATAGCTCCTGTTTTTCCCAGCTCAACACCTATGCTTTTAGCAAGCTCTACATTGGGCTTGATTCCCGTTGCCAGCAGCACAATATCAGCTTCAACCAAGCTTCCGTCTCCTACAATTACACCATTGTCTGTTATTTCTTTTGTAGCTGTATCAGTATAAACATTAACTCCATTTTCTCTCAGGTGCCCTTCAATAAATACAGACATATCCCTGTCAATTCCCTTAGAGACGGAGGACCTTGCAATCAGCGACACCTCCATGCCAAGCTTCCTGAAAATTTCGCACATTTCAAGTCCTATAAATCCTGTTCCGATTATTGCTGCCTTTTTAGGGGATTCACTTTCGATAAATGTATTTATTTCATTCATATGGTTGATATTTCTCAAAATGAACACATTTTTTCTGTGCGCTCCCTCAACATCAGGAATTCCAGCCATGGCTCCTGTAGCAATAACAAGGCTGTCATATCTGTCCAGAAATGTTTCACCTGTAGCAAGCTTCTTTACATTTACTGTCTTCTCATTGGGGTCTATTGCCAGCACCTCGTGTTCCGTAAAAACATCGATATTGCTTTTAGTCTTGAAAAACTCCGGATCTCTTGGCACCAGCTCATTGAAATCGTCAAATTCTTTTCCTATATAGTAAGGCATTCCACAGCCTGAGTAGGAAATATATTTATCATGCTCATAAATAACTATTTCCGCCTGCTTGTCGTTTCTTCTTATTTCCGTTGCGGCAGATGTTCCCGCAGCAACAGCTCCTATGATGATTGTTCGCATAAAAACCTCCTCCGATTATTATATAAAATACATACCCACTATGCCTTACTTTAATCTTTTAATAGCTCACCTTACTTTTTCCTTTTCCTCTTTCGAGGATTTCTCTCTGTATTTCCCCGGCCTTTTTTATTATTGACCGAATATCGGCCTTCAATATTCCGTCATATTTCAAGAACTCCCCCTGAATCATGGTATATCTGATGTTGCTTGCATCAGAGCTGTAAATTATGGATGTAAGGGGATCATAAACAGGAAATGTATTTACAGCATCCAAATTCCATATGAGCAGATCTGCCTCCCGTCCCTCGGCAATTTTCCCTGTATTGAATTTAAAAGCATCATGCCCCTTCATCAGCTGCCTCCATATTTCCTTTGTTTCAAAGGTAGTTGCATTACCCGAAATGAATTTTCCGTTCAATGCAAACAGCCTCGCCTGCTCAAGGGGGCTAAGCGTATTGGAGCTTGCGGCACCGTCTGTACCGAATGAATAGTTAATTTCATTTTTCAGTTTATATATATTTCCTTGTCCCATGCTCAGCTTCATATACGTCTTTGGGCTGAATGCAAACATGGCTTTATCGCTTATATATTTCAAATCTTCCTTCGTTGTCCACAGGCCATGTGCGATTATTACGTCAATATCGAACCCGCCGCTCTCATACAACACCTCAACAGGAGTTTTTCCTGTCAGCCTCATGCTTTCATCAACCTGCTCCTTCGTTTCGGAAACATGTATGTGTATTCCTGTTTTAAGCTCCTTGGCGGCATCCACAATTTCCTTCAATTTATCGCCCGGGCATGTGTATGGAGCGTGAGGTCCAAGTCTCAAGCTTATTCTGGAATTTTTCCCCTGGTAATCCTCCACAAAATTCACCGCATCCTTAAGCTGCTGCTCATAATCGTCAGCCAGTCCAAATATGGTGGGAGCTATATCACCTCTTATTCCGATATCCGCAACCGCCCTGTACACTGATTCCTGACAGAAGTAATGGTCTGCAAATGCTGTAACTCCGTTATTTATCATTTCTGCTGCAGCAATTACTGCCCCCCAATAAACATCTTCAGTCTTAAGCTTGCTTTCATAGGGAAATATCTTTTCGTTAAACCAGTTATCTATTGAAATATCCTCAGCAATGCCTTTAAGTATATTCATGGGCGAGTGTGTGTGAAGGTTCACAAATCCCGGAGTCACATACAGTCCCGTACAGTCTATAACTTCATATCCCTCATTCTCTTCCTCTCTGGAAATTCCGGCTATCTTGCCGTTATCAATATATATGCTCAAATTCTTTTCTAAATTTCCATCTTCGTCAATTATATTTCCGTTTTTTAATAAAATTTTAGAATTTATCATATAGATTCTCCCTGTCTTTTTCCAACATTATACCATAAACCGCCGCAGTTGAGGCAATATTTTATTGCATAAGCAAATTGCATCCGACTGCATATAATATATTATTTGTAATGTAGATTATCAGAAAGGTGTGAAACTTAGTGCGAAATAATAACTTTAACAAGCCGTACATAGCACGAAATTTGCTTTTAAAGAATACTGAAAAATTTTCTGTTCTCGCTCAGGAAGAACCTCAGCAGGGTAATATTCCTGCCGCTCCTGCTGAGCCTGGAACTGCTCCGGAACAGCCTGTGCAGCAGCCTGCCACAGGATACCTCGCCGTGAGTGTGTTCACTGCATCCGGGGCCCTGCCTGTTGAGGGTGCGGTAGTAGCTGTATACACACTGGACGACAATGGTGATGAAAATATCATATCTCATCAGGTTACAGATGCCAACGGAAAAGTTCCAACCATAGAATTACCTTCGTCCTATAATCCTAAAGATCCCCTGGAAAGTAGCCATTACTACTTCAGCACATACAATTTAAGGGTGCAGGCCGTAAATTACTATACTGTCAATATAATGGACTTCCGCATATTTCCTGATACAACCACCACATTTAATGTTCAACTCATTCCGGCAGCTGCAGGCTCTGCGGGAACAGGCCCCAATCAGGTATTTGTAATTCCTCCGAGTCCCATAGATTCATCAAACGACTAAAGGTGGTGATATAATGAGCATACAAATTCCGGGACTTTCACCTGTTGTTATACCAAGCACAGTTACAGTTCATTTAGGTGCTCCCGATGAGCCTGCAGAAAATGTAACTGTTCCTTTTATAGATTATATTAAAAATGTAGCATCAAGCGAAATATACCCCACATGGCCGGAAAATGCCATTCGGGCAAATGTATATGCCATAACATCAATTGTGCTAAACAGAAT
>DAMAEI010000031.1:0-7357 GCA_031997345.1 Sedimentibacter sp. | reverse complement strand
TTCAAGAGGATACGATTTTGACATAACAAATACAACTCAATATGATCAGGCATTCGTGCCCAACAGAGGTATATTTGATACCGTATCAGCGGTAGTTGATAACATATTTGACAGCTATATCGCAAGGCAAGGTCAGTTGGAGCCGCTTTTTGCTCAATTCTGCGACGGGCGCAATGTTCAGTGTCCTGGGCTGCTGCAATGGGGAACCGTACAGCTGGCTGAGCAGGGCTATACTCCATATGAAATTCTGCAGTATTACTATGGCGAAAATATCAATATAGAAACAAATGTTCCGTTAACGGAAACATACGAAACCTTTCCGGGTATTGAGCTGAAATTAGGTGATGACACCCCGTATGTACTGCTACTGCAGCTTGAATTGAATACAATCTCCAACAACTACCCTGCCATACCTAAGATACCAAATCCGGACGGCACGTTCAATGAAGCAACCAAGGACGCTGTGGAGGCATTTCAGAGGATTTTCAATCTGCCTGTGACAGGTGTTGTCGATAAAGCTACATGGTATAAAATAAGGAGTATTTATACAGCCGTAACAAAATTAGCTGAGCTTACATCCAGTGGAATTATAATAAGTGAGCTTCCGGAATTCACACCGAATCCGGGACCAAACGAAATTGTTCCAAGGGTTCAGGCAGTGCAATATTTTCTTAATGTGCTTGCAGCCTATTATAATACAATTCCTTCAGTAGACATAAATGGTATTCTTAATACCCAGACGAGGAGTGCTATAATGGCGTTTCAGCAAGTATACGGGCTCCCGATTACCGGGATTATTGATGAGCAAACATGGAATTCAATGTACAATGCTGTATCAGGCATATTAGATACTCTTCCTGCCGCAGCCATTTCTCTTCCCACGCTGCTGTGGCCCGGAACTGTACTGAGAGTTGGGTCTGAAGGACCTGATGTGTATTTAATTCAGCAATATTTGTCATATATAGCCTCTGTACTTGAAGGAATAACCCTTCCGGAACCGGATGGTATTTATGGCCCGACAACAGAGCAGGCTGTACGGGAGTTTCAAAGATTCTTTGGGATTGATGAAACAGGTGAAGTTAATGAGTATACATGGAACAGAATTGTCCTAATATATCGAAATCTGAGATTCGGCAACACTCGCAATCCCGGGCAATTTTCTGGCAGTGAAGCAGCAGCTCAATAGGAGGTAAAATGAAAAGCAAACTAGATGATATAAAAAGCTCAAGTCCAATATTAGAACTTCAGTTCTGCTTAAGAGATATTGCTCAGGTACACAGGGAGATTCCATCGGTATTTCCCACAGGAGTATTTGACAAAAAGACAGAAGAATCCATAAAAGAATTTCAGAAAAAATACAATCTGACCGTTACAGGCAAAGTAAACTTTCTAACATGGGATAAACTTATGACCGAACACAAGGATTGCATGCACCATATAACTGCTCCTAGCAGCGTGGGATGCTATCCTAGCAATGTCAGTGAATATAAGAAAGGGGATTCCGGAAATTTAATTTATATTTTGCAGATAATTCTGAAAAATTTCAACAAGAAATATAAAAATTACTCTGGTGTGCAATTTACCGGTGTTTTTGATGAACAGACAGAATCAGCTCTCAGGCAGTTTCAAAAATACAGCAATCTTCCTGTCACGGGGGTGCTGGACAAAAAAACCTGGAATGTCATGAATAAAATAAATGATGTATGCAAGCTGTATGAATAGCAAAAACAAAGGATGAACGTCGAAGACCGCTAACTACGGTCTTTGCTGTTCATCCCTGAAAATAATGGTACCCTCTTTCAGCGCGTCTATTACTACAAGACTTTTCAGGTTAAAGTTCATGTTCCTTAAATACTTCCCTCCGTTTTGAAACCCCTTCTCTATTGCAATTCCTATCCCTTCTACTGAGGCTCCGCTTTCGTGCGCCAGATCTATAAGGCTTTTCATAGCATTTCCTTCTGCCAGAAAATCATCTATTATTAAAAGCCTGTCATCTTCGTTCAAATATTTTTTGCTTATCATTATGTTGTATTCTCTATTTTTAGTATAGGAAACAACCTTTCCCTTGTATACATCGCTGTCTAGGTTAAGGCTTTCTGTTTTCTTTGCAAATACAACCGGCACCTTGAAATACATTGCCGCCATGACTGCAATTGCAATACCGCTTACCTCGATGGTAAGTATCTTGGTTATTTTTTTGTCTTTAAAAAGGTTGAAAAGCTCTTCCCCCATTTCATACAAAAGCTCAACATCCAGCTGGTGATTCAAAAAACTGTCTACCTTAAGTACTTGGCCTTCCCTTACCTCTCCCGCTTCAACTATTTTTTTCTTCAACTTGTCCATAACATTCCTCTGACTGCAATCATTCTGTAAAATACTTTATAAATAACCATGATAGCAGAGCGACAGATAAAAATCAAGTCTTTTATAAGTCCACCTTTTTTACCAAAATAATATCTGCAAGCGCATTAACTATTTCAGCATCAAACTGTGTTCCTGAGCATCTTTGCAGCTCGTATACAGCTTCCTCTGCGGAAAGTAACTTTCTGAAAGGTCTGTCAACTGTCATTGAATCATATGCATCAGCTACCGCTATTATCTTTGATTGGACAGATATGGCATCGCCCTTCAGCCCTCCCGGATAGCCGCTTCCATCCGGTCTTTCATGGTGCATGAGCACATATTCAGCAATTTCGGAAAATTTATTGGAAGAGCTCAATATCCTGTAGCCCACTTCTGCATGCTTTCTGACTTCTCTACACTCATCGTCACTAAGGTGCTCGGATTTATTCACAATATCGCCATCGATTCCAGTCTTCCCTATATCATGCATGAGACCCGCAATTTTAATTTGTCGAACCTTATTTTTGTCAAAATTCATATACACTGCCAATTTCTCGCATATCCTGCTGACCCTTTTTGAATGCTGCATTTCACCGCTGCCTCTTTGATATAAATTGTGCATAAGCCTCCCTATTATTTTATTCTTAATCCTCGAGCTCTCATAGAGCTTATTGCTGTACATATTATCCTCAGCAGCCTTAAATATATCTCTCATATCTTCCGGCATGCTTGACTTTGTCTCATAGCCGAAGGAAATCGAAATATCTATGGCACAGTCTTTTTCCTTTAATGACAACGCTTTTATTCTTTTAATAACCTGCTCCGCCTGCTCTCTTCCCGTCTTTATCAGTATGGCGGCAAATTCATCTCCGCCAAACCTGGCAACTATATCCGTCTTTCTGCATCCTCTGCTCAATATATCTGCGGCACTTCTAAGCAGCCCATCTCCCTTACCGTGTCCAAAGGAGTCATTAACTAGCTTAAGTCCGTTAACATCAGCCATAATCAGCGTTATGGGAAGATTTTTTTCCGTATCCAGCTCCTTTAATTTGTTTTCAAAAAATCTCCGGTTATACAGTCCTGTTAACGGATCGCAATAGCTCAGATAAAGTATTTCCTCCTGCTTTTTTTTCCTCTCGGAGCAGTCTTTAAATACAATAACAACACCGGTTATCTTTCCGTCATCCTGAATTATGGGCGCAATTGTATCCTCAATAGCCGTTTCCGTTCCATTCCGTGCAATCAGCACAGTATTTCCGGACATCTCATGTTTTTCGCCTGAATTAATTACCTTCTTGAAAATATTTCTGCTTTTCTCACATGTCTGTCTATTTATTGTATTAAATACCTCTTCGAATGATTTTCCGCGCGCATCTTCGTTAGTCCACCCTGTCAACTGCTCTGCTGCCTTGTTTATAAAAACAACCAGTCCCTTTTTATCAGTGGAAATAACCCCATCTCCTACAGATATCAAGGTCGTCATAAACAAGTTTCTTTCATGAGACAGCTCAAGCTCGAGATTCTTCCTCTTTGTAACATCGGTATGAGTTCCGCTGATTATATGTGGGTCGCCTTCCTCTGTCCAGGATATTACCTTTCCTCTGTCCTGAATCCATACGGTACTGCCATCCTTATGAAGCATTCTGTACTCTTCGTCATAAAACTCTATTTCTTTATTGTACAGCTTTTTGTCTCTGCTCAGCTGAGCCGCTAGATCATCGGGATAAACAAGCTTCTCCCACGTTTCCTTGTCTATTGGATACAGCTCTTCCAATTTATATCCTAACATTTCCGCCCAACGTCTGTTATAAAAGCGTTCACCTGTCTGCTTGTTGACTTCCCATGTACCGGCATTTGTTCCTTCTAATATATTTTCCATCCTTTTACGGCTGTTTTCAAGCTCTGCGAGCTGTTTTTTCTCATTGGTTATTCCCATAAAATACATTGCAAAGTAGTTTCTGAAAGGTGAAAACATGCTTACTCTGTACCATTTTCCTGTAGTCCTGAAATGAAATTCAAATTCCTGCTTTCCTTGTTCCATAACTCTTTGGAAATTATAGTCCAACTTTTCAAGTTCACTTTGATCAAGATGCCAAAAAACATCAAGCAGTTTCTTACCTACTACTTCTTCTTCTCTTAAGCCTGTCTCTTTTTCAAAAACACAATTTACTTCTTTGAATTTGTAATTATACTTAATATCATCTTCATTGTAAATGAACTCCAAAAGTACATACCCAATCGGCAATTCTTCAATTAAATGCTTGTAGAAATCTTTTTCTGTCATTTGTTCTTCAAGAAAAGCATACGTTTGCCTTCCAATTTCAGTAACCATTCGTTTTTCCTCACTCATTCAAAGAATATATTATTATAATTATATAACAATATTGACAAAAATGCATCATACAAAATCAACAATCCTATTTTACCATACAAATATGACAAAATTGTCGAAGTATGCGAAATTAATTATAACCTCGCAATTTTTTTCCTCTAAATCCATTTCAGCAATATACATACATCATAATCAATTTATCTCCGTCCTGACCAACATTAATACTAAGGCTGCATCCTGCACCTTCCAATATTAACAGCTCACCTGAACATACAGAAATTTTTTCATCGGCAAATTCAAAAACAGCACTGCCCCTGCCGCAGAAAAACATATGCATCCCATGCTCAGCTTCATATGTACAATTTTTATCAATTACAGACATTTCACTGCTGCACTCTTTACGCACCATTAAATTAAAGTCCGTCATCCTTCCGGCTGCAGAAGACCCCCATCCTCCGTCAAATATGTCAATTTTATCATACGGATTTAAAACAATGTCGTACCTACCATTATGGTGCACATGAGCAATTCCTTCAAGCATCATCAAGTACCTTGTATAATTCTGCAAATCGCTGTAAGGTACTTCTTCATCCGTGTCTGAAGATGCCACGCTTACCCTGAACATGAAATTCCTTTCGGCATAGCTTGAATCAGGAGGGTATATGTAGTACTGAAGGCTCTCGCCGCCTGACCATTTTGATAGAACAGCATCCTTTTCATTTATAATTGTTATTTTCACCTTATCACCCCCAAATTTATTTTTACCGCCAATTCCCATAATCATTAATTTAATTATATCAGAAATATTAGTTTTAACAATCGTCAAATTGCAAACAAAAAAACTATCTCTAACCCTTTGCAGTTTCAAAGATAGCTTTATTTTTTTATATTACGGTTCAAAACTGCTTCTTATCACCAATACAGGGCATGGTGCTTCTGAAATTACCTTCTGAGTCACGGAGCCTACAAAAAACCGCTTGAATTTTGAAAATCCTCTGTTGCCCATCACAATTAAATCAAATCCGCCATTAGCGGCAGTTTCAATAATTTTTTCATAAGGCTCACCGATTAACACTTCTCTTTCAAGCCTTGTACCAGTGAAATTCAGCTTTGCGGCTATTTGGCTCAACAGCATTTCGGCATTTTCCGTATACTTGCTTTCAAGCTTTTTCTCTAATTCGGCACTTTCAGCAATATCGGCAATAATGGACCCGTCCACAGCATTCCAAAGATTTTCGTTTCTCTCTTTTCTTCTTTTTTCTGTTGATTTGACTACAGAGATCAGTTTTATCACTGAATTGCAATTCTTTCCTATTTCAATTGCCTTTTTTACAGCACTAATTGATGCATTCGAACCATCTACAGGAACGAGTATTCTTTTCATGGCGACCCCTCCTCATTAGTTATATATCCAATTATTCAGAAGCTAAACAAATTAATTCATCATTAACCTAATTTATCGCCGTTTTCAACATTGCGTTCAGGCTGTATCAAAACAACCCCATCCTTTGAATATGTACCTAATACCAGTACCTCCGACATAAAATCCGCAATTTGTCTCGGCGGAAAGTTAATAACCGCAAGCACCTGCTTTCCTGTTAACTCCTGTTCTGTATATAAATCAGTAATTTGCGCGCTGGATTTTTTTAGCCCTATTTCATTGCCAAAATCAATCAGAAGCTTGTAGGCGGGTCTCCTCACCTTTTCAAAAACCTCAACCTTTACTATTTCTCCCACTCTTATATCTACTTTTGCAAAATCATCAAAGGTAACCATACACACCTCTTCACATTTGTATTATATTAAAAGCATTCGTCTTGCCGCTTCTATGCATTCCGTTCCTTTGAGCAGCTCTCCTGAGCATTGCAACATGTGACTGCTGCCTCCTCCCTTGCCGCCAATGATTGATCTGCACTCCTCAAAAACACTTTTCAAATCAATATTAAGATCTTTAGACTGTCCCATAACCAAGCTGCACGCATTATCTGCTTCCGAAACCAACACAGCAGCAATGTTTTCACACTCCGTTATTTTTGAGCATATAAAGCGCAGATCCTTTACATCATCCTCCGTTTTTACAAATATATAGCTGATACCATCCTTAATCTCAGAACCCTTCTTCAGTTCCTCAGCCCTGTATTCATTTATACGGTTGCTCAAATTGGAAGCATCTTTTTTAAGTTTTTTATTCTCATTCATGAGTTTTTCAACATTTTCGGCAATGGCATCGGCATTGCAGGACATAGCAGTGGACAAATCAGATATAATCCTGCTCTTATCGTCATAATTGCTCAATGCTCTTTTTCCGCACATGAATTCAACTCTTGTGCCGCCTTTGTATTTCTCAGTCCTTGTGACCTTTATTATTCCTATTTCACCCGTATGCTTCACATGAGTACCGCTGCAGGCGCAATCATCGTAATTTTCTACGCTTACAATTCTCAGCTGCTCCAGCTCCATAGGTTTTTTTCTCAGATTTAGCTTTATTGCATCCTCATACGAATATATTCTATCGGTCACGGCTTTGTTTTCATATATTATTTTATTGCTCAGCAGCTCGACCTGCCTTACTATTTCATCAGTCACCAATATATCCAGGTCAATGGTTGAATATCTGTCTCCAAGATGGAACCCTATTGTTTTTCCATTGAAAAGCTCATCAAATTCACATGAAAGAACATG
>DAMAEI010000030.1:31136-36401 GCA_031997345.1 Sedimentibacter sp. | reverse complement strand
AGATTATTTGAATAAGAATCTGTTCGAAGTTTATCCATCCGTTAAAAAAGATGTAAATACATCATCTATTGTCAAAGCAATAACAACAGGAGAGGTTGTTGTGAAAAAATCTCAGAGATTTAAGGACTTTCAGGGAAATATTTATTGCACGCACAATGTAACAATTCCTCTTATCCGAAACGGAAAGATAAATGGGGCTATAGAGCTTGTCAAGGACATAGGCGATGATTAACTATAGCGGCATTCCCAGGGAGCAGGTCATAATACAGAACTGTGCAGCATTGCCTCAGAATTTAATTGAATCCATATTGTGCGGAACATGCAGGGGTGCATATACAGGAGCTGAAAACAGAAAGGGCTTATTTGATGAAGCAGACGGAGGGTTGCTGTTTTTGGATGAGCTGAATTCTATACCCTACGATGTGCAAGGCAAGCTGCTGAGAGTGCTGCAGGACGGCAGCTTCAGACCAGTGGGCTCAAATGTTCAAAAAAATGTAAATGTAAAAATAATTGCAGCTATGAACGAGGAACCAACAGAGGCAATAAATAATCAGCATCTTAGAAAAGACTTGTTCTATCGCTTAAGTGGCGGAATGATATTCCTGCCTCCTCTCAGGGAAAGGAAAAATGATATAATGCTTTTTGTGAATCATTACATAAAGGAATACAATTTTATGTATGGGAAAAATGTTCAGGGAATCACAAGGATATTAGAGAATTTTTTCTTGAATTACTACTGGGAGGGGAATGTGCGGGAGCTGAAGCACATAATGGAATCAATGGTGAGCTTATCCGATACGGATATTTTGGAGGTTCAGCATCTGCCGGCATACATGTATGACAGAATTTTTAATGAAGGTATTACAGAAAGTAATAGTTCTGAGACTAAGTATGAGAGAAACTTTAATTTTGAAGATTATAATTTGAATAAAGCATTGGAGGAAAAAGAGAGAGAGCTCATAACGGAAGTGCTTAAGATAACTAAAGGCAACAAGACAAAGGCGGGAGAACTGCTAGGTATTCCGAGGCAGACCTTAAAGTATAAAATAGATAAATTAAATATATAGCGACAAAAATCTGTCAATTGGACAGTTTTTCGTCTATAAAAAAGCAAATCGACAAATTTTTGTCGTTTTGTTTTTTTTTATTATTCTGAAAATATTGAAAAATTGTTGTTAAATTATTGGCATGTAATTTGCTATATATTACTGAGAATGAAGATATGGAGGATAAAATGAATTTGGAATTGAGAAGGATTCAAATCAGAGACGTTATATTTGATGATGCCAACAAAATTGAGAACAATGTTCTGTATTTAAAAAAGAGAAGTCTCATTGAATTGATAAAGGAAGATAAAAGGATTAAAGAGGTGGATTTTGATATTGCGAAACCTGGCCAGTCGGTGAGGATACTGCCTGTCAAGGATGTAATAGAGCCGAGAGCCAAGCTTAGCGGTGAAATCTTCCCCGGTGTATTTAAAGAGCATATGGAGGAAGCCGGAAATGGAGTCACATATGTTTTGAACGGAAGGTCTCATAGACATGGAGGGCCCGGGTGCTGAATACAGCATATTTTCTAAATTGATTAACATTGTGATGGATATCACAAAAGAAAATTATGTTGACCCTCACGAGCATGAGGAAACGGTGAGGATGGCAGGCATAAAGCTCGCGAAGTTCATAGGAGAAATAGGACTTAGCTGTGATGCATATGAAGCAGAAACATATGAATGGAAGAAAATAGGCGAAAAATATGCGGAATATCCTTTGCTGCCTAAGGTTGTATATATATATAACTGCATGAGCCAGGGGCTTCTTCACGACACGTATTTTTACGGAAGAGACTCCAAGCACATAGCTCCGTCTCTGGTAACACCTCTTGAAGTAATGGATGGGGCAATAGTAAGCGGAAACTGTGTTTCACCGGGGTCAAAAACAACAACCTACCACCATTTGAACAATGCTGTTATAAAGGAACTGCTGAACAAGCACGGCAAAGAGCTTAATTTCATGGGCATTATTTTAAATCCCCTCATGATAACACTGAAGGAGAAATACAGAAATTGTATGCTATCATTGAAATATGCAAAGATGCTGGGTGCTGAGGGGGCTATAATATCTCAGGAAGGGTTCGGCAATCCAACAACGGACTTGATGGTTACATGCCAGTATTTAGAAAATGCCGGAATTAAAACAGTTATAATAACCAATGAGGATGCGGGTATTGACGGAATGTCAGAATCGCTTCCGGACAGCGTAACCGAAGCAAAGGCGATTGTTTCCACAGGAAACAGCAACGCCACAATCATGCTTCCCAAGGTGGATAAAATCATAGGGAGATTGCCTGAAATAGTGAGAACCACCGGCGGAAATGTGGAGTCCATACAGGAAGACGGCAGATTGATGGTTGAAATACACGGAATTATGGGAAGTCATAATCTTCAGGGAAATACTCACCTGAGTGCAATGACCATATAGAGAGGTGCAAAATGAAGAAAATAGTATTTTATACAAATCAATTTTTCGGACAGATAGGCGGTGAGGACAAGGCATATACCGAGCCTCAGTTCCATGAAGGTGCTGTGGGAAATGCAAAGGCATTTGACGGAAAGCTGGAGGATGCAGAAATCATAGCCACATTTATATGTGGTGACAATTATTACGTTGAAAATATGGACACTGTCAAGGATTATATAAAAGGGAAGCTTAAAGACATTGAGTTTGACTTTTTCATTGCCAGCCCTGCATTTAATGCAGGCAGATTTGGAATTGCATGCTGCGATGTTTGTAAGTTTATAAAGGAAGAATACAAGGTTGAAGCAATAACAGGGCTTTATGAAGAAAATCCCGCTGTTGAAATGTACAAAAAGGATATTTATATTTTAAGAGTAGGTAAGTCTGCCGCAGGAATGAGAAAAGCGGTGGAGCTAATGGCGGAGTTTACAAACAAGCTGCAAAGAGGCGAAAAGCTAGGAAATCCCACAGAGGAGCAGTACTATGCCAGCGGAAAAAGGGTAAATGTGTTCAAGGAAAGAAACGGAGCAGAAAGAGCCGTTGAAATGCTGCTGAAAAGACTTAAAAACGAGGAATATAAAACAGAGCTTGAAATTTCTGTATATGAAAAGGTTGAGCCTGCGGTACCGCTGAAGGACTTGAAATCAGCTAAAATTGCCCTATGCACATCAGGAGGGATTGTTCCCTTCGGAAACCCAGATCACATACCTGCCGCCACGGCCAAAATATATGGAATGTATGATATATCTCAAGAAGACAAGCTGAGACAAGGCGAGTTTGAATCTGTTCACGCAGGATATGACCCTGTGTATGCCAACAAGGACCCTAATAGGGTTGCTCCACTGGATGCGCTGAGAAAGCTGAAAAATGAAGGTGTTATAGGAGATGTTTATCCATACCTAATAACAACTACAGGAAATTCAACTTCTGTTGCAGATGCCACAAGAATGGGAAAGGAAATAGCCGAAAAGTTAGCTGAAGGTGGAGTTGACGGTGTAATACTCACGAGCACATGAGGAACCTGTACACGTTGCGGTGCAACGATTGTAAAGCAAATTGAAAAAGCGGGAATACCAGCGGTGCACATATGTACGGTTACTCCTATTTCCAAGACGGTTGGTGCGGCAAGAATATATCCCGCACAGGCAATTCCTTACCCAACAGGTAACCCTGAGCTGGCAATTGAGAAAGAAGACAAGAGAAAAATGGAGATAGTGTTAAATGCGCTTAATCTTTTGCTGCAATAGCAGGGATTGACAAATAGAGAATTTAGGAGGCAAAAAATGAAAGTAGCAGTATTGGGCTCAGGCAACGGTGGATGTGCAGTTGCATTTGAGTGGGCAAAAGCAGGTCATGAAGTAAAAATGTTTGATTTTGAGCATTTTCCAAAGAATATTGAAGCCATCAATAAAGCAGGAGGGATTTATTCGGAGGGAGAGCTCAGCGGTTTTCAAAAAATTGCTTATGCGGGGTACGATATTTCAAAGGTTGTTCCCGGAGCCGAGTTAATTTTTGTTGTAGGTCCGGCGTACAGCTCCGAGCCATTTGGCAAGGCATGCAAGCCATATATTGAAAAAGGGCAGAAATATGTTGTTTGCCCAAGCTCATGTGCAGGAAGCATAGTGTTTAAAAATGCGTTGGGAATTGAGCTTAAGGATGAGTCTGTAATTGTTGCAGAGACTTCCACGCTGCCGTATGCAGTAAGGATAATCGGTGATGCTAAAATAGCGGTATACAACAGATTAAAGGGTGGATATTTCTTGGCGTCACTTCCCGCAAAATGTATAGATGAAATATATGATGTGCTGTCTCCTGTTTACACAACAATATTGAAGGCAGAAAATGTATTGAAAACAACACTGCAAAATGCAAACCCCGTAATTCACCCTGTTGTATCGTTGCTGAATGCGGCACTTATTGAGAGAACAAACGGTGACTTCTTCTTCTACGAAGAGGGTGTAACCACTGCGGTGGGAAGGCTGCTTAAATCAATAGATGAGGAAAGAATAGAAATAGGAAAGAAGTTGGGGGTAGAAGTAATTCCCGACCCTATTTTAGGAATGAAGCAGGGTTATCAGTCAGAGCCAACATATGACATAGGCTATTCACAGGCTCCAGGATTTAAAGGCATAAAAGCTCAGCCGTCACTGGACTACAGGTATTTCAATGAGGATGCAGGTTTCGGTCTTGTATTCTTCATAGATTTGGCGGAGCAGATAGGTGTGGAAACACCTGCCATGGATTCTGTGCTGAAGCTGTCCTCCATAATTATGGACAGAGATTACAAGGCAGAAAAGGCAAGGACAATGGAAAGTCTGAAGCTTGCCGGACATTCGCCAGAAGAATTAAAAGAATTGCTGTAGTTTAACGGGAGGACTTCGATGATAATAGGAGTACTTAAGGAAATAAAAAATAATGAATACAGGGTTTCATCCATTCCATCTTCTGTGGAAACGCTGGTGAGCAGAGGACACAAGGTGTATGTGGAGCATAATGCAGGTGCGGGAAGCGGCTATCTTGATGAAGAATATGTGCAAGCAGGAGCGGTGATTGCCGATAATGAAACCATATGGAAAAAATCAGAAATGATTTACAAGGTAAAGGAAATATTGCCGATGGAATATAAATTCCTCAGGGAAGGGCAGATAATATTTACATACCTCCACTCCAATGCGCACCTGGATATGACTTTGGAATTGCTTAAAAATAAGGTGACAGGTATTGCTTACGAGGATGTGACAGACAAGGACGG
>DAMAEI010000030.1:24937-31126 GCA_031997345.1 Sedimentibacter sp. | reverse complement strand
AAATTTCCAATGTTGAGCCCCATGAGTGAATTGGCTGGCAAAGGCGGGTTTCTGGCCGCTCTTCATTATGGTCAATCTATAAGCGGGGGAAAGGGAATCTTGTTCAACCGAGTGAGTGGTGCGGCAACACCTGTTGTGACAATAATAGGCGGGTGCGGAAATTCGGGCATGGGAGCTGTCGAGTTAGCTGCTTCATTTGGCAACAGGGTTGTTGTTCTGGATGTTGACAAAGAAGCTATGGATGAAGCTAAGTCAAAGCTGCCGTCAAATGTGGAATTTTTATATTCCAACAGGTCAAATTTATTGAAATGCCTGAAAGAAGCGGATGTATTGATGAATTGCATACTGTGGAACAAAACTCGAAAGGACCACCTTGTTTACAGGGATGATCTGAAGCTGATGAAAAAGGGTGCGATCATTATAGATGTCGCATGTGATGATGAAGGAGCAATAGAGACATGCCGTTCCACAACTCATGACTCACCTGTTTATTATGAAGAGGGTATTGTGCACTACTGTGTAGACAACATACCATCTGCATTTTCACAAACTGCTTCCATAGTCCTTTCAAATTCTACACTGCCATATGCATTGCAAATAGCAGACAAGGGATGCGAAAGGGCATTAAAGGAAAACAAATATTTGTTGGATGGACTCACATGTCACAAAGGAAAACTGACACTAAAAGAAACAGCGGTTAAACATAATTTAGAATTAACACCTTATGAAAAAGTATTAGCATGCTTTTAATATATTAATTTCCGATAACCGAATCAAGATTTCGGTTATCGGCTCCAATAAAAATAAAAAGAGGAGATTTGATTATGGATTATGGAATTTTATCATTAGCACCAGCTTTTGTTGCTTTAGTATTGGCGTTTGTTACAAGAGATGCTACATTTTCACTGCTGATAGGTGTATTGGTGGGAATAGCTGTAGCAGGTCAGAATTTATTATTCGGATTTAGTGGGCTTATGCAGGATGCATTAGGAAATGCAGATTTTATTTGGGTGTTGGGAATAGAAGTATTTATAGGAATAATGGTTGCGTTTTTTCAGAAGTCAGGGGCTATTGAAGCCTTCACTTCAAGGATATCAAAGTTTAACATCAAGGCAAAAGGCGCTCAGGTAATTGCATGGCTGCTGGGAATTTTCATATTCTTCAGTGACTACTTCAGCCCACTGTATGTTGGAAACGTAATGAGGGGAATTACAGACAAGGCGAGAGTTTCAAGAGAAAAGCTTGCATACATATGCGACTCCACATCTGCTCCTGTATGCACATTGATACCGTTTTCTTCATGGGGTATTTATATGGCAGGTTTATTGATTGGAATGGGGCCATTAATTGATAGTAACATAGCTACAGAAGCAGTTGTAAAAATGGTTCCTTACAATTTCTATGGAATAGTTTCAGTGTTCATGGTTGGATTTATTGCAACAGGAATCATACCGGATTATGGCCCCATGGGAAAGGCGGAAAAGAGAGCAAGAGAAGAGGGAAAGGTTATCGGTGATAACGCAAAACCTCTGTTGAGTAAGGAGTTGGATGACATTAAACCTAACGAAGGGGTAAAGCCTAATTTGCTTATAAACTTCTTTGCTCCGGCATTAATAATCATTTGCATAACTATCGGGACATATGTAGTGCTTGGTTCTGCCAAGACATTGGAGGCATTTATTGCAGCTGTTGCTTTTCAATTTGTGAGCATGATGATTCAAAAAATGGGAACTCTGCCGGAGATGATGGATACTGCTATTCAGGGTATAAAAAGTGTTTTGGCAGCCATATTGATACTGGCGTTGGCATATTGCATCAATTCTATCAGCAAGCAGCTGGGAACGGCTCAGTACGTTATAAGCATAACTGAAGGTTGGATGAGTCCAACACTTCTGATGCCCCTGACTTTTGCCATCTGTGCCTTTGTTTCCTTCTTTACAGGAACATCATGGGGAACATATGCCATAATGACTCCTATATTTGTTCCGTTGGCATTTCAGCTTACCGGAGGAGCTCTGGGTGGAGTAATCTACGGAACAATAGCTGCAATAATGGGCGGAGGATGCTTTGGAGACCATTGTTCGCCGCTGTCTGACACAACAATACTTTCATCACTTGCGGCAGGCTCAGATCATATAGATCACGTTACAACACAGCTGCCATATGCTATGACAGCGGCGGTTATTTCCTTAATTGGATACTTTATATTAGGAATTACATTGGCATAAATTCAAGTGACCTGGAAGAGAAATCTTCCAGGTCATATAATATATGGAGAACTAATATGTGCGTAGAAACAAAAAGTATCAATAGCTACCCGTGCCTAGAAATTGATATTGAAAAGCTTAGACAGAACGTAAAGCTTGTATATAATTGCTGTAGAGAGGCAGGGGTAGATGTAGTTGGAGTTACAAAGGTATCAAATGGTTCTGCAGAAATTGCGCAGGCGATGATTGATGGCGGAGTAAAAATCATTGGTGATTCAAGAATAGAAAACTTTAAAAAATATCAAAGTCTTAATGCGAGAAAAATGCTCATAAGGTCTCCCATGCTGAGTGAAATACGAGATGTTGTAAAATACACCGATATATCGCTCAATTCTGAATTAGAGGTTATTAAAGCCATTGATAAAGAGGCAGAGATGAATAATAAAATACACGAGATAATAATAATGGTTGAGGCAGGGGATTTAAGGGAAGGAATTTACGACAGGAATGAACTGTTCAATACCGTTAAGGAAGCATCTCAGTGCATGAACACAAAAATAGTGGGATTAGGAGCGAACTTCAATTGCTTCGGGTCCATTAAGCCCACAACGGATAATTTAAACGAACTTGTGAAGCTGAAAAAGGAAATAAAGGAATTGCTGAATGTTGATGTGGAAATAATATCAGGCGGGAATACTGGTTCGGTTGCGCTGATTCAAAGCGGAAAAATACCAGAGGGAGTAAATCAGTTAAGAATAGGAACTACTTTTTTGGTAGGTTTTGTGGAAAATTCATTGCCGAGATTTCCAAATGCCCATACAGATGCATTCAGGCTGAAGGCGGAAATAATTGAGCTGAAAATAAAGCCGTCGCAGCCATATGGAGAAAGAGGTGTTGATGCATTCAGAAACACCCCGGTATTTGCTGATAAAGGATTGAGAAAAAGAGCAATATGCGCCGTAGGAAAGCAGGATTGCGATCCTAATTTCATGTATCCGATTGATAAAGGTGTGGAGATAATAGGCAGCAGCAGCGACCATATTATACTGGATATAACCGAAAGAAAGGCAAGATTCCAAGTTGGAGACAGAGTAGAATTTGTGTTGGATTATATGGCAATTTTGAGATGTATGACATCAGCTCATGTTCGCAAGATTTATATAAATGAGTAGATATCAATATGCATAAATGGATATAAAGCTGTTGTCAGGAGTTTTAATAAGTCATAAAAACAAATCAGAGATAAAAATTATAATTAATGCGTACATAATTGACACTATGTACGTTTTTTATTATAATAGTGAAAAGGAGATGAAGTACATGTTTGTGATTAGTGCTACAGAGGCAAGAAAAGAATGGAGCTCTGTTATTGACAATGCCATAAGGCAAAGGCCTCAATTTATAAAAAGAACAAGAGATAAGTTAGTGCTGTCCAATATCAATTTCATTAAAGAAATTTTGAAACCACATAAATTTGAGGCATATAAGCAAGTAGAAAATGATGGCTCAATCACTATCTCGCTTAAAAAAATAGATTTGAGTGAGAAGGCTTTAACTGAGGGGGAAGCTAAAATAAAGCTTGCCAAGTCAATCAAAGAGTATTCCGAAAATTATTACAAAAATTTTGAATACATGGGCGCTGCTTCAGGCAAGGCAGAACACATGCCATTCGTATTAAAAGCAATTTTATGTGACAATATTGAAGAAATAAGTGCATCTATAGAATGCAGCTTCAAAGAGGATTAAAAATAAGAGCTTCAATAGGAGGGCTACTATGAAACAGTTTATACTTACCTGCTGTTCAACGGCAGATAGACCTCGCGAATTTTTTCAAGAGCGGGATATTCCGTATGCCAGCTTTCATTACCGCATGGGAGAGGAAGAATTTTTAGATGACTTAGGACAGACCATTTCTTATGAAAAATTTTATGAAAATATAAAAAATGGAGCAAAGCCTGTAACATCTCAGGTAAACAGCAGTGAATTCATAGCTATTTGGGAACCGTTTTTGCTTGAGGGAATGGATATTCTGCACGTGACACTTTCCTCAGGGATTTCCGGTGTGTATAATTCTGCCAATATTGCGGCAAAAGAATTGGCAGAACGGCATCCTGAGCGCAGGATATATGTTGTGGATTCTCTTGGGGCTTCTTCAGGATATGGACTTCTTATGGAATATATGGCTGATATGAGAGATGATGGGAAGTCTATAGAGGAAGTATATCAGTGGGCTGAAAATAATAAGCTTTACATGCATCATTGGTTCTTTTCAACCGATTTGACCAGCTATCTTAGAGGCGGCAGGATATCGGCTTCAAGTGCAGTGATAGGCACAGCACTGAGCATATGCCCGCTGCTTAATATGGACGATTTGGGAAGGCTGATACCGAGGAAGAAGATAAGGACCAAAAGAAAGGTAATACTTGAGATTGTAAATATGATGGAGGAGCATGCGCAGGGTGGTCGTGAATACAGCGGAAAGTGTGCAATTTGCCATTCGGCATGCCATGAAGATGCAGAGCAGGTTAGAGATTTGATTGAAAATAAATTCCCGCAGTTAAAAGGAAAGATCAGCATTAACAGCATAGGCACTGTTATCGGCTCCCATACAGGACCGGGTACGGTGGCACTGTTCTTCATGGGAGATAAACGCATAATATAGGAGAGAGTAATGGAGAAAATTGCAATAGTAACAGACAGCAACAGCGGAATTACGGCTGAGAAGGCAAGACAGTATGGCATATGGGTGGTCCCAATGGTTTTTTATGTTGGAGGGAATGAATACAAGGAAGGTATATCCCTGACGGAGGAAACATTTTTTGCCGGTCTTGAAAGAGGAGATGACGTCAAGACCTCTCAGCCTTCAATAAAGGATTTAAAGGAATTATGGGATGGGCTTTTGCATGAGCATGAGAAGATTATCCATATTCCAATGTCCAAAATGCTGAGTGGCGGTTATGCAGCTGCCGCAGCTATCAGTGAAGAGTATGGAGGAAGAGTGCTGGTTGTTGACAGCCTCAGGATTTCGGTAACACAGGCTTCTATGGCATTTCATGCTAAAAAACTTTCCGAATCAGGAATGTTTGCAGAGGAAATCAAGAGGAAGCTGGAGGAAGATGCACTGGCAGCAGGAATTTACATAACTGTTGATTCTCTTGAATATCTCAAAAAGGGCGGGAGGATAAGCGGAATTACAGCCATGGCGGGTGAGCTTTTAAATATAAAACCGGTGCTTCAAATTAAGGGTAATTTAATTGAAGAGTACGGAAAGGTACGAGGGCGAAAAAAAGCAAAAAAAATGATAGAGTATGCACTCAGGAATGACTGGGAGAGATTATCGTCGGAACACGGGGTCGAGAATTTACATTTCTATGTTGCTCATGCGGGAGGGGAAAAGGAAGCATCAGAATGGGCCGGTGAGCTGGAGAAGCTGTTCCCGGGATACAAGGTCGGCACTGCAAAGCTGCCAATGAACGTATGCTGTCATGTGGGACCGGGTACTATAGGGGCAGCCGTATGTTTAAATTGATTATTGTAAACACCAGATACAGAACGCACATCTTAGCCCAGAAATATTGGGCACCATTTCATCATATCTGGATATTTTATTTTACCATTGAACAAAACGCCACAAGCTGTTATACTTGTTAGGTAGATTAAAAGCATTAACGAACGAGGAGCATACAATGAACGAAAACCACAGCAATGTGCAATATTACGAAGATGAAATTGACCTGAAGGAGCTCATACTGGCTCTTTGGAAAAGAAAGACTATGATAATAGCATTTACATTGATAGCTGCCATAATAGCAGGCATGTTCAGCATGTTTGTGCTGTCGCCTGTGTATGAGACAAAGCTTAATATAGTAATCAGCATGCCTGCTGCTTACAATACCAGATATGGGGAGTACAAGCTCCCAATTACCACAAATGAGCAGTACATAAACCTCATTACGAGCAATGATGTGCTGATTAACACAAT
>DAMAEI010000030.1:19688-24913 GCA_031997345.1 Sedimentibacter sp. | reverse complement strand
CGACCAGGAAAAAGTGAGTATATCAAGCCTGAGCAAGCGTATATCAGTTGGAAAGTCCGAGGCCAAGGCAAACACCGTGCAGAACAGCTTCATGATTACCGTTTCTGCGGATAATCCCCAGGAATCTCTTAAGCTTGCACAGAATCTGTTTGCTAACTATATTGAGTTCCTGGATGTTATGACTAAGGACAAAGCAGTGGATTACTACTACGATCATTTCGTGGTTGAGATTAAGTCAATGAAGAATGATCTTGATATAGAAAAAGATATTTTGAGAAGAAATGAAGAGCTGCTTGCGAAGACACCGAAAATAATAGACGGAGCCAAGTCAAATATAGAGATACAGTCGCATCTTAACGGAAGCAGCAGCTATGTTGTTCCTGTGGATGTTGCCAACCCAAATTATATAAAAATTGAAACAGATATAATACAGGGCAATCAAAAAATACAACTGACCGAGGCTACGATGACCAAATATGAGCAATATTTGGAGGAGCTCAATACAGAAAAGCAGGCAATAGACAATTATTATGAAACAGGACGATCCGAAAAGCTTGTATCAAGCGTAATAGGTGTTGTGGAAACCAGCGTATATCTGCCGTCTCCGCCTGTAGCACCTACACAGAAAACAAGCCCGAGCAATGCCCTCAATACTGCAATAGGCGCAGTAATCGGAGGCATGTTGGGAGTTATGGCAGCACTGGTAAGAGAATATTGGTTCAAGGAAGAAAAATCTAAGTAAAAATATAACGGAGTTTGGGATGCCAGGCTCCGTTTTTTGTAGGTCAACCGCAACGAGTTCCCAAAGTATGCGACCAGAGAGAGTTTATACTTTGGCAAACGCAGACTGCGCACTGCATATATGTTGACAGTGAAAATGATTTCATTGTATTATTAAATCAGAAGCGGTTCAGCAAATAATATGAGGTGAATAAGATGGACGAAATCATGGAGCTGGAAATAACAAAAAATTTTAAGAGCAGAAACATAGATGTTGCTTTCTTTGAGACGCTGGAGGAAGTAAAGGAAAGAATAATTGAAATAGTACCTGCAGATTGCTCTGTAGGCATCGGCAATTCCAAAACATTGAAAGAAATGGACATCTCGGGGATATTAAGAACAAGAGGAACTAACGTATTTGACAAAACACTGGCTGAAAACCAGGAAGAAAGCATTCGAATGAAGAAAAAGTCACTATTAGCCGATTGGTACATAACAGGAACAAACGCGATTTCAAAGGAAGGGCATATTGTGAATATTGACCACAGCGGGAACAGGGTAGCGGCAATGATATACGGGCCGGATAATGTAATCGCCGTTGTAGGTAAAAACAAAATCTGTGATACATTGGATGAAGCAGTGCAAAGAGCCAGAAATATTTCAGCTCCCATGAACGCAAGAAGAGCAGGATACAACCCCCCATGCCTGAAACTGGAAAAATGTGTGGATTGTAAAACGGACGAAAGGGTCTGCTTCAATCTGGTTATTATCGAAGGTCAGTTTATCAAAGATAGAATGAAGCTTTTTATTGTAAATGAAGAGTTAGGATTTTAAACAATGAGGTTTTATAACACCGCATGAAGCAATGACGGTCAAGGTGTATCAATTAAGGCTGTACTGCATAATAATTGAAATAGGCGGATTCTGGTGTGTTGAAATGCTTGAAATTTGGTTAAATGATTCTGTTGAAATAACTCGATTGAAAAAGGTCATACATTCAGGGGTGCTTTTGGAATAAGCACCCCTGAAATTGCATTTGTCTGGCATAATAAAAAATTCCTTCAATATTTATTTAATTGAATATATGCCAAAATTTTGGTATAATTTGGTTGAGGTTAGTGATATAATCAGCAGGTAAACAGGAATTTAACGTAGGAGGTACACAAATGAAAAATTTCAAAAGGTGCTATCACTTATTTTCGCTTTGTGGCTTAAACTGTGGGCTGTGTTCAATGCACTTGGATAATTATTGTCCTGGTTGTGGGGGTGGTGCTGGTAATCAACCATGTGCAATTGCAAGGTGCAGCCAACAGCGTGGCGGAATAGAGTACTGCTATTTGTGTGAGAAGTATCCTTGTGAAAAATATGATGGTATAGATACGTTTGACTCCTTTATTACTCATCGCAATCAATTAAAGGATTTCGAGAAAGTTAAAAGAATAGGAATAGACTCCTATCAGTCTGAACTTGATGAAAAAATAGAAATTTTAAAATATTTGTTGGCAAATTACAACGATGGGCGGCGAAAGAGTTTTTACTGCGTAGCCGTTAATCTATTGGAACTGCAAGATGTAACATCCGTAGTGGAACAAATCGCAACTGAAACAGAATCGAACAATATAACGCTAAAAGAAAAAGCTACACTTGCGGCAAAACTGTTTCAAACTATGGCAGCGAAGCGAAATATTGTGTTGAAGCTTAATAAGAAAACTATTAAGAGGCAGTAGTTAAATTCCAATTTGCCGTATAAGTTATGACACAATAAGAACGGAGAGCAGCAGAGCATGGATAAAATTGCTGATTTAAGCCGTCCGCTAATGAAAATAATTGAAAAATTAAATAATAAAATAAATGGAGGTACAGCTAATGTCTAAAAAGATTTTGGTCGCATACAAATCGAAGTACGGCTCAACCCGCAAGTACGCTGAATGGATTGCTTTGGCACTGAATGCAGATTTATTTGAAGCCCAGACTGTTAAACCAAAGGTTCTGAGTCAATACGATGTTGTTATATATGGCGGTGGTTTATATGCAGGTGGCATCGCAGGTGTAAAACTAATTGCTAATAACCCCTGTAAAAACCTTATTGTGTTTACTGTTGGATTGGCTGACCCCAACTCAACAGATTACAGTGCAATCGTAAATAAAAACTTTACACCGGAACTTCTAGCTAAAACGAAATTTTTCCATCTGCGTGGAGGGATTGACTACAAAAAACTTAGCCCTGTCCATAAAGTCATGATGGCTATGATGAAAGGCATGATTCAAAGAAAACCTGAATCTGAGCGAGAAGCAGATGACATAGAATTTCTCAATACTTATAATACAAAAGTGAATTTCGAGGATAAACAAACCATAAATTCGGTAGTTGAATATGTGAAGTATCTATAAATTGTATAGAATAACATTGCATATTATATAATTAAAATTTGCAAAGGAGCGATACAAGGTGAGCAAATACAATTTATTATGGGATTTTGTGCAGAAAAAAGGAAGTCAATCATTCAAATTGACATTTGATGAAATCAAAGATATTGCTGGAATACCAATAGACCACTCTTTTTTGAATTATAAAAAAGAATTGATGGAGTATGGTTATCAGGTGGGCAAAATATCTATGAAAGAACAAACTGTTGTTTTCAATAAGATTGACTGATCAATTCAGTTTGCTGAATATTTCTGGACCAAAGATTAAGAATGGAAAAGTAAAATTTTTTACTATCATTAAAATAAGAGCAGAGCAGGTCAAGCGGACAAATTATTGTAGTGATATGCTATCTATTGAAGGAGGTGCATATCATGCACGCATGGGAAGCCATACAAAAAAACATTGGATTTTATTGAAACAAATATCAGTGAAGAAATTGATATTGAACAGCTTGTAACTGTGGCTGTCAATAAGACTGTAAAATATATTACGACAGCTCACCCGAGGGAACCTACATGGAATTGGGGATGCCTGCATCAGAATAAAAATAATATTTCAAGTTTGCCTGGAAGGCGGTGATGATTAGCCCTTTAAGCTTGTAAAAGCGAAGCTATCCATTTGTTGATTTCGGGCTGGACTGATAAGAATTCGCAGATAATGATACGGCTAGGACAAGGATGCAACCTGTTTGCGTTGCACATCAAGTGAGAAGCTCTGAGTGACGGCAATTTTATCAGCCATAAACTTTTTGTGGAAATTATATGAATTTATTGTATAATATAATGATTGAAATTTTAGCGGGAGGGAAAAAATGAAAAAAGAAAGAATTGTAATAGCGCTTGGAGGAAACGCTCTTCAGGCTGATGCTAGTGACTGCTCTGCATCATCACAGCTTCAGGTATCAAGAGAAACAGCAAAATCACTGGTGGATTTGATTGAGGAGGGGCATGAGGTAATAATCGCCCATGGCAACGGTCCACAGGTAGGCAGAATTGTTTCTGTATATGAAAAAGTGGGGGAACCGATGCCATTTCCTGAATGCGGAGCTATGAGTCAGGGATATATAGGATACCATCTGCAGCAATCAATAAAGGTTGAAATGGAAAGAAGGGGAATAGAAAAATCCGTTGCTTCCGTGGTTACTCAGGTTGTGGTGGATAAGAATGATAAAAGCTTTAACAACCCTACGAAACCCATAGGTGCTTTCTATTCACAGGAAGCTGCGGAGGTTATGAAAAAGGAAATGGGATTCACAATGATGGAGGATGCAGCCAGAGGCTGGAGAAGAGTTGTTCCGTCACCTGAGCCCGTGGATGTGGTTGAAGCCCCATTGGTTAAAACACTTGTGCAGGCAGGTCATGTTGTAATTACCGTTGGAGGTGGAGGAATACCTGTAATAAGGAACGAAAGAGGCCTTGAAGGTGTTGCCGCAGTTATAGATAAGGATTTCGCAGCAGAAAAGATTGCTGAAATAATGGATGCTGATTATCTGATAATATTAACCGCAGTAGAAAAAGTATCAATAAATTTCAACAAGCCGAACCAGCAGGATTTGTCTGAAATAAGCGTTGAGGATGTGTATAAATATATTGAAGAAGGTCATTTTGCACCGGGATCCATGCTTCCGAAGATCAAGGCAGCATTGAAATTTGTGGAATCAAAGCCGGGTAGAAATGTGCTTATCACTTCTCTTGAAAAAGTTAAAGAAGGTATAACAGGAAAAACCGGTACGGTGATAGTTAGTAAATACAGCAGTATGTAATTTTATGGTATATATGGAAATGTTATTTTTAGAATTACAATGATTAAAATTGATTTATATCCGTACGTATGTTAGAGTGAAAAGGTACAAAAAGAAGTGCACAGCGTGTTGCTTCATATCTGAAGATGGTGAAAAATGGAACATATCTCGATTAATGAAATAAAGGATAAATTAGATTTTTTTCATAGAATGTATGACTCGGTTCGATTGGTGGACCCTATCGACAAGAAGGTAATAGACTACAGGGATTCTTCTCTGGAGGAAACGAAAGAAATTTGTTATAATTACTGGAGCAACGGAAAAATCTGCGACAAT
>DAMAEI010000030.1:8882-19678 GCA_031997345.1 Sedimentibacter sp. | reverse complement strand
TGCATATCAGTGAGGGCGTATAGGGAGGGCAAGAGCTTCTTCAAGCTTGAAAGGGCAAAGGAGTCTGTCATGCTTGTAACCGCAGTTACCGTCGATAATGCCATCAGACCCGTTGTTCTGGAATTGATGAAAAACACCACAGACAGCATGCTTGTGGGAGAGGGAAATTACAACGACGGTAAAATGCTGAACCGTTTTGTGAGGGAGATTAATGATATTATAGTCAGAGATTCTCTGACATCTCTTTACAACCGCCGCTTTGTGGACGAAAGGCTTCCTATAGACGTTATAAATGCTGACTTAAAAAATCAGCCCTTGTCAGTGTGCTTTATAGATATGGATAACTTTAAAACCTTAAATGATCTTTACGGTCATGATATGGGAGACCGGGCAATAAAATCTGCAGCTGATGTCATAACAAAGCACATACGTTTTGAGCGTGATTGGGCGGCAAGATACGGAGGAGACGAGTTTCTTCTATGCCTGAATAACGCAAGTGAGGAGCAGGCACATGCAATAGCAAGTCGCATACAGGACAGCATTGAAAAAATACCATCAAGGCTGCAGCTGGAAAATGTGCACATTTCTATTTCCTTCGGCATTGAAACAATGAAGGATGTGCCAAGAACGGCTGAGGAACTTATATGTCTTGCGGACAGGAAGATGTACAAGGCAAAGAGCGAAAGGCAACCATAGAAAAAGAGTATAAAAAAAGGGCTTCTGACGCACGATGCGTAAGGAGCCCTTGATAATTTAATTATTTTCCTGCCAAAGCATTTTTAACAGCTTCTTTAATGGCGTTACTTGTTACAGTTGCACCTGAAACACTGTCAACATCTGCAGAATCAGCTTTTTCTATTGCAGCTGGTAATTCCTCAAGAGCTTTTGAGCCTATTCCTTGAGTTTCGCTTGCGCCTTCTGCTTTAACTTCTGTTATGTCGTTTCCGTTTACTGTTAAAGTAACAGTAACATCTCCGGCAAAGCCTTTAGCTGTACCTGTCAATGTTTTTGTTTCTCCAGCGTTTCCGCCTGCCGGTTTTTCACTTGAGCAGCCTACAAAGCTGAACAGCACTAATGATAAAACTAAAAGTAAAGATAATTTTTTCATTTTTTCCTCCAAATTTTTTTAATACCTAAAAATTATACCATTTTTACACAAAAAATGAAAGGGTGAAATTATTAAGAATTACTTAAGAATTCAGAGACTATTTATTTACAATATTGATAGGATTACCGTCCAAGAACTGGGTTAGGTTTTCCAATGTCAAGTCCATAAGCCTGCGTCTTGCCTCAATGGGTGCCCATGCGATGTGAGGTGTGATGATGATATTCTTTGCCTTTAGAAGAGGGTTATCGGCTGAAATCGGCTCCGATGAAACTACATCGCAGGCAGCAGCAGCAACCTTTCCGCTGTTTAATGCGTCTTTAAGGTCCTCCTCCACAATGAGAGGACCTCTTGAAGTATTTAAAATTATTACGCCGTCCTTCATTTCAGATATACTGCTCTTGTTAATTATGCCCCACGTTTCGGGTGTGAGAGGGCAGTGCAGAGAAATTACGTCTGATTCCTTCATTAATGTCTTTAAATCTGTATAGGTGTAGTCATCAGATTCGAGAGAAGGATCGGGGTGTCCTGCCACGGCTAAAACTTTCATGCCGAAGGCACGTGCTATTTGACCTGTTTTCCTGCCGATTCTTCCAAAGCCTATTATGCCCATACAAGTCGCCAGGGTTGGTAGTGTATCCGTCTAAAATAACTATTTTCATATGCGCCTCTCCATTTATATATAAAAAATGATATAACATCTGTGAAAATATAACAAGTGTTTCTTGATTTATTTGCTCAGCAGTGCATTTATATTTGCAATTGATTGTTTTTATGGTAAAATATACAAAAACATTAGGTAGATGGAGGACGCGATGAAAAATAAATTAAAGGAAAAATTATTGCAGGGTGGCACTGCATTAGGAACATTTATGATGACAAGCAGCCTTGACACGGCAGAAATTCTGTCATATACGGGAGTTGACTGCATAATGATTGACGGGGAGCACGGAGCGATGAGCATGGAGACTGCCGGCAAAATGGTGGCAGTGATAAGGAACTCCAAGGCCGTGCCGCTGCTCAGGATAGCTCTCAATGACATGGCACTTGCCAAGACGGGTATGGACACAGGCGCCGAGGGGTTGATGATACCTATGATAAATACAAAAGAAGAAGCGGAGAGAGCGGTGAGTTACTGCAAGTACCCGCCGGCCGGAGTCAGAGGGATGGGACCTGGAAGAGCGGTGCTGTTTGGAGCTCCCGCAGAAGAAGTAAAGGACTATTATGTAAAGGCAAACGACGAGGTTGTGGTTATTCTTCAGATAGAGCATCGTGATGCGGTTGAAAACATAGATGAGATTTTATCGGTTCCGGGCATTGATATTGCATTTGTCGGTCCGTTTGATATGAGCGCGTCCATGGGTCTTACAGGACAGATTAATCATCCGGATGTTCAGCAAAGCTGCCGCAAGGTAGTTTCAGCATGTAAAAAGCATGGAGTTATTCCCGGAATAATGACATGGTCAGGCGCAATGGACCAGCATCTTGAAATGGGCTTTAAGTTTCTCATAGCCGGAATTGACGGACAGATACTGTACAACGGCATGAAGCGTCTGGTAGATGAATACGAATCGAAATTATAGAAATTAATTCATAGCATTAACTGCGATGATATAGTTAGCAAATATTTTTATTTGCAATTACACTTTTTTAATATTTTATGGTATAATATTTATAAATTAGAATTAAGAGGTAAAAGTTGAACGGGTATACAGGTAAAAAGGTTAATGGAGCAAAGGTTATTATAAGAAGACTGGTGCCCTTGGTTATAATCATACTGGTAATGGTGGTTGCCAAGCATCTCATACTGCAGCATTACATAGGCATCATCGACAATCTTATGCGTGTGTATGGAAGATGTGAAATCGAAAATATTCAGTACTTGGCTGAAATAGAAAGAGTCATGCATTACTTCATTCTGCTGTTTATTTTGTTTTCTGTCTTGTTTGTATTGTCTCCGTCAATTAATTTGATTTCTAAAGGATTTAATGAAATCAAGGAAAGTAATGACAATATTATGAAGCTGTTTAAAATTGTGCACGGGGCAATTTTTTTGGTTGACCTGAACACCATGCAGATTATACTTATGAACAAACAGGCTGAGGATATTATAAATGTAAAGGATAAGCGGGAAATTTATTTCAACCATTATTTCTGGTTCGCATCGCATGAATATGATGTTATGGAAACAATCATAGGAAGCGACCAATATGAAAGCAGAGACATTGAAATAATTGTAAATGGAAATAAAAAAATGCATGCTGCCGTGACATCTGCAAAGACATCATTTAACAACAGACAGGCCGTACTGATAGGTCTTTTTGACATATCTGATCAGAAGCATGCTGAGCAAACTTTCAGAAACCTTGCAATAACCGATAAGCTTACGGGACTTTACAACAGGTATTATTTTGAAAAAAGAGTTGCTGACGAAATATTCCTGTCTGATAAGTATGGTGAACCTATATCCATGCTGATGCTTGATCTAGATCATTTTAAAAATGTAAATGACATGTACGGGCATCAGATGGGAGATGACGTGCTGCAAAAAACGGCAGCCATAATAAAAGGGGCCACAAGAAAATCGGACTATGTGTTCAGGGTAGGCGGCGAAGAATTTGTGGTACTGATGCCGAATACAAATGTTGACTCGGCAGATGTCGTTGCAGAAAAAATAAGAAAATCGCTGGAAAAAAATATTCATCCGGTGGCGGGCAAAATAACCGCAAGCCTCGGTGTTGCAGAAAGAAACAAGGAAGAACACATGCAGGACTGGTACAGAAGAGTGGACAGGGCACTGTACTGCGCAAAGGAAGGCGGCAGAAACTGTGTTGTAAACTTTGAAGATAACAGCAATATTGCGTTGGTTCACATCGAGTGGAACAAAGAGTGGGAATGTGGCGACAAAGTAATTGACAAACAGCATATGGATCTTATTGAGTATGGCAATACTCTGATTTTTATGAATCTGTCAGGATATGACTATGATACAGTGCTTGAACAGCTTGACAAGCTCCTGAACCATATAGTTGAGCACTTCGAATATGAGGAGAAGGTGCTTGAAAAGGTTGGATATCCCAGTAAAAAAGAGCATAAAGAAATACATGATGATCTTGTGGATAATGCGCTTAATTTGAGAAAATCATTTATTGAAGGAAGCATAAACAAGACGTCATTTGTTTCATTCCTGGTAAATGATGTTGTATCTGGACATATGATTGACGAGGATACCAAGTTTTTCTCGTATACCAATCTCGACTACAAAGTCGGAGAGGCAAATTAATACTATTGATAAATGAGGAGAGCCATGAGACCAAAAATATATATTGCAAGAAAAATACCATCACGCGTGGAGGAATACATAGGTAAGTATTGTGATTATGAGAAATATGAGGGTGAAGATGCAGCAGGATATGAAGAACTTCTAAGCAAGCTTCATGACAAGGAAGGCGTGATGCTTTCCGGAACGAAAGTAGATAAGAATTTGTTGGAGCACGCACCTCTTTTGAAGGCAGTCAGCAATATATCTGTGGGATACAATAATTTTGATATTGAGGCAATGAAAGAAAAGGGCGTAGTGGGAACAAATACTCCGGGGGTCTTAAACGATACTGTTGCCGATTTAATATTTGCGCTTATTCTTTCATCGGCGAGAAAGGTTGTTGAAATGGACCGATTTGTAAGAGATGGAAAATGGACTTCCACAGATTCGGAGGAGATGTTCGGTAAGGATGTGCACCATTCTACTCTCGGCATAATAGGCATGGGCAGAATAGGGCAGGATGTTGCCAAAAGGGCGCGCTTCGGATTTGATATGGATGTTTTGTACTGCAACAGGACAAAGAAGACTGAAGTTGAAGAAAAACTTGGTGTGAAATATGCCGATTTGAATACACTTTTGAGCCAAAGCGACTTTGTTCTGGTTATGACTTCCCTGACAGACGAAACATACCATATGATTGATGAGGAGCAGTTTAACCTCATGAAGAGAGATGCAATATTCATCAATGTTTCCAGAGGAGCTACGGTTAACGAAAAAGCTCTTATAAAGGCTCTTGAAGAAAAGAAAATTTCAGGCGCCGGTCTGGATGTTTACGAAAAGGAACCCATTGACATAGACAATCCCCTCATAAAAATGCCAAATGTTGTACTGACACCTCATGTAGGTTCAGCAACGAAAAAAACAAGAAGTGACATGGCGATGCTGTCAGCACAGAACTTGGTAAAGGTGCTTTGTGGAGAAATAGCTCCAAATATAGTTCCTGAGCTGAAAGCAGATAAGTAAAGTTAGCCAAAATAGCATATTGCACAAAAAAATTACATAAAATTTCAAATTATAGTTAAAACAAAACAGGTAATAATAATTGAAGAAAGTTTATTAATTAAACTTCAAAACTATAACTATAAGAAATTATATGGAAGGTAAGGTGCGGAAATGGAAAATCACAATCCAGGTGTAAAATGTGTTGTTAATACTTGTCATTATTATGCAACGGGAGATTACTGCAACGCTCAGAAAATAGAAGTTCAGCATAAAAATGCAAAGACCTCTTCTGAAACAGACTGTGCTACTTTTAAGCCAGGCAATCACAACAGCATGTCATAGTTACATTATTAATACAAAAAGCGGCGGATTATCCGCCGCATATTTTTATATTAATCTCTTCGGCATTTCCTGATGCAGTTGTCGTCTTCTTCTAAGGCATCTTCAAGCAGTTCAATCAGGCATTCGAAAACACAATTACAGTCGCTTCTTCTTCTGCCTTCGCCCTGCACATTGTCACCACAGTTGTCGGGTCTGTTGTTCCAGCAGTTGCGGTCGCAGTTGTCCTCTTTTACAGCATCTTCTAATAAATCAAACAGACAATCGTAAACACAGTCACATCTTCTTCCGCCATGATTCTCGTTTTCCGGTCTATTGGGTCTTTTGCAGTTTGATTCTTCTACATTATTTGATCCGTTATACATAATAACACCTTTTCTTGTAAATTTTTTTAAAGGTCAAGCCTAATAATATAATACTCTGTACCAATCAAAGTGTTACAACATTAAAAAAATTCCGTACAAACCTTAAAAGGCTTATACGGATATTATGTGAACATTATTTAAGATTTTCCGAGATTCTCTGATTGTGCTATGAGCATGCCCAAAAGCATCAAGGCACAGCCCGCATATCCCTTTATAGGAAGTATTTCATTAAGCATAATTGCTCCGCCTATGGCGGCAAATACAGATTTCATGCTCAGTGCTAGTGCTGCATCTGAAGGCTTTGCACCCTTTTGTCCCACTGCCTGAAGCGTATATGCAACTCCTGCAGACATAATCCCACCGTACAAAATCGGAACAAGAGCAGCTGACAATCCGCTCATAGTTATATCCTCATATATGAGCGCAACTACCATGCTTAGTACTGAACATGTGGCAAATTGAATGCTGGAAAGCTTAATTGCATCAACGTTTTTCACATATCTTCCTATGAGCTGAATGTGAATTGCCCAGAAAAACGCTCCTATTACTTCAAGGAAATCTCCGAATTCTATGGTGAAGCTCTCATTTATGCTTAGGAGATAAAGACCAACAACAGCTATGACGGCACCTATCCATGTAGCAACATGTGTTTTTTGCTTTAAGAATATGCCGAGAACAGGTACCAACACAATGTACAGGCTGGTTATGAAGCCCGCTTTCGCTGCTGTTGTATATATTAGTCCGTACTGTTGAAGAGATGCCGCTATAAACAATACACTCCCCGCAAGTATCCCTGATTTTACGGTTGTTTTTAAATCGGCTTCCTCAAAGTCGCCGTCTTGAGGACTTTTATTTCTGCTGAAAAAATAAATTACGGGCAGCAAAGAAATACTTCCCAGAGCGAATCGCACACCGTTAAATGTGAATGCTCCAACATATTGCACACCCACCCTTTGGGCAACAAACGCAAATCCCCATATGGCCGCCGTCAATAGCAATATGAGCACTGATTTTACTTCTCTTGTTTTCATTTTAATTCTCCCCTGTCAATATAATGATTTATGATTTCACTATATCTATCTTAGCATAAGAATGAAGATTTTTAAACAGGCAATATTGGCGCACGTAGACAGGTGCAGAGTTATTTTTTCGGTGTTAGATACTTTCTAAGTTTTTTTATTGCATGCTGCTTTCTTCCACCTGCAGTGCTGTAGGGAATATTGAGAAGCTTAGATATCTCGTGCAGGGGAATGAGCTCATAATAATACAGATAAATAATTTCACGATCATTTGCAGTAAGCCTTTCTATATTTTTGCGCAGCTCGTCCGCACTCTCTTCTGAAATCATTTTATTCAGTGTACACTGAGAACTGTCCGACTCCTGAATTAGAAATTCAGAAAAAAACTCATCGTTGGAAAGACTTATTTCTTTTCTGTATTTCTTTAAGCTCCTGAATCGGTTTTTATAGAAAAATATAATTTTAATTTTTATATAATGCAGGAAGTGGGCATTCTGCTCAGGCTCGTATTCATCAAGAGACCTTAAAACAAATTCATATCCATCCTGTGCAAGATCTTCGGTGATTGGATCTAAAGGATTCCAGTAAAGGTAAATATTTTTATAGATTAAAGGGCTTATTGTTTCAAGCAAAATTTCCTGACATTTCTTGTCCCCATTCAGCGACATCTGAATAATATAATTAATATCAGAGATCATGGTAACTCCTCCTTGTTTTTGCTTAATTATAATAATGAAGCATGAAATTGTAAAACTAGGAAAGCACATGGATTGCGCAGTGACTCCGATATATTTCAGGAAAAAATATTATGCCGGAATTTCAATGTAATTTTCGGCAAAAAGGGTTTGTATAATATGAAAAACAATTTAAAATTCAACGAAATTGAGGCTATGCTGCCTGTTTATGCAAAAGACAAGGGAAACTGTACCGAAATAGTTACGGCAGAGGCCTCTTTTATAGAAAGTGCAACTGTTGAGACCTGTAAAAAAAGGATGGCGGATTACTACAATATAAGCCTTTACCATAACAGGATAAATTATGGAAACGAGCTCGGCATAACAAACAGGGTACCGGTTGTAATAAATGAAACCAAAGTTTTTATTTATGTGAACTTCAGAAAGCCTTTATTTAAGCACGATGCCGCTTACGGATATGTGGATTTAAGCGCTGTGAAACAGATTTATAATGAGAGTGGCAGGGCTTCAATACTGATGAATTCAGGACAAATCATTCAGACCAGACAAAGCCTTAAGTCTCTCAAAAAAAGTATACTTCACGGAAAGCTTGCAAGAGGCATTTATATGGAAAAACATAAACTGTAAATGCATTGCCGGGCCAGCGGTCAGTTGACGCAGCCCGGCATATTTATGACATTTTATTCATATCTGCACAAGCCCTTCATATACTATAAATATAAAGATTGAAGCTTCGCACGGGGGGATTTTATGGATGAAAAAATATTGCAGAGCTTAGTGCTTGAAAACAGGGGAGTTCTTAATGTCACAGGTGTGGAAAATGTGGATAGTTTCAATGACGAAATAGTTGTCTTGATAACAAGCAAGGGAAGGCTGGATATAAAGGGAGAAAATTTGAGCATAAGCAAGCTGAATGTGGAAGAAGGAAAATTAGTCGTCAAAGGAACTATAAACTCCCTAGTATATTCGGAACATGGAGGAACAAGAGAAAAAACAAGCCTTATGAAAAAATTGTTTAAGTAGGGTACTATGGATTATTTACCTTACTCTCAAGAATACATGCTTGCGGTATCTGTTATGGGGGGGATGCTTCTCGGCTTCATGTGGGACATATACAGATTCTTCAGGCATTATGTTAAATTGCGCAGATTAGGCACTGCAATAGGTGATATTGTTTATTGGATAATAAGTATTTACATAGGGGTAGAACTCATATTCGATTTAAGCTACGGCAGCGTGAGATTTTTTATTCTTATGGGATTTATGACTGGAGCGCTGTTATATTTTTACGGTATAAGCCGATATATATTAAGAGCTATGATTCATGCTGCAAATGCGGTTATTAAAGCAGTAAAAAAAATCATCAGCGTGCTTATAGGACCATTCAGGTACATTGTTAAGAAGATTAAGATACTTTTGGCTCCCCTCAGGCAAAGATACGAAAAAGCTAAAAATAAAGCGAAAAAAAGATACAAATTTTTTAAATTCAGAGTTAAAAAGGTTTTAAAAAACCGCAAAAGGGTATATAATGAAAGAAATAATGCCCGTAAAAAGAACAGGCGTCGGACAAAACAAAAGAAGAAAGGAGCATCAACTTGAACGAAGAACAAAAAATAATAGCCTTGAAGAAAAAAATAAACAACGATGATTTCAGAAGACAGGAAAAAGAAATAAAAGAGCTGAGAAGACAACAGAAGTTCCAGCAGAAGTTCGAGGCGGCTGCTCCAAAAAAGAAAAAAAGAAAATTCAATGTCATTAATTTCCTGTTTTCAGTCTTTGTTTTATATTTTGCATACACTGCATTTAATCAATATCAGATGCTTAACGACCTTAACAAGTCAATAGAGCAGAAAAATTTGGAGAAGGCCGAGGTAGCAAAGAAGGCAGGAGAGCTCAAGGAAGATGTGGATAAGATGAATGATGAGGAAGCACTTCTGGAGCTTATAGAAAAAATAGCTCGCGACCAGTATAAAATGGTTAAACCAAATGAAATCATATATATAGATAAAAATAAAAATGACAACAAACTTATTCAGGGAATAGGTTCAAAAGATGATTTGGAAAACTGAAATAATACACAAAGTTTGACAGCATTTTACAATCAGTTTCTGCTACCATATATGTGAAGGGGTGGAAATTATGATTGGTAAAACAAATGAGAAAAAATACGATTTAAGTATTTTAAGTGAAATTTTAAAAAAAGAGCTCAGGCACATCCGAGAAAACTGGCTGGTTTTTGCGGTGTGCTTTTTTATTGCCAGGCAAAATATAATCGATGAAATATTTCCATTTGCAATTGTAATACTGTGTTCGTATTGCTACGCGATGGGGCCTTCAGCAGCGATGCTGGTAGCGGTGGCCGCTGCGGTGCTCACAGTCCAGTTTAATTTTGTGTATGTAATAATGTTGATTGCTGTCTACGCCTATTTTTTGAATTTCAGAGAAGAGAAAAGATCGATTCTCGTTGCGGCGGGATATGCATCGATTGTGCTGCTGATTTCAAAATTAACCATACTTCTGTCGGACGGATTCGATATTAACGGATTTATGCTTATAATATTTGAAACAATATTTGTTTTCAGCGCAACAGTGCTGGCAAGCGAGGGAATAAAAAGGATAAAGCTCATAAAATCCGGTGTGAAAAAAGGAAGCGTATACCGAACTAAGAGAAAAAAGCGTAAAATGATGAGCGAGGAAGCTGCTATTGCAGGGCAATCCCCCATAAGACAGCTGGAAGAAAGACAAATAAAAAAAATCGATGACTACAGAAAATCAAAATATTTAAACATCTTTACAGACAAGGCAAAGCTCAAAATCAAGGAACAGCTTCTGTGGCAGAATATGCAGGTTAAATTCTTTGAGGCTCTGTCACCGGACAATGATTCAACCGTACTCAGCGTTACGGTCAAAACAGAGAGAACATGTGACGAGGCGAAGAGGGCCGTGGAGCTAATTGTACGTAATGTATGCGGTGCAAGGCTTAAATGCACAGACTGGGTTATTCCTTCG
>DAMAEI010000030.1:0-8872 GCA_031997345.1 Sedimentibacter sp. | reverse complement strand
TATTATGTTTTGAAATTCAAGAGCATCAAAAGAGTAAAAATAAGGACATACAGTGCCACGGCGGTAAAGGACGGAAGCGAGGTTTCCGGGGACAGCTTCGCACATGCGGGAAGAGCGGACAGATATTATACCGTGCTATGCGATGGAACGGGTTCAGGAGAAGAGGCATATAACGAGAGCACCGGGGCTGTGGATCTTCTTTCAAAGTTTTTATACACTGACTTTTCGGAGGAGCAGATATTAAGGACACTGAATTCGATCCTGATGATTAAATTGGGGGATGAAAGATTTGTTACGGTGGATTTCAGCATAATAGATTACAGCTCGAGAGAAATGAGGCTATACAAGGCAGGGGCAGCACCAACCTATATTATTAGCGGGAAGGCTGTGGATAAAATATCGGGAAGAAGCCTGCCAATGGGGATAGTAGATGATTTTGAATATAGCTCATTTAAAAAGAAAATAGAAATTGGAGATATAGTAATAATGGTTTCCGACGGAATAACCGATTCAATAACCTTTGACGAAAAAAAATCGCTGGACAGGTATCTTGAAACACTCACCGGCAAAGATCCTCAGATAATAGCCAATTCAATACTGAGCTATGCTCTCCGTGGACAGGACACGGTCATGGACGACATGACCGTGCTTGTTACAAAAATAGGATAGAGAAATGAGCATAAAAATATAAAAGCAAAGGCACCTTAGGGTGCCTTTAGTGCGAATAGTATTAAAATAAAAAAGGTGTTTTAATTTTTCTGTTTCGTGGTATAATTTATATCGTGCAATAAACAGAGGAAATTATGAATAATTTAATAAAACAAAACATTTTGGATAAAAAATTAATAAAAACCGGGGATAATATACTTATAGGGCTGTCAGGAGGCCCTGATTCGGTTTTTTTGTTTCACAACCTGAGAGAATTAAAGGAAATATTAAGTTTTAATTTGTATGCTTCTCATATAAATCATATGTACCGCGGAGAGGATGCATTGCATGATGAGGAGTTTGTGAGAGAGCTCTGCGAAAAATACGGCATAAAGCTCTTTGTGAAAAGGAAGCACGCTGGTGATTATGCACGGGAACTGAAGGTTACGGAAGAGGAAGCGGGTAGAATACTCAGGTACGGTTTTTTCAGAGATAATCTTAAAGAGATCGGAGGAGGAAGGCTGACCGTTGCTCACAACCTGAACGACCAGGCGGAAACAGTCCTCCAGAGAATAATAAGAGGCACCGGAATTGATGGATTGAGCGCAATGTCCTTTGAACGGGACTACATAATAAGGCCTATGCTCAATGTAACAAAAAAAGAGGTTCTTGAATATCTCCATGAAAATAATTATGAATATTGCACTGATAAAACAAATTTGCACGATATTTACGGAAGGAACAAAATAAGGCTCAACCTTATTCCGTATCTTGAAAAAAATTTTAATCCGGGCATACAGGAAACGCTGCACAGGATGTCTGAGGCCATGGAGAGAGACAAAAGGATAATAGAAAAGTATGTGGAGCTTAAATTTAATGATGTGCTTGTAAAAAAGGAAAAAGAGCGGGTTGTGCTGGATCTGGGTGTACTCAGGGATATGGAGCAAGGTGAGGCCGGCAGAATCGTAAGGCGTGCCGTGGAGGAACTGAAGGGCAATACGGTAAACGTTGAAATGAAACACATAGATTATGCCGTGGACTTTATGCGAACAGGCAGCACGGGAAAAAAAATTGATTTATCCCAGGGATTTACTGTCGAAATCAGCTACGGTAATTTTATAATTAATAAAGTTGTTGAAAATATTCCAAATTTTCAATATAATATTATACTGAACCACTCTTTGTCTATTCCGGAGGCAGGAAAGATGCTGATATGCAGAATTCTGGACATTTTGGAATACAAGGGTGATGATGACATGAATATAAGCTTGGACTACGGGCTTGTAAAAGGAAATTTGGTTGTGAGAAACAGGCGTCCCGGTGATTCTATGATACCCTGCGGCATGGTGGGGAGAAAAAAAATAAAGGACATTTTCATTGACATGAAGGTTCCTGCCGAGGAGAGAGAAAGCAGGATTATAATCGCCGACGACGATAATATATTGTGGCTTGAAGGCTTCAGGATTCACAACAGCTACAAGGTGTCAGGTTCAACAAAAAAAATATTAAACATTACTTGGAGGAGCAGCATTGATGAATAAAGATATAAGGGAAATACTAATTCCAGAGGAAACTCTCAAGGCGAAAATCGCAGAGCTTGGCGCAAAAATAACTGAGGATTATAAAGGCAAGGAGTTGCTTCTTGTATGTGTTCTCAAGGGAGCTGTAATATTTGTAAGCGACCTCATGAGAAAGATAGATCTTCCGCTGGATATTGATTTTATGGCAATATCAAGCTATGGCTCTGAAACGAAATCCTCGGGAGTCGTGAGAATACTGAAGGATTTAAATACAGGTATAGAAGGAAAACATGTACTCATAGTTGAAGATATCATAGATTCCGGACTGACATTGTCATACCTAGTGGATAACCTGAGATCGAGAGGACCTGAATCAGTTGAAATCTGTACAATTCTTGACAAGCCTGAGAGAAGAACAATTGATCTCGACATCAAGTACACCGGATTCCAGGTGCCTGATGAATTCGTTGTTGGATACGGTCTCGACTATGCGGAAAAATACAGGAATCTGCCATATATAGCAGTGCTTAAAGAGGAAGTTTACCAATAATCGATTGCAAGGCATTGAATTTTGTGTTACAATTTTAATTAGTCTAATAGCAGACAAAAGGAGGCTTTAATTGAAAGGATTTATGAGAAGCATCGCCATGTATCTGCTTATATTTGTGGTAATCATAATGCTGGTTCAGGGAATGGTTGAACCGAAGACAGATTCACAAAATATCAGCTACAGCGAGCTTATAGTTCAAATAAAAAACAACAATATAAAATCCATGTCCTTTACGGAAAATGAAGTCAAAGGTGTATATAAGGATGATAAGGCGTTCACGTCGTTTGTTCCTACTGTATTTCTTTTCTCTTCAAACTTTTATGACAAATATCTTGCGGAAAAGGTTGAATCCGGTGAAATAGAAATAATAGGCAAGCCTGTCCCTGCAACGCCCCTGTGGGTTTCAGCACTTCCGACAGTCGGTATGCTGGTGCTTCTGGGAGTTCTATGGTATGTGTTCATGAAGCAGTCTCAGGGCGGAGGAACAGGTAAAGCAATGTCTTTCGGAAAAAGCAGGGCACGGATGGTCAAGGAAGAAGACCCAAACAAGAAAATCACATTTGCCGATGTTGCCGGACTTGATGAGGAGAAGGAAGAGCTCAGTGAAATAGTTGATTTTCTGAGAAGTCCCGCAAAATTTGTTAAGCTTGGAGCAAGAATACCCAAGGGAGTTTTGCTTGTGGGTCCTCCAGGAACAGGAAAAACATATTTGTCAAAGTCAGTATCAGGTGAAGCAGGCGTGCCATTTTTCAGTATAAGCGGTTCGGACTTTGTTGAAATGTTTGTGGGTGTGGGTGCTTCCAGGGTTAGGGATTTATTCGACCAAGCAAAGAAAAATGCTCCATGTATAATATTCATAGATGAAATAGATGCAGTTGGAAGAAGAAGAGGAGCAGGTCTCGGAGGAGGCAACGACGAGAGAGAGCAAACACTGAACCAGCTTCTTGTGGAAATGGACGGATTTTCAGGAAACGAAGGAATCATCATAATTGCCGCAACAAACAGACCTGACATACTTGACCCGGCGCTCATGAGACCAGGAAGATTTGATAGGCAGGTTCATGTTGGACTTCCGGATGTTAAGGCAAGAGAAGAAATATTAAAGATTCACGTAAGAAAGAAACCACTGGCAGACGATGTGGAGCTTTCCATAGTTGCCAAGAGAACTCCGGGATTTACGCCGGCCGATCTGGAAAATGCAATGAATGAAGCAGCGCTTCTTACTGCAAGGCAGAACAAGAATGTCATAACCATGGACATTATTGAAGAAGCTATAACCAAGGTTATTGCTGGACCCGAGAAAAGAAGCAAGGTTATCAGCGACAATGAGAGAAAGCTTACGGCATACCACGAGGCAGGCCATGCAGTTGTGGCAAGGCTGTCATCATACAAGGACCCTGTCCACATGATAACCATAATTCCGAGAGGCGGTGCAGGTGGATTCACCATGTACCTTCCTGAAGAAGATCGCTCATACAGGTCAAAGACCGATATGGAAGAAAGCATAGTAAGACTTCTGGGTGGCAGAGTTGCCGAGAAATTAGCCCTTGACGACATTTCCACCGGTGCGTCCAACGATATAGAAAGAGCCACAAAGGTTGCGAGAGCTATGGTAACAACTTATGGCATGAGCGATGCCCTTGGGCCAATGACATACGGAACAAATGACGAGGAAGTGTTCCTTGGAAGAGATTTCAATAAGATAAGAAATTATTCCGAAGAAGTAGCTGCCAAAATAGACGCTGAAATGCGCAGAATCATAGACAACGCATACCACAAAACCGAGACACTCCTAAGCGAGAACATGGAGAAACTACATCGTGTTGCTCAGGCGCTTCTCGAAAAGGAAACTATTTCAGGCAAAGAATTTGAAATTCTTTTTGACGAAGTACAATAATAAAAGAAGTATACCTCCAAGCTGCGACATAATCGGTTTGGAGGTGTTTTTATCAGGAGGTAATGCATGAAGCTCAGCTTTGATGAATTCATTGAAAATATACCTAAAAACATTCATTCTAACACTAAGACTTATATAGGTAAACATATGGCTGTTTTTATACCTGAAGTGTTTGTGTCGGAAAGAGAAATGAAAACACCGGATTACCATTTTGTGCTCTTTCAAACAACGCCACCTCCTATGAAAGTTGCCGGTGTCGAATATAAATTTAAAAAGGGAAGCTTTGTATGCATTGAACCGAATATGCCTGTAAATGTGACACCTGTTCAAAGTGTGGGTGAAGTCAAATTTATTTCTATCGGCATTGACAGGAATTTTTTTGAAAGATCGGCATCAAGTACAATAAAAGAAGAAAAGATTAAATTTGACAGCAGCGGTAAAGCCTACAGCCATCAATTATTGGAATTGATTGAGCTTTTTATTAAAGAAATAATAAGCTTCGGGGAAAGCTGCCCACTGATGCTTGAAAGTATGGAAACACAAATATCAATACAGCTAATCAGAGATTTCTTTCCTGATTTTCTTACATACTCTAAAAATTATTATACTGACAATGACTATATAGAGCAATCAATAAAATATATGCAGGAATATTACAGCAGCAATATTACTATAAAAGAGATATGCAATATTATTTTTATCAGTCCATGTCATTTTCAAAGAATTTTTAAGGCAGGTATGAAACAAACTCCATACAATTATTTAATGAAGCTCAGGATAGGAAAGGCAAAGGAAAAGTTGATAAAAAGCAACGATAGTATTGAGGAAATAGGCAGGCTTTGCGGCTTTTTAAGTGTTTCACATTTCTCTTCGGTGTTCAAGCGCTTTGAGGGAATTTCTCCTTCTGAATATAAAAAACAATTCATGTCAAAAATTTGATTCTGTCATTTCAACCTATATATTTACTGAAGAACGGTGAATATATAGGTTTTTTTATGTTTAAAAGTCAATTATTTATAAACAAAAAGATGCTATTTAAATACAGATAATGTCTGTCTCGGTATAAGATATTAATAAAACAAAATTATTAGGGGATGCATAATGGTGAACTCATAACATATTCAAAGTATTGATTATTGCATTTGTTTTAACATCGTTAATTACAGCTCCCGCATCTGCGTGCCGCTGCGTTTTGCCGCAGAAAACATCAATACAAGAGAGGCTGTAATAATATATTAAAAATCAGAAGGATTGGTGGTTATGATGAAAAAGCATAAGTTGATTAAAGTGTTTGTAATTACATTTATTTTAGTTTCACTAATTATAGTGCCTGTATATGCGGATAACATACTTAGTACGGATTATTTGTACTTAGAAGAATATCGCGGTATGGGTGAAGTTATTCTTAATGTAAGAGTTACCGGTACAACAGAGGGAAGTGCATGGGGCACCGGCATATATTCGGATGATTCCGATATAGGAGTAGCTGCCGTCCATGCCGGTATTCTAAAGGTTGGAGAGACAAAAACAGTCAGAATAACTATTCTCCCAGGACAAAGCTCATATATAGGTACTTTGCAAAACGGTATCAAATCTTATGATTACGTTGAATGGGAAGGAAGCTTTAAATTCAGTGATACTCAGGCTGCAAGCACACCTGTGCCTCCTGCCGAAAATATCAGCTCAGAGGTATTTAAGGAAGGCGTAATTATGTCATGGCAGGAAAGCGGAGTGCTCGGCTATCGATTGTTCAGGTCACCCTCGGAAAATGAATTGGGTATTTCTGTTTCGGATTTTTATATCACGGACAATTCCTACGCGGACATCAATGTAGAGCCGAACACCACATATCACTATACGGTTAAGACAGTGCTTGCAGAGGCTGACCCGATAAATGGCAAAGAGGAAATGTTAGGAGATATAATAGCAAGATACACATTGAAAACAGGAAGTGAAATTACAAAGTCAGGAAATAAAAAGAATTTTATCGTGCTTCAAATCGATAATCCAAACATGAGCGTTAACGGTAAGCTTCAGGAAATCGATCCGGGCCGCGGTACTGCACCCATAGTTATTTCCTCACGTTCAATGGTTCCCATTCGTGCAATAGTAGAGGCAATGGGCGGTACTGTGGGCTGGGATAACAGCACTCAGCAAATTACATTGACGGCAAAAGGAAGCACCGTTAACATGTGGGTTGGAAAAAAAGAAATAACCGTGAACGGGGTGAAGCGTGAAATTGACGTGGCACCGCTTATTCAAAACGGACGCACATACGTGCCGGTACGCTTCTCTGCTGAAAACCTCAATGCAAAGGTGGCTTGGATCAACAGTACGAGAGAGGCCGTAATAACCTATGATGTAAATTTTAACAGTAATACATCAAATACACAGCCCCCTGCTCCCACAGAAAATGTGCAAACACCTGAGTCTAATGGAAAAGCAGATGTTCCTGCAATTACAGAAACAGAAGGAGATTCAGTACAGCCAAAGCCTGTTATAGATTCGGGAACCAAGTATTCAGTTCCAATGCAGCCGGTATTCTATATGGAGGATCAATTTGAGGATCTTGGCGGAAATGAAGGTAAAGTAGTATTCAGGCTGAGCAGAGCAACAATACTAGGAGAATATACAGGATTTAAGGTTTGTTTCACAGAAAATGGAAAATCTGAAGTATTCGAATTCAGCGAAGATGCTTTTGCTTATACTGCTGAAATAGGCGATACTGTTGATATCAGCATTACAGCTGTAAACGGTACGGCTGAGAGCATACCTCAAAGTCTGAGATTTACAATGCTTGACAGAATAGTCGGAAAAACAATATGGTCGGAAAGACAAACCGATGACCTCTTAGGTTCTCCATGCTGGTATGGACTTTCATGGGAGCCTGTTGAGGGAGCTGCTAAGTACAGCGTATTTGTGACCAAGGATATAAGGAGCTATTTAAATTTCGTAAATTACAGGGATTTGTCCGGCTTCAGCAGCATTATTGTAAGCGGTACATTCTTCAGCACGAAATCAAGCACCGGTCTACCGGCAGATATTGCCGCCGCAACTTGGGGGGAAGACAGATATGTGGTAGTGCTTCCGATGAATGAAGACGGTATAACGGGACCGTTCCCCAAATATTATAAAATAACAATGACAGGAGTAAGTTCGAAGGCATATTAAAATTAAAGATTAAATATGAAATGTTAAATATAAGAAATGAGGGTAGCTATGAAAAAGGTTTTATTGACGATAATGTTGTTTTCTATTGATGTGCTAATGTTATCCTTCGCAGGATGCTCAGCAAAAGAAAAAATTGAAGAATCAGTTGCAGAAAAGATTACGGAAAAAATCATGGAGAGTGCATCGGATGTGGATGTAGATGTGGATGGCGATGTAATAACAATGACCGGTAACGATGGACAGAAAGCTACCTTCGGCTCCACCGAATGGCCTAAATCTGAAATGGCAAAATCAATTCCCGAGTTTAAAGGCGGTGAGATTGTTGGTGTGATGGAAGCTGATAATGGCTTAATGGTTGTTATGAACGAAGTAAAAGAAGATGCATTCAATGAATATTTAGAAAAAATCAAAAAAGATTATACAGAGGATATTCTTGAATCAAAATCTGAAGGAGTTATCGTATACTATGGTGTTAATGGGAACAGAACTGGGGTATATCTGACCTACAACAGCGAAATCAAAGAGTTATCTATCAATCTGTCAGTGCAGGAGGAATAAGGATATAATTTATACAAAACGATGGTGTTAAAACAACAAAATAAAAATAAGGAGAATAATATGAGAACGAAAATAGCAATTTTAGTATTTTTAATGATTTTCACAATGGTTGTGCCTGCAGTTGCAGGCGGTATAATTGATGCAGGCGATTTAGACTTAGAAGAATATCGCGGTATTAGAGAAACTGTTATTAATGTAACAGTTACAGGTACAGAAGAGGGAAATGTATGGGGTACCGGCATATATTCGGATGATTCCGATATATCTAAGGCAGCTGTCCATGCCGGTATTGTGAAAATCGGAGAGACAAAGACGGTTAAAATAACTGTTCTCCCGGGACAAAGCTCATATGCAGGAACTACACAAAACGGTATCGAATCTTATGATTATGTTGAATGGGAAGGAAGTTTTAAATTCAATGATACCAATGCTCCAAGCACACTGGTGCCTCCAGTGAATACTGAAGGCAGCGGATCTGAGACATTTAAAGAAGGCGTAATTATGTCATGGAAGGCTAATGAAGTGCTT
>DAMAEI010000029.1:22633-37152 GCA_031997345.1 Sedimentibacter sp. | reverse complement strand
AAAATCTTCAATCTCTCTTTGAAACATAGTAACTCTCCCTTCAAAATAAATATTGGTTATCTGTCTAAAGACTAATTTTCTTTGTTTTCCGGTTCATCGGTTTTGTTTACATTATCCTTAAATTCTCTAATTGACTTACCAAAAGCTTTACCTATTTCAGGCAACTTAGCAGGTCCAAAAATAACCAGTGCAATACCTAAAATTAAAATAAGCTCTGTTGCTCCTAGTCTTCCCATGATGCTCCTCCTTTCAAAAATTATATTTCCAAGGCTATGGGTTTTGTTCAGCACCAACCTCTATCCACTCTGCAAGTGAAGCTGCATGAGCTTTTTTCATAAACTTTTCAGAATATAGATAAGGTGCGTTGTTTGAAGCTCTTGTTTCCTGTATGTCAGTGTATTCCTCTTTTTTAACAAGCTGTGAATACAACTCTTTGAATTCATCCTTTGATAAGTTAAATGGTGCCTTACTGAATAATCTCACGTCCGTAGGTCTGGGATAAATTTTTGATTCTTCACGAACTGTCTCAGCAATGAGGTTTAATAAATCTTTTTCCGCTACGGAAATCATCATTTTCGCGTATTTTTTTGTAATATAGTTTTCTGAGAAAAGATATATTTTTTCCGCTCCCTTGCTTATGCAAATATCAGAAAATTCATCTCTTGCTTTGAGTTCATCAATCATTTGCAAGACTTCTTCAACTTCCAGCGATAAAGGCTCGTCTATAAAATCTTCGGCGTTAGTCAGAATACCTTCATATGACCTGTCTCTAATAAATTCACCCATAAGAGCAACCTTGTCCGGTTCTTCTATAACTTCTTCAACCTCTTCATCAAATGCATCGGATGTAAGTTCTTCTTTAATTAAATCCTCATTTAGTGGTTCATCCAGCATAGATATCCCTCCATTTAATGTCACAAATAGTAACTTTTTATTATTGTTAATTATATATTTAACAACAATGCTCCTTGTATTTTATCATATAGATAAAATTTTTACAAGCAAAATATATTGAAATTTCGTTGTATTTTCAATAACATAACGAAGCTGTCCCACTTCTCAAATAAATAATTAATAAAAATGGTTGAATCTAAATTGTCAAACAAAAAAGATTCAACCATAAAAATCAAAACAATATAGTTACTACCGACACATACTGCATTAGTTTATTTGTATTTCCTTTGCTTCCTCAGGTTTGAAATCATTCTTCAGGTCATATATGTTATGAGATGTGAAATCTCTAAGCTGTCTGTCGCCTAATGAGTAGCATCTCATATATCTCTTGGCGTTAACCATGGTCCAGTGCTCTCCATTCCAGGTTAAATACCCGTCTTCATCTGTCTTCTTTTCATTAAGTATTAAGTCTACCTGCCTGTTGTTGTTCATAAGCTCCACGAGATCATTATAGTTCACTTCTATTTCTTTTTTATTTATCAAATCGTATGCTTTCATTTTTCCCTCCATTGCATCAATAACATAAATAATATCACCATTTTTTTACCCTGTCAATTAAGCTGATGCATGATTGAGCAATCAAAAAAATATCGCAAAAATAAATAGCATACAAACTCTTTTTTGAGAATCTGTATGCTTGCTTTGATTCATTATGTAACATTCTGTATCCATTTCTTTGATATTATCCTCGGTATGGATATTATTGCTTTTATTACATCCTCCATGCATACCAGCGCAACCACAAGGTATACTGGAAGCTTGAATACCACCGCTCCAAGAAATGCCAGGGGCACTCCCACAAGCCATACGGAACCCATTTCCAGAAGCATTGAAAATGTCGTGTCTCCTCCTCCTCTGAAAACTCCAACGATGGCAGTTGAATTGAATGTCTTCACAAATGAGATTGCCCCCATGACGATGAGCATGTTTTTAGCTGAGCTATATAAATCCGCATCCAGGCCTCTGAAAATCTTCAATGTAAGATCCGCCGAAAAAATCATCATAAGCCCCAGCAGCATTCCCACAATTGCGGACATATAAAGAAATTTGACGGCATATTCATACGCTCCTTCTTCGTCACCCTCACCTATTTTGTTTCCAATCATAACAGTGCTTGAATTGGCCAATCCCCTAACTATTACATAAAATATATTTTGTATTGTTGTCACTATCTGCACCGTTGCAGTTGCCTGCTCACCTATTTTAGCATAAGCAACCGCATACAAAACCTGCCCGAGAGACCAGAATCCTTCATTGATTACTACCGGAGCGGCAGTCCTCATATACTTGCTTAAAAATTCCTTTTCCCATCCGAACAAATCGCTGAAAGACGCTGACAATGGTCCTCTTGAAGCGTATGCCGAATATAAAAGCATTATAATTTCAATTATCCTGGCAATAAGCGTTCCCAATGCAGCTCCCTTTACTCCCATGGCAGGAAAGCCTAATTTACCGAACATAAATATGTAATTTAAAATGGCATTGATAAAGAAAACAATAATGGATACCTTCAAAGGAATTCCTGAATTTTCGGTATTGCGGAATCCTATATTCAGTATAAAGCTAACGGCAGTAATTATGTATGACAATGAAACTACTCTGAGATAGTCGCTTCCTATTTGTATTATGGCAGGAGAATCTATAAAGAACCTCATTAGATATTCAGGAAAACATGCGGCTGCTACGGTAAATATGACACCCACCACAGCACTTATGACCGTTGCAAGCCCCATAACCTTTCTTATGCTAAGTATATCGCCCTTTCCCCAATACTGTGCCATGAATGTGGACGAACCCGTTCCTATCCCGAAGGTTATAAGTATATAAAAAAAGAAAATCTGATTGGCAAGCCCAACCGCAGCAAGGCTTGTCTGTCCCAAACTGCTTGTCATCAATGTGTCCACCATATTGAGCGACGAGGAGATCAATCCCTGAAGCGCAATAGGTATAGCTATGGACAGCATGGATTTTAAAAATAGTTTATCATTCCAAAATTTCATTAAACCCTCCGATGTCTTGTTCATTCTAATATACTACCACATTTTATGACATTATGTAAGATTATTATGCTCTCATCTCATTATAAATTCATACAATTTATATGGAATATAATCAATGACGTCTTTATTAATGCTGTACATCATGAAATTTCCTCGTCTGTTCTTTTCAATCAGCCGTACTTTGTAAAGAACCTTCAAGTGCTTTGATATTCCCGCTTCTGTCAATTCCAGTCTTAAAGCCAGCTCCTGTGTTGATGCGGACTCTGCTTTCATTTCGCGGAGAATTCTGAGACGCGTTCCATCTCCCAGGGCTTTCAGTAAATCTATCAAATCGTCTGGAACGGCTTCATTCTTTTCTTCCAATGAAACAAGCATTGTTAAATATAATATTCCCTTATCCTCGTGCATGAGAAGATGTGGACTGATAAATGTACTTGCAGTTATTACCACCTTATTCAGTTCATTTAAATCAAAGACGTACTCTCTGTTTTTATGAAAAATTACCTTATTTTCTCTTATCTCCAAACGCTCATGTATTTTCTCCATGCTCTTAAGCATTCCATCTTCCATGAACATATTTATTTTCCTCTTTATTGTATGAATTAGAAAAGGCTGCAAAAAATTAATTTCACCCCAAAAAAATATCTCATAATAATCTTTCATAATTTCAATAATTCTGTTTTTTTCTTTCCATTCGATAGTTATATTATATGATTTATACACGGTATTCCATTGATGCAGGCTCAGCTTTTCAATTTCTGCCAACGCATCCGGAATGCAAATGTCCCTGTACGGGCTCAGGACGGAAAAATCCATGGGTATGAGCCATTCTCCGGTAATTATTCCGTATTTTTTTATATTATGCAAAAGCTCATGAGGGATTTTATCCGATATTTCCTCAAGCCACTTCTTTCTGTCCAAATGATGCTCCGGCATACAAATAACATGCATTGAAGCAAGCATTTCAAATAACGGCGAAAATGCAAATTCCACACTTAATTCATTTTCACACAAAAAACCTACATTCATTCTTCTCTCCTAAAAAAGAGTTATATTTCCCGTTATGCGCATATGCCTTTCCACTATCTTTATTATTGCAGAAATTAAAGCAAACAATATCACAGTTATTATAATCCCCATAGCTGCAAACTCCTTGATTTCATAAAGAGAGCTTCCGGCGAGAACCACCCTCCTAACCGCCTCAATGGCATATGTCAAAGGGAAAATTACGCTTATTGCTTTTGCCCACACGGGAAATAATACTGTGGGCACCTTTACTCCCGAAAATATTTCCATGGGCTCTTCCAATATAGTAAATAAAAAATCGGAATCCCTTGAAAACAAAAAGAGAGAGTTAAGAAACATACCCCATGCCACAGCCATTGCCGTAACAATAAAAAATACGGTAATGCACGGCAAAATTTTTATAAATAAAACCTCGACCTTTATTAGCAGAACTAGAAGTGAAAAAATCATCATCACAAATACACTTTCAAACAGAGATGATACGGCATTTCCAAGAAGCACAGCCGATCTGTTGACCGGCGAAAGATAAATAAGCTCCAGCGTTCCGCTGATTCGTTCAAAAGAAAAATTCCATGCGGATTGCACCAATGATCTGAAAAAACTCATGCACATATAACCCAACAACAAATATACTACCATATTTTCTTCTGTGATGTAAGATATTTTACTTTTTTCAATATCAAATACCTTGAAGCTGTAATATGTTGTTATAAAATTTAAAAACGGCCATACAAACAGTGACACATATATCATCTTGCTGTGAAAATAATTTTTATGCTGCTTCCCCATTTCAGCAGCAAGCGCCTTATAGAATGGCTTCATGATGCACCTCCTTTGAAAGACGAATTATTGCATCCTCAAGCTGCGGCTCATTCTCATACATTTCTCGTATATACAAGCCCAACTCCATGCATTCCCTTGATAATTCCATAGATACATTTTCTTTGCTGTTAATATATATTGCATCATTTTCATCCTTAACTTCAACAGTTATATCAACTGCCTTCAATCTGTCATAAATACATTCTGTAATCTCTTTGCCGTGCTTATCCAATCTCAGTACATAATCTTTCCTGTTAAATGTTTCTGCCGTAAGTTCTTTGACAGTGCCCTGTTTTATTAAAATGCCGTCGCTCATTATATAAATATAATCACACAGCTCTTCTATTTCACCCATATAGTGAGAGGTTATGAGTATCCCCTTGTTTTGCTCCTTCGCGAGGCATTTGATATGACCCCGCAGCTCCTTTGACACAACCGCATCCAGCCCTATTGTAGGTTCATCAAGAAATAAATATTGCGGGTCGTTTATTAATCCTCTGGCTATCTGAAGCCTTTGCTTCATACCCTTTGAAAATGTTTCAACAGGCACGTCCTTTTTGTCCTCAAGTCCCACCAACTTAAGCAATGTACCAATTCTTTCTTTAAGCACATTGTTTGACACATTGTATATTTGTCCGTAATACCACAGATTTTCATAGGCAGTAAGGCGCCAGTATATCATTCTCTCACCGCCTGCAATCATATTTATCCTCTTCTTTATTTCAACAGGATATTTTATCCCATCTATATCATCCATAAAATATCTTCCGTCTGTGGGTGACAGCAATGTAGTAAGCATTTTTATGGTCGTTGTTTTTCCTGCACCGTTGATTCCCAAGAGCCCTACAATTTTTCCTTTTTCTATCTGCAGTGAAATATCCCGCACCGCGTGCACCTCCTCCTTTTCTCTGAATATGCCCTTTCCTGCTTTAACCATATATGTTTTCTTCAAATTTTCCGCTATTATCATATCTGCCCCTTATCCGTTTATTTTTTCAAGTGCGATTTCTTCACATCTTTTCATTTGTTTAAATCCGACAATGATGTACACAGTGCTTAGAATTAAAATATTCTGTACCGAAGTAATCTGTTCATTTATACCAATACCTGATAAAAGTGTGCTGCGTATCAGTGCAACCGATTCGGTAACGGGTATGAGCCCAGCAATGACCCTGAGCCATTCAGGTAAGTACTGTACCGGAAAAGAAATACCGCAGACTAAAAACAAAAACGCAAACAACGTATTTTGAGATATGTATGTATCCCTCGTATACAGCATTATGCTGCCTAGCGCCATGGACACTCCGAAAAAGGCATAAAGAGATATTACGAAGGCCACCAAAAATGCCGACATATGAGCATGGCTTAAATCTACTCCAAATGGTATTGCAATAACGAGAGAAACTATTATTTCCATGGATGTGGTAACAGTCTGCACCAGCATATTACCAAGAAAGTATTCTGTCCTTCTGAAAGGTGCAAGCATCAGGCTCTCAAGCGTGCCTTCCCTCAATTCTGTAATCAGGCTCCTGCTTACATTAAGGCATGTCCTTACAACGAAAATATATGTGAGGCTTCCCACCACAACATAGCTTATATAATCCCCCGTACCGGTAATTTCACTGAAATCCGACGACATATTACCCTCAAACAAAAACTTCCACATCATCCATGCACCAAGCACGGTGTATAATCCGGTCAGCGTATTTCCCACAAAAAAGTGCACCGGATAAGCCCTATAATTTACCAGCAGGTTCTTCTTCATTGTTCCGTATAAAACCTTCAGATTCATTTCATCCTCCTTTTTGCCAATTTGATTAACCTGCCAGTTAATCAAATGCATTTGTCCTGAATTCACGCGTATTATACGGATGAAGTATGGAGCTGTCAACAATTATTATTCCAAACTAAAAAATAAAGATGCCTCATTATATAAGCATCTTCATATCTTTCTTTCATTTATTGCAAGTCTTGTACACTCATTTTCTCAAGGTCCTTTTTCTGCCTCATTTTTTCCCGGCTGAAAAAACAAATAGCCATAAGAATCATAGTAGGAATATTATATACTAATAAAATATCGAAAAGTACTCCAAAAACTTCCCACCCCACCATGCCGTCATATATGTAATCCGAAAACGTCCTGACTCCTGCACTCATTTAATTGTTCTCCTTTAACTTCTTATATTCTGACATCAAAACCTTTGCTGTATCAAAGTCAATTTTCTCATTTACTGCCAACCTTTTAATCAAAGCTATATAGGGTTCGCCGTTAGTATCCTCACCAATTTTAATTTTTTGAATGAGCTTGTCTAGACGCAGCCTCACTGTTGGATATGTAACACCGTATTGCTTAGAAATTTCTTTCAGTGAACCGGAAGCCTGCAAAAATCTTTTAATGAATGCAATATCCTCATCCTCAAGATTTATCATCCGTTCAGACTTTTATGTAAACGCCTATCTTCTGGTTACAACAACAAATAAAAAACCAAGACACATACTCTGTGTACTTGGATTTTTATGTTTCATTATTGTTCCGCGGTTAGACTGTCAATATTTTTAAATATGTATCCATCTTCCTTCCACTTTGTTAAAAGCTCATCCAGAATTTCGGCATTTGTTTGGGATGTGCTATGAAGCAGTACAACCGCTCCCGGATGAATTCTTGGCAGCAGCTTGCTGAATGCCTGCTCCTTTGTTGGCTGCTTGTCATTGTACCAGTCAACGTATGCAAGGCTCCAGAATATTGTCTTGTATCCGAGTTCCTTTGCCATTGAAAGGTTATTTTCATTAAATTTGCCCTGAGGAGGTCGGTAATACTTCTGCATGTCTCTGCCTGTAACCTGCTTATATAATTCCTCCAATGAAACCAGTTCTTTTTTAAAGGCTTCCATGTCGGAAATTTTAGACATATCCGGATGATTAAACGTGTGATTTCCTACCATATGCCCTTCTTCCAGCATTCGCATTACGAGCTGTGGCTCCTGCTCAATATAGTGCCCCACTAAAAAGAAGGTTGCCTTCACATCATGCTTTTTCAGCGTATCAAGTATTTTAGAAGTATGTCCGTTTTCAAAGCCTGCGTCAAAGGTCAAATAAATTACCTTTTCACTGTCGTCCCCTACGTAGTAAGCATCGTATTCCTTCAGCACCTTTGCCGATGCATTTCCCACAGGAGCCTTCCCCCCCTCCCTGAAGCTCAGTCCCCAATTTGAGATTTCGGTAGAAACACTCACCGAAAAATTAAACATTGCCTCATAAAGGAACATTCCCACAAATAAAATAAAGGCAAAGCCCACTACTATTCCCGCAGTTTTCTTCTTTATATATATAACCATATATTTCACCCCTTATTAATATATATATGAGATGATATATTATGCCAGAAATTTTTATTGTTAATTAGCACAATTTACCACACAATCAGTTGATTGTATCTTTGACACAGAATGCAAAATCAATTATAATACTAATAAATGTTTTTATTACAAATTTGGAGGAATTATGTTAGAACATTTGATTAATATTATTGTGCCTGAAATTGCACATCTATTGGAAATTATCGGAGTATTTATTATTTTTTATTCAGCAATGAAAACCTTTGGAAGGTACGCACTAAGAGCTTTTAATTTTTCGGACGAAACAGTTAAAATTGATTTTTCTCAGGCTCTGGCCATGGCACTTGAATTTAAGCTTGGTGCCGAGATATTGAAAACACTTATAATAAGGACTACGGAAGAATTGATCATTCTTGCTTCCATAGTAATACTTAGAGCTGCTCTCACTCTGATTATTCATTGGGAGATAGATTCTGACTCAAAGCGCTGCAACAATCATTCCTCTGCGGGTAAGGGCGGTATATTCCAGCGCAAATCAAAGGAAGATTCACCAAACTAATAATAAAGGTTGCCGCATTGTTTTGCGGCAACCCTTGTATGCCCTAACCCCGTTTTTCAAAGCGGTTTTCTCTGAAAAATGGAGGTAGGTCAACCGCAACGAGTTCCAGATTTGCATGAGCGTAAGCGAGTAAGCAAATATGTGAACGGAGACTGCGTTTTCAGCTTATAGCTTTTTTTAATACCTCTTCAATTTTTTCAAATGATGGCACGCCCTCGTGAACCTTTACGTCGTCAACATAAAATGTAGGCACATAGTAATAGTTCTGAGAGCTTGCAGCCTGTACGTCCTTGGATTCTTCGATATATTCGATTTCAATATTGGAATACTGCGGATTTTTTTCCTTAAGCGCATCTACCATTTTAATTGCTCGCTTGCAATGGGGGCAGTTTTCCAAATAAAAAGCCTTTACCTTTTTCATTCGTTTTCCTCTATTTTTTTATTCTTCTATTCTTTCATTTTAAGCAATTCTCTCTTTTTATCAATTATTTCACCTAAGCGGCTTTTATATTCCTCCAAACTTTTAAAATTTCTAATAGGCTCATGCCTGTCGTCGCTTATCCTTATTTTGCTTGAAGCGCCGAGACCGCATGCAAGTATGGTTTCAAGCTCCTCTATTATCACCATGTTGTAGATGCTCTCTCTGCCAACCAGTGTGAAGCCTGTATTTTCCAGATTCCCCTTAATATTTTTCTGCCTGTACATATAGTACGGCTTGTAGCCCTCAGCCTTACACCTTTGATTTACTACCTCGTGCATTTTTTTAATTATGTCATAGTCCTTATTGTACTCTTCGCTTTCTCTCGTAAGCTCTGATTTCTTTTTATACGCCAGAGAATGGACGGTAATATTTTCAGGTCTGAGACGTAGAATCTCTTCAATCGTATTTTCCGCATCATTTTCATCCTCTCCCGGCAATCCAAGTATTACATCCATATTAATGCATTCAAAGCCTGTTTTTCTGGCAAGCTCATACTTATTGACTATATCCTGTACGCTGTGTCTCCTGCCCATTTTTTGAAGTGTATTCTCATTCATTGTCTGAGGATTTATGCTTATTCTTCCAACGCCGTTGTTTTTAAGACATAATAGCTTTTCCTCCGTAAGAGTGTCCGGTCTTCCTGCTTCAAAGGTAACTTCCTTTATTTTCTGTAAATCATAGTATTTTTTTACAACACCAAATATTTTATTTATTTGTTCTTCATTCAATACTGAAGGTGTTCCTCCTCCTATGTACAGCGAGTTTAGCTTCAGATTGCTCTTTAATGCCATCTTTATTGTCTCTTCTATTTCGTATGTCAGAAGCTCTATGTACTCGTTTATTTTATCATTCTTGCTGTTTACATAGGATGTAAATGAGCAGTATCTGCACCTTGAGGGACAGAATGGAATTCCTATATACAGATTATAGTTTTTATTATTCCCATCAAAGTCCATATATTTTTCTTCTATGCTCAGGATATCCCACAGAAGCTTTATTTTATCATCCGCTACTTCATATGTATCCCTTAATATTTTTGTGATTTCATCATCAGTCCTACTGTGTTTTCTTGCGATTATCATAATCTTTACGACTCTCACGCCCGTGAGTATACCATAATCGGGAACATCACCGTAATATCTTTTGAGCACATTATGAATTGATTTTACGACAAGAGTCTTTTTAATCTTCTTTTCGCTATCTCTTTCCATAAGAATTTCATTACTTTTGAATTCCGATTCATAAAGCAGTACGCCGTCTGAGTACAAACATGCAGAGCCTGAAAGAATTCCTTCGCGCTCATTTAAGGACGAGACTAATTCCAGACTTTCACGTGTTCTCGTCTCATGCGTTTTCTTAACCTCACAACCTATGTTCAAATCAAATACTCTCAGCGCATTCCTTGCTTCATATTCGTAATTATGACCTGAAAAATAAAATTTCAATGTATTCATCATCTTAAAAACGGATTGCCCATTTTCTCCAACTTTATTGTGGAAGGTGAATTATGTCCGGGATAAACTATGGTCTCATCATCATATTTGAAAATTTTCTCCCTGATTGACGTAATTATATCATCAAATGAGCCTCCGGGAAAATCTGTCCTTCCTATGGAGCTGTTAAAAAGTGTATCCCCGGTCATCATTATATTTTCAACCTTTATGCATATACCTCCTCTTGTGTGTCCCGGAGTATGAATTATTTCAAGCTTCAGATCTCCCAGCTCTATTATGTCTCCGTCTTTAAGCTCCACATCGGGGGTTATTGATATGCCTTTTCCTGTTATACCCTTAGAGAAGTTTTTCTCCGGGTCTTTAAGCATCTCCGCATCCTCTTCATGAATATATACTTTTGTGCCATACATTTCGATAAAGTCTTTCACCGCCCCTATGTGATCCCCGTGGGCATGTGTCAGTATTATGATTTTCGGTGTCAATCTCAGCTCTTTAAGCTTATTATCTATTTTTTCAAACTGTGCTCCCGGGTCTATTATAGCGGCTTCCTTTGTCTCGTACGAGCCAACTATATAACAGTTTGACAGGTATGACCCCACCGTCATTGCTTCAAATATCATTTTGTACCTCCTAAAATGTTCTTCTGCTGTCGAGCAGTATTGTTACAGGACCGTCGTTTACAAGTTCCACCTGCATATCAGCCCCAAATTCTCCGCATTGGGTTATTATTCCGCTGTCCTTCATTTTCTTAATGAAGCCTTCGTACATTGGAATTGCCTTGTCAGGTACAGCTGCGGCCGTAAAGCTCGGCCTTCTGCCTTTTCTTGCATCACCTAAAAGGGTAAACTGTGAGATAACAAGGAGCTGTCCCCCAACATCAATGAGACTTTTATTCATCTTACCGTTTTCATCCTCAAAAATTCTTAAATTTGGAACCTTGTCACACATATATTCCAGATCCTTCTCTTCATCGGTATCTTCCACACCCAACAGAAGCAATATGCCATGCTTTATTTCACCTATAACATTGTCTCCCACCTCAACAGATGCGCGTTTTACACGCTGTACTACTCCTCTCATTTGCCCTCCAGTTTCACTTTGATATAAATGATATTAATAAGGAACGACCGTGATCGTTCCTTATTCTCTGCGTTTATATTGTTACAACCATAGCTACTTTTTATTTCTGTATACTTCAAGAACTCCGTCCAGTCTCTTGATTTTCTTCATCAAATCTTCTATCTGCTTTGTTTCATTGATTTCAAAACCAATATCAACTATAGCTATTTTTTCTTTATTTACTCTTAAGTTTAGAGATACTGCATTGACCTTTGATTCCGTGTACAGATTTGTAAGGTCCTGAAGGAATTTTGGTCTGTCAAGAGCTTTAATCTGTATTTCACTTATGAAGGTTGCTTTTTTACCTGCATCCCATTCTACTTCTAAAAATCTCTGGTCTTCACTGTCATTCAAATCGTGAATGTTTGTACAATCTGCTCTGTGAATTGATACACCTCTGCCTCTTGTGATATATCCAACTATGGCATCTCCTGGAACAGGGTTGCAGCACTTTGAGAATTTAATCTTGATATTGTCTACGCCCTTTATTATTACTCCTGATGCATGCTTCTCCATTTTAGCGGGAAGCCTTGAAGCCATGGCTGCATTTTTTTCAAGAGCTTCAATTTTTTCAAGCTCTATTTTATCTTTGTTCTTTTCAAGATACAGCGCCTTAAGCCTGTTCACAATCTGGTTTTCCGTTATGCCACCGTTACCTACGGCAGCATAAAGATTGCTGGCGGTAAACATGCTATATTTGTCCGCAACCGATTTTATCCAGTCATCCTTAAGTAGGTCAGCAACCTGGAATCCCTGCTTCTTGATTTCTCTCTCAACAAGCTCTTTTCCCTTTTCAACGTTGAAATCCTTGTCTTTTTCCTTGAAAAACTTCCTTATTTTCGATTTTGCCTGGCTTGATGTGGCTATCTTGAGCCAGTCCCTGCTGGGGCCTGCACTTGACTGAGATGTTAGTATTTCAACCTGGTCTCCGGTTCTGAGCTTTGTGTCTATAGGAACTATTCTCCCGTTGACCTTTGCTCCCACGCATTTATTTCCCACGGCACTGTGCACCCTGTATGCAAAATCAATTGGTGTTGAATTTGTAGGGAGATTTACTACCTCCCCTTTAGGTGTGAAAACAAAGACTTCATCGGCATATAAATCTATTTTCAATGATTCCATAAATTCCTGCGGATCATTGGTTTCCTGCTGCCACTCAAGCATCTGTCTCAGCCAGTTAAGCTTTTCCTCGTAATTCGTCTGAGCATCGATACCTTCCTTGTATTTCCAGTGGGCTGCGATACCGTATTCGGCAGTCCTGTGCATGTCAAGAGTCCTTATTTGTATTTCAAAGGGTTCCCCGTCAGGACCTATTACAGTTGTATGAAGCGACTGGTACATATTGGGCTTCGGCATTGCAATATAGTCCTTGAATCTGCCCGGTATAGGCTTCCAGAGGGTATGAACAGTGCCTAATGCGCCGTAGCAGTCCTTTATGCTGTCCACGATTATCCTCACGGCTATGAGGTCATATATTTGCTCAAACGATTTATTTTTAAAATACATTTTCTTGTAAATTGAATACAGGCTTTTTGGTCTTCCCTTTATGTCGGATTGTATTCCCGCATCATCAAGCTTTTCTGTCATTGTGGAAATAATCTGAGAAATATATCTCTTTCTCTTCTCACTTTTCTCCTGAACTTTCTGCACCAAATCGGCATATCCTTCAGGATCTATATATTTAAGGCTCAAGTCCTCCAATTCCCACTTAATGGACGCCATACCGAGACGATTTGCAATGGGAGCATATATCTCGATTGTTTCCATTGCCTTCTGATACTGCTTTGCCTCAGGCATATATTCCAATGTCCTAATGTTGTGGAGACGGTCTGCCAGCTTGATTATAACCACTCGGATATCCTTTGACATGGCTATTATCATTTTTCTGAGAGACTCTGCCTGTCTCTCTTCCTTGTTTCTGTACTTGACCTTGCTCAGCTTTGTGACTCCGTCAACCATGTTTGCAATCTCTTCGCCGAACTCTCTTTTGATTTCATCATATGTTATGCCTGTATCTTCCACAACATCATGCAAAAGTCCTGCTGCAATTGTCTGTACATCAACATGCAAATCAGCCAGAATCTGGGCAACCTGATATGGATGAACAAAGTATCTTTCACCCGATAATCTTGTTTGTGCGCTTGAATGAGCCATCTCGGCATAGTTGTATGCCTTGACTACGACAGCAATATCTGCATTGGGATTATACGACTCTATTTGATTAATTAAATTTTCCAACATAATTTTCACCTGTAACAAGAAGCATTAGGCTTCTCCCTGTAAATATCCCTAATTTTAATTAATTCAGTATTATTTAATACTGAATTAATGATTCCACCTTATATCCTTTAAGTTTTTCTCTTCCGTTCAAATCTTTAAGCTCAATTAAAAATCCCAATCCAACCACTTCTCCACCCAGCTTTTCCACAAGCTTGGCAGCGGCACTCATTGTGCCTCCTGTAGCAAGCAAATCATCCACTATGAGAACCTTCTGTCCCGGCAGTATGGCATCCTTGTGCATTTCAAGCCTATCTGTTCCATATTCAAGCTCATATTCATAGCTTATTGACTCCGCAGGCAGCTTTCCAGGCTTTCTTACCGGCACAAAGCCTGTTTTCAGCACATATGCAAGAGGAGTTGCAAATATGAAGCCTCTTGATTCAGGTCCTACAATCATGTCGACCTCTACATCCTTAAATCTTTCAACCATCTGATTAATGCATTCATTTAAAGCTTCCGCATCCATTAAAAGTGTTGTTATGTCTTTAA
>DAMAEI010000029.1:14818-22623 GCA_031997345.1 Sedimentibacter sp. | reverse complement strand
CCCTCTGACGGGAATCCGTCTATTACACGAATTTTTTCTTTTAAGTCCATTTGTCCTCCGAGCATCAGAAAACCTTCTTTATATACAGCATGTCATCCTTGAGAGCATATTGTATATATTCGGCTTTTTTCAGCATGCATATTATTTCATCCGCAGTTATTTTTGTATTATATATCCTGTTAAGCTTTTCCACAAGCATAAATATATCCGTCTTGATTATTTTTGATTTCGTTTTGTCGATGATTGAATTCAGTACCTTCATCTTTTCTTCATCTATTTTAAAATCAAATTCATCCCGCTCCTCAACATCCTTGAGTATGAGCTGGATGGTTTTTTTTCCGTTGAATTCGTTGAGGCTCAGTGTTACCGCATAAGCGGTTGGTCTTGTCAGCACCTTTTCCAATATACCTATTTTACCAAAGCCTATTACTGGAACCTCGCTGCCGTTTTTAGCAAGAACAAAGCTTATATGGCTTCCTGTCTTGCCTACTTTCCTTATACTTTTTAAATCCACATCGTTAAGTGCAAGAACCGGCTTGGGATTTCCTGCACCAAAAGGCTCAAGGCTGCATATTTCATTGTACAGCTCAAAATTCACATCTCTTACATCAATAGATGCATCTACTTCTATCTCTTTGCTGCGGCTTTCAATATTTGCATCGTCAATATATTTATTGAGTTCATAAGCAAGAATGTTTATATTTTTTTCAGATATGGTCAGGCCTGCCGCAAGCTTGTGCCCTCCGTACTTCTCAAGATATTTGTCAGCTGACTTGAATGCATCAAAAATATCAAGATACTCTACACTTCTCGCAGAGCCCTTTCCTGTTCCGGCCTTTACAGATATTACAACACTGGGTTTTTCATACCTTTCTGTAATTCTTGAAGCCACAATGCCCAGCACACCTTCATGCCAGCCTTCTCCGTGCACAACAATAATATTCTTTTTATATAGGAAATCAGCTTCGATTTTTTCCACGGCTTCATCAAATATCGCACTTTCTGCCTGCTTCCTGAAAAAATTGAGGTTTTCAAGCTCTGAAGCCAAATCCTCCGCTTCTGCTTCACTCCTTGTAAGGAACAGCTCAACAGCCTTTTTTGCATTGTCCATTCTTCCGGCAGCATTGATTCTCGGTGCTAAAATAAATCCGATATGGTATGACTCTATTTCCTTGTCCGCTATCCCCGAAACTTCTATAAGCTTTTTCAAGCCTATTAACCTCGTATTGTTTATTTTTTTCAGCCCGTTTTTGGCTATTATCCTGTTGTCTCCGATCAAATCAACAATATCCGCAATTGTCCCCAGGCACGCCAGCTCAAGAAGCACGTCCTCAACATCTTCAACCTTAAGGAATCTGTTTAAATACACCAAAAATTTAAAAGACAGCCCTGCAGCACAAAGATGTTTATTCTTAGACGGACAGTCTTTTTGCTTTGGATTTATTATGGCATATGCCGATGGCAGCACTTCCTGGCACTGATGATGGTCAAGTACTATAACGTCTTTGTTAAGCTCGTTGATCTGGTCTATCTTTTCTATTTCAGCTATACCGCAGTCAACTGTTATTATGAGGTCAGCCTTTATTGAGCCTTCTCTTAACTTATGGATAAAATCCGAACTTATTCCGTAGCCTTCACTTTCTCTCTCTGGCACATAGTAGTCAACTTTAGCTCCGGCGCTTTTCAGAATAATCACAAACTGACTTATGGACGTCACACCATCCACATCGTAATCTCCGTAAATAACAATGCTTTCATCTTTGTTTACGGCCTCTGTTATTCTTGAGCATCCTCTCTTCAAATCCTTATAGTTTTCGGGCTCTTCGAAATATTTGAAGTCGGGATTAAGATATTCTTCTATTTCTTCAGTATTTCTTAAATTTCTGTTTAATATTATCTCTGAAGAAATTCTCGATAGATTAAACCTGTTGCTTATTTCCTCGATTGCATTCTTGTTATGCTCATTCAATTTCAGCTTCACTTTTTTCATTGTATATTTCTGTTCCGATACTTTCATTAATATTTGTTTCCGCCGAAATCTCCTGAGACTTTAATACGTTCAGTTCACCATTAAGCTTTGCTATAGTTTCAGACTGAGTTTCTATGGTTTCTGCCTGGGATTTATTTTTCTCTTCCAGCTCAAAAACCTTTGTGGTAAGCGAGCTGTTTCCATCCTTAAGCGTCTGCATTTCCGTTTCCATAGCCTTAATTCTTTCGTCAGCGAAAGTTTTGTCACCTTCGAGAGTTTTAAGCTTGCTCTTTATTTCCTTTGACTCGGATCTCTTTTTAAACTGTCTTGTGGTTCCCAAAATCAAAACAAGTACCGCTCCTATAATGAGACAAGTCATCATCACAACAGCCAAAGGCGTCCTGAATGTGGCAAAAAATAAGTCAACATCCACGGGTGCACCGTTCTGAATAGCAAATATCGCAACAAATATCGCTATTATTAAAATTACTATAAAACCTACTTGCATGTTAACACTCCTCTCTCGTTGTATAAAAACTATTAGAATAAATACATTATACTATATATAAGTATATATTTACCACATTTTTTTATAATTAAACCACATTATTCAGCAATATCGCTTATTTTTGCTTTTATATAGATGGAGCATTCAATACGCTTTTTCTCCAATTCGCATCCCACTTCATATGGAATGTTGAAATCATTATTAAAATTATATGCATTGGCATGACATCCGCCGCTGCAGTAATATTTTGCCCAGCAATCCTTGCACACAGGTTTTTCGTTAACGGATACATTTCTGAACTTGTCTACTACGTTGTCATTTGTTATTCCGTCATCAACATTGCCGATTATGAATTCTTCCTGCCCTACAAACTGGTGGCATGGATAAAAATCTCCTGTAGGTGTAACTGCAATATATTCAGTTCCCGCACCACAGCCTATGGATCTTTTGTATATGCATGGTCCCCCATCCAATTCAATATTGAAATGGAAAAAGTTGAACCTTTTATTCAAATCGCCATATGAATCTATATATAGTTCCGCCAGCTTCTCATATTCTTCCTTGAGTATCTCCAGATGCTCTTCCTTGAGGGCATAAGCTTCCTCAGGCTTTGCAACAACAGGTTCCACAGAAATTTTATCAAATCCAAGGTCGCGAAGATGCTTCACATCTTCCGAAAAGTCCAGATTGTTAGCAGTGAATGTACCCCGTGCAAAGTAATCCTTGTCCATTCTTTTTGAAACGAACTTTTTAAAATTGCTTACGATTACATCATAGCTTCCCTTTTCGTTTACGGTCTTGCGCATGCGGTCATTTGTTATCTTTCTTCCATCTATGCTAAGAACAACATTGTCCATTGTTTCATTTATATAATCGATTTTTTCGTCATCCAAAAGCACTCCGTTTGTGGTTATGGTAAATCTGAAGTGTTTGTTGTATTCATCCTCCAGAGACCTTCCGTAATCCACTAACTTTTTGATGGTTCCAAAATTCATCAGAGGCTCTCCTCCGAAAAAATCAACCTCGAGATTTCTTCTTGCACCGGAATTCTTAACAAGGAAATCAAATGCCTTTTTTCCTGTTTCAAAGCTTAAAAAGTCTCTTTCCCCGTTGTAGCTTCCCTGTGATGCAAAGCAATATTCGCACTTCAGATTGCAATCATGGGTCATATTGAGACACATTGCCTTAATTGCCGGTTTTATTTTATTAGCGGCATTTACATCCTCGGTATAAAGCATATTGTTAACTATCAAGTAATTGATTTCGGAAAGCGCTTCATCCGTTATATCCTTGCCGTGCTTCTTCTCTATTTCTTTAACTTTATGTCTGCATTTAAAGCTTTCATCTGTCAATAAATCGTATATTACTTCATCTACGGCATGTATGAGACCGCTGCTTGTATCAACAGCAAAATACATTCCGCCCAAATTGAATAGGTGTATCATTTTTTCCTCCAAATTTTACGTAACACTCCATATTGCATACAAAGAAAAGTAGTGGCTCATAGCCACTACAGATTTATTTATTCTCGCACTTTTGATTTCCTACTGTACAAGAAGTCTTGCATGCAGACTGACATGAAGTTTGGCATTCGCCGCATCCTTTAACGTTCATATTATCTGTAAGTTTTGTTTTGTTCAATGTTTTAATATGTACCATAATGAACCTCCTTATAAACTTTATAGATTATAGCATTTTTGGAGATTTTTTAAAAGCATTTTTTTATTATTTTAAAAATATACTACCTCTGGGCCATGCGCTGTTTCATATTTACACCCATGATGCCTCCCAGAACAGAAACCGGAAGATACAGAAGATTTCGCAGAATGTTGATTTCAGCCGGATTTTTCAATAAAACCTTAAGCAGAAGAACAACGGCAAAATATACGGCCCATATTTCTATCCCTCTCAAAAGACCTCTTTCGCGGGCGCTCCTTGAATACATCATGGCACTTATGAACATACATACCGGAACTACAAATTTGAATGCCGTTTCTAAGAGCGGCTGCTTTGAAAAATAGTACATATATAAGCTAATAATAAAAAATACAGCAAGTATCATCATGAGAAAACACAGAGAATACCTGAGCAGCTTGGCTATTTTCATAATTTTCCTCCCTATTTATGATATTAAATTTTATTCATTTTCACATAAAAAAGACCATTTAAAATCATCATTCGCATTGTTGTGTACAAATATTGCTTGACAACAAATAATACTTTTGATAAAGTGAAATTACTAAGAGGGAGTAGTTTTAAATTTTCAGTCAACACACGGATCCTTGGATTCTGGCTGAAGATCTGCTTGTAACATATAGGTAACCAGACTTTTAGTGTATCTTTTGATAAAAAAAGATATGCTGAAAGTCTTTTTTTATTAGAATGTGACATACTAAGAAAAACATGAAAAAGGAGAACATGATGTATTATCAAAAAAATTCAGAGGTTGTTTGTTCTGAGCTGAACGTTCAGAGCACCGGACTCAGTCAAGAGGAAGCCAAAAAACGATTAGAGCAGTACGGTCCAAATGCTCTCATTGAAAAGAAGCGAAAGACCATAATTCAAATGCTCCTTGCGCAGCTTAAGGATATCATGATTTACATATTGTTTGCGGCAGCGGCAATATCCATAATTTTAAACGAGGTAACCGATGCAATAATAATTCTTCTTGTAGTATTGGTTAACGCCATAATAGGTGTTATACAGGAATCAAAAGCGGAGGCAGCACTTGAAGCACTTAAGAATATGTCAAGCCCTACTGCCATGGTAAAGCGCGGAGGTAAAATAATCGAAATACCGGCTGCAGAATTGGTTGTGGGAGACATAGTTGTGCTTGAAGCAGGCAGAATAATTCCTGCAGACCTGAGACTCCTACAGTCTATTAACTTAAAAATAGAAGAGTCCGCACTTACAGGAGAGTCCGTACCTGTGGATAAGGACTCTGATTTCATCGCGAGCGGAGAATTAGGCATAGGTGACCGGATAAACATGGCATATTCGTCTACAAGCGTTGCGTACGGCAGAGGTGAAGGTGTGGTTGTATACACGGGTATGGACACCGAAATAGGTAAAATAGCATCCATGCTAAGTGAAAGTGAAGAAGAGCTCACCCCCCTTCAAAAAAGACTTAACGATCTGGGTAAGGTTCTCGGAATTGTTGCAATCGTAATTATTGTGGCAATGTTCGGAATTGCGTTGCTGCAGAAAAGAGATATTGTTGAAATGCTCATAACGGCTATTTCGCTGGCTGTTGCAGCTATCCCTGAAGGCCTTACAGCGGTTGTAACAATAGTCCTTGCAATGGGTGTGCAAAGAATGGTAAAGGTAAACACCATCGTGAGAAAGCTGCCTGCAGTTGAAACACTGGGAGCAGTAAGTACAGTATGTTCAGATAAAACAGGTACCCTGACACAAAATAAAATGACGGTTACAAGGGTGCTTGTTGACAATAACCTCAAAAATGTTGACCAATTAAATTACAATGAGAATACATTGTTTGTCAAAGGCTTTGTTCTCTGCAATGATGCATCCACCGCTAACGGCGAGAGAATTGGAGATCCTACAGAGCTTGCGCTTTTAGATATGGGCACGCGCATCAGCGTTGCCAGAGAAGGCCTGGAAAAAGAAAATCCGAGAATAAATGAGCAGTCCTTTGACTCTGCCCGCAAGCTTATGACAACTGTCCACAAAGAAAACAATAAGGTAATAAGCTACACAAAGGGCGCCATGGACATACTTCTACAGCGCTGCACGAAAATATATCTGAATGATCAGGTGTTAGAAATAACAGATAAGCACATTTCAGATATAAATGATGCCGCACATGAGATGGCACAAGGGGCTCTGAGAGTTCTGGCCCTTGCAATAAAGGAAGATGACGATTCCGCAAGCGAAGAAAATCTTACATTTGTTGGATTGGTAGGTATGATTGACCCGCCTCGTCCTGAAGCGAAGGATTCTGTACAGGTACTCAAAAATGCCGGCATAACCACCATTATGATTACCGGAGACCATAGGGATACAGCCCTGGCAATAGCAAAGGATTTAGGAATTGCAGAAAATGAAAGTCAATGCATAACAGGCAGCGAACTGAACGAAATGACTCAGGAGCAGTTGAACGTAAAGGTAAGAGAGCTGAGAGTTTTCGCACGTGTATCTCCCGAGCACAAGGTAATGATAGTCAAAGCCTTTAAGTCAAACGGAAGCATAGTATCCATGACCGGTGACGGCGTAAACGACGCTCCTTCACTGAAAGCAGCCGATATAGGTGTTGCAATGGGTATTACGGGCACCGACGTTGCAAAAGGCGCTGCTGATATGGTTCTTACAGATGATAACTTCGCAACAATCGAAAAAGCTGTTGCGGAAGGCCGCGGAATATACCAGAACATTAAGAAGACTGTTTTGTTCCTCCTTTCATCAAACTTCGGAGAAGTTATATCAATGTTCTCGGCAATTGTCGCAGGACTTGCAATGCCTCTTCAGTCAATCCACATTCTCTGGATTAACCTGATTACAGACTCGCTTCCTGCACTGGCGCTGGGTGTTGATACAAAGGATCCTGACATAATGAAACTTAAGCCGAGAGATCCCAACGAAAGCATGTTTGCTCACGGAGGCCTGGCTTTTACAGTATATAACGGTATCATGATTGCTGGATTGACATTGGCTGCATTCCTCTGGTCTCCAATCATACACCTCCGCGCTGACGGCATGGTGATAAACCTCACAAACATTAGGGCGGCTCTTGAACAGACGGACATAATAATGCATGCACAGACATATGCATTCACCACATTAGGTGTTTCACAACTGTTCCATGCCATAGGAATGCGCAATTACGACAAGTCACTGTTTAGAATTAACCTCTTTGACAACAAGGCAATGATAGGAGCTTTCGTAATTGGTCTGCTGCTTCAGCTTGCAGTTACTGAAATTCCGATACTTGTGGAAGTTTTCGAAACAAGTCAGCTGTCAATGAAAGAATGGTTTAACCTCATACTTCTTTCAATGGTTCCGCTGCTCTCACACGAGATTATTGTGGCAGGAAAACACATATTCGGTAAAAACGCTTAAATTGAAATAAGTACAAATATCATAAACGGCATATAATTCCTTTGACGGAATTCATATGCCGTTTATTTATTATTAATTAGTTCTCTATTCCTTCCATGCAAATGTTTTCTTTTTTAATTGACTTTTTTGCATTTTAGTATTATAATTTAGTTAAACGTTTAAGTAAAATGAAGGCAAAATTATGAAAATAACTATTAAAGAAATTGCAAAAGAAGCAGGCGTTTCCATCGCCACGGTTTCAATGATTTTAAA
>DAMAEI010000029.1:10775-14808 GCA_031997345.1 Sedimentibacter sp. | reverse complement strand
AACAAGGACAAGAGCATTACCGATGCCACCCGCATGAAGGTTATGAGCGTCGTGAAAAAATATAATTATGTTCCCAACACAATGGCAGGAAGTCTCGTAACACAAAGAACACGCATCGTTGGTCTCATACTTCCCGATATTACAAACCCCTTCTTCCCCGGAATTGCAAGAGGCGCGGAAGACAAGGCAAATGAATCGGACTACAGCCTGATTTTCTGCAATACGGATGACAGGCTTGAGGTTGAGGAAAAATACATAGAATCGCTTACTAAGAAAATGGCAGACGGCATAATAATCGCCCACTCCTCCAACAGCGTAAAAATGTCTGAAATCCTGGAAAGATGCAAAGTTCCTGTAATTTTAATAGACCGTGATTTCAAATCCGACAACACTTTAGGCAAAGTTCTTGTAAATAACCTTGAGGGAGCCTACAAGGCAGTTGAATATATCTTAAGCAAAGGATACAAAAAAATAGCCTACCTTTCAGGTTCATTAAAAACACAGACAGCGTTGGACAGATTTTCCGGCTATAAAAATGCTTTATCCGACAACGGAATTGTGTACAATGAACGCATAGTAAAATTCGGTGAATATAAAACCGATTGGGGTAAGGATGGGGTAAACGAGCTTTTATCAGAAAAGGAAGATTTTGATGCCATTTTCTGCGGCAATGACCTCATCGCTATAGGAGCAATCAAGGAATTGAAGGAAAAAGGGTTAAATATTCCCCATGACGTGGGTGTTATGGGATTTGACGATATTTATATGGCGGGACTTATTGAGCCCTCCCTTACAACTGTAAGGCAGCCAAACTACAATATGGGCTACAAGGCTATGGAGTTATTGCTGGAAATCCTTGATAAGAACGGAAAAGCTCCCCGCAGCGACGTTGTAAAATCTATTACATTAGAAACGAAAATAATTGAAAGGCATTCCATATAACTTAAAGGAGGGTGGTAAAATGAAAAAAGTTACTTTGCTGAATTCAGAAATTTCTTATGTTATAAGCAAAATGGGACATACAGACTCACTGACAATAGGTGATTGCGGCCTGCCCATACCTGACGAGGTTCAAAGGATTGATCTTGCAGTGGTAAAGGGGCTTCCTGAATTTATCCCTGTATTGTCGGCAGTGCTGAATGAACTGTGCGTTGAAAGAGTTGTTATGGCAAGTGAAATAATGACAGAAAGCCAGGAGCTGCATCATAGAATAAAGGAAATTATCACTGCTGCGGAATATGATGAAAAAAGAAACATCACCATTGAATATGTTCCACACGAGGAATTCAAAAAAATTACGTCATCCTCTAAGGCAGTTATAAGAACCGGTGAATTTAAGCCTTTTGCCAATATAATCCTGGTTTCCGGCGTAACATTTTAAAATATAAACACCCGGAGGTGATTACTTGAAAGATGCGGTAATATCCATGAAACATATTACAAAAGAATTTTCCGGCATCGCAGTGTTGAAAAATGTTGATTTTAATATTTACAAGGGGCAAGTAATGGCTCTTATGGGGGAAAACGGAGCCGGAAAATCAACATTGATGAAAATACTTACAGGAGTGTATTTAAAAACAGAGGGTGAGATTCATCTGAATAATGAGCCTGTAAGCTTTGTTGATGTCAGCTCTTCTCAACAGGCAGGAATTGCATTCATCCACCAGGAATTAAATCTTGTGAAGGATCTTTCCATAGGTGAAAATATATTTTTAGGCAGAGAGCCTGTATCAGGCAAGGGCCGAATTCTTTGGAGCAAGCTCTTCAACGACTCAAAATACTGGCTTGAAAAGTTAGGGCTGAATGAAAATTCAAGAGAGCTTGTAAAAAATATAAGTGTGGGCAAGCAGCAGCTTGTAGAAATAGCGAAGGCACTTTCAATGGATGCAAAGGTTATCATAATGGACGAACCTACAGGTGCATTGACTCCTGCTGAAACAGAAAAATTGTTTCAAGTTGTAAATGATTTAAAAGCAGAAGGCAAAAGCATTGTATACATATCTCATAGGCTCCATGAAATATTTGAGATATGCGATGATGTGACTGTGCTGAGAGACGGTGAGCTGGTGGGCGAAAAACCCATTGAAGAGCTCAATGAAGATATGATTATCGAGATGATGGTCGGGAGAAGATTAAGCGAGCAATACCCCCGGATTGAAACAGAAATCGGTGATGACATACTCAAGGTGGAAAACCTTTCAAACCAATTTGTAAAAAATGCATCCTTCACGCTTAAAAAGGGAGAAACCTTAGGAGTTACGGGACTGATGGGTCCCTCAAGGACAGAGCTCATGAGGTCTATATACGGCATTTATCCTCACCGTGGAGAAATATATCTCAAAGGTGAAAAGTTAAGAATTAAATCACCCAAGGATGCGCTAAATCTTGGAATAGCATATGTAACTGAAGACAGAAAGGCCAACGGAATTATAGGAGAAATGAATGTCCGTGAAAATATAACTCTATCTTCCCTCAAAAAATTCACGGGACTCATGGGTGTTGTATATAAAGGCAGCGAGGAAAAAACAGCCAATAAATATATACAAAAAATGTCCGTAAAAGCTTCCGGAACAAAGCAGTTGGTCAGATACCTGAGCGGAGGCAATCAGCAGAAGGTATCTATTGCAAAGAACCTTATTTCTGAACCCGAAATACTGATTCTGGATGAGCCAACAAGAGGCGTGGATGTAGGTGCAAGGAAAGAAATCTACGACTTAATCAATACATTTAAAGCTGAAGGAATGAGCATAATCGTAATATCTTCCGACATTCCCGAAATACTTGGAATCTGCGACAGAATCATGGTAATGCACGAGGGCGGGATCTCAGGATTTCTAGAGCAGAAAGATGCCTCACAGGAAGTTATTATGACTCTTGCCGTAGGAAAGGGTGTATGACAATGAATAAATTTATTAATAAGCTTCTTAAAAATAAACCATTAATCGTATTGATTATCACTTCCGTGGTTGTGGCTGTTCTCAATCCGAGATTTTCCACATGGGGAAACATATTGACAATTCTGCGGCAGACATCTATTAATGCCGTGATTGCCACAGGAATGACCTTCGCCATACTCATAGGAGGCATAGACCTTTCCGTAGGCTCGGTGCTTGGATTTTGCGGAGCAATAGCCGCTACAATGATAGCATCAGGAACAAATGCATTTATCGTTGTTATTACTGCTCTTCTGCTGGGAACTGCAATAGGATTTCTTAACGGAACACTCGTTACAGCAGGACGCCTGCAGCCTTTCATTGCAACATTGGGAACAGTTACCCTGCTCAGAGGAATTATTATGGTTTTCACCCAGGGCAGGCCGGTCAGCACAGGAAGCACAGATGCATCAGCGTTTTTCGGAAAAATAGGAGGAGGTTTCATAGGCCCCATACCTGTACCCGTCTACATAATGCTTCTTGTATTTATAGCTGCCTACTATATACTCAATCATACGCGCATAGGCAGATACATATACGCTTCTGGTTCAAATGAGGAGGCTACCATATACTCAGGCATAAATACAAACAAAGTCAAGCTGTTTGTATACTCTGTCTCTGGCATGATGGCAGCATTGGCAGGGATATTGGTTACCGCAAGGCTCGGCTCCGCGCAGCCTAACGCCGGAGTAGGATACGAGCTTGACGCCATAGCAGCAGTTGTTCTTGGAGGAACGAGCATGGCAGGCGGTATAGGCACCATTGCAGGAACCGCAATAGGAGCACTAATAATCGGAGTTTTGAACAACGCTCTCAACCTCATGCAGGTATCATCCTATTATCAGGATGTTGCCAAAGGAATAGTTATTCTAATTGCTGTCCTTCTTGATAGAAAACAAAAATTATCAAGATAAAAATAAAAAATTTAATTAAAATTAATGGAGGGTTTTTATGAAAAAATTTTTAAGTTTGGCTCTTGTTGCTCTTATGGTTCTGTCATTAATGGCAGGATGCAGCAATAACAAACCGGCAAACAACGGAAAAAACGAAGTTAAAACAATCGGACTTGCCATATCAACACTGAACAACCCGTTCTTTGT
>DAMAEI010000029.1:9679-10765 GCA_031997345.1 Sedimentibacter sp. | reverse complement strand
GCAGGTGCAAAGGCTAAAGCCGCAGAATTAAATGTAAAGCTTGTTACTCTTGATTCACAGGATGACTCCGCAACTGAAATGTCCAATGTGGAAGACCTGATCAATCAAGGCGTGGATGTAATCATGATAAACCCAACAGACTCAGACGCTGTTAAAAGTGCGGTTGAGGCTGCCAACAAGGCAAATATACCCGTTATAACACTGGACAGAGGAGCTAACGGCGGTACCGTGGTATCACACATCGCTTCGGACAACGTTGCCGGCGGAAAGCTTGCGGGAGAATATATTGTTGAATTGCTTGGCGGAAAAGGAAAAGTTGTTGAGCTTGAGGGCATTCCCGGAGCATCTGCAGCAAGAGACAGAGGCGAAGGCTTTAATTCAGCAATTGCAGGCAAAGATTTAAAGGTTGTTGCAAAGCAAACAGCTAACTTTGACAGAGCTCAAGGGCTGACAGTAATGGAAAACATCCTTCAGGCACAGCCTGAAATTGATGCCGTATTTGCACACAATGACGAAATGGCACTTGGTGCACTAGAAGCAATAAAGGCATCCGGAAGAAACATCCTCGTTGTGGGTTTTGATGCCACTGATGATGCAAAAGCAGCAGTTGCAAAAGGCGAAATGGCTGCAACGGTTGAACAGCTTCCTAAAGAAATAGGCTCTCTTGGAATACAGACCGCAGTTAAGGTTTTAAAAGGCGAAAAGGTTGAAAATATGATACCTGTAAACCTTCAGCTTGTTAAAAAATAATACATAAAAACATCAAAAGCTCCTACAGAAGACAATTATTTATTGTCACTGAAGGAGCTTTTATCATTTTATAAATCTGACAAAACGTTTCTTCCCTATTTTAAGCACATCTCCCCCTGACACAGCAGTACTTAAGTCGTTAAGCCTCTCGGCATTGATCTGCACCCCGCTCTGTCGGATTAAACGCCTGAATTCTCCGTTGCTTGACACGAATCCTTTTTCCACAAGCATGGGGATAATTTCAGCTATAGTGCTTCCGTCCTCGATGTGAAGCTCCGGTATATTATCCGGAATTACCTTCCTGCCGTATGCCGCATCATAGTATTCCTTTGCCTT
>DAMAEI010000029.1:4431-9669 GCA_031997345.1 Sedimentibacter sp. | reverse complement strand
CTCCTCACCATAGTATAGGCGTGTAATTATCTCAGCCAGAGAATATTTGACATCACGTGGATTTTTACCATGATTTAGTTCAAGCCTTATCGTTTCAATTTTTTCGGGATGTTCATCTGTCGCCAGCTCAAAATATTTTAAAATCAGCTTATCCGGAATCTCCATAATCTTTTTGAACATTGTCTCTGCCGGTTCATAAATACCGATGTAATTTCCAAGGCTCTTGCTCATTTTCTCTTCGCCGTCCAATCCTTCCAGCAGTGGCATGAACATTGCAATTTGCTGAGACTGCCCCATAGCTTTCTGCAATGTCCTTCCCATGAGTATATTGAAAGTCTGGTCGGTACCTCCAAGCTCTATATCTGCATTTAACGCTACAGAATCATACGCCTGCATCAATGGGTAAAAAAATTCATGTATACCTATAGGTACATTATTGCTGAACCTGTTTCGGAAATCATCCCGCTCTAGCATTCGCGCAACCGTAGTTGTGGAAGCAAGCTTAATAACATCTTCAAACTTCAGCTTGCTCAGCCACTCACTGTTGTAGCGCACCGTTGTTTTTTCCTTATCCAGCACCTTGAATATCTGCTCAAAATACGTCTTTGCATTTTCCTTCACTTGTTCATCGGACAAGGCATTTCGTCCCTTTGCTTTTCCTGTGGGATCACCAATTTTACCGGTGAAATCACCGATAATTATCACAGCCTTGTGTCCGAGATCCTGTATCTGTTTAATTTTTCTCAGAACCACTGCATGCCCAAGGTGTATATCCGGCGCACTTGGGTCAAGCCCGAGCTTGATTATTAGAGGACTATTGCTTTTGAAAGATTCCTCAAGCTTGACTTTAAGCTCCTCCTCATCCATCAGCATGCTTACTCCCTTTGAAATAATCTTAAGTTGTTCCTCAACAGTTTTCATTTTTCAGCCTCCTTACTAATTTTACTAAAACAAAAAACTCCCGTCCTTCTAATTGAGAAGGACGAGAGCATACTCTCGTGTTACCACCTTACATTTACAGACAACTCACATTGCCTGCCTCTTCAAGTACGCCTATGCAAAAGGGATACTCTAAGCACTATAACGTGTGCAGGAGGACGTCACAGCCTACTCGATTCGGTGTGAAGCTCAAAGATGTATTCATAACTCACCTGCCATGCGCCTCTCATCATCCGGCAGCTTTCTGTATGCAGTATAAGTTACTACTTGCTCTTATCATAGCTTTTAATAAAATTTATACTTTGCTATATTAATTATATCATATTCTTATATTATTATTCGTGCTAATACCATCATTATAACACTTACTTCCACAATGTCAATTTTTTGTTGTACCTGACGTCTGCCAATGAAATGACGGTTAAGTTTCATGCCAATTATGAACAACATACCATCGTCTATTGTACAACACTTACATTTGTTTAAATTAAACGCTTCAGGGTATAAATTATAATATTAATTATGTTAGGAAGGAAAATGTAATGAAGAGATTATTTATAATGCTTTTAATATCAGCCATAGCTTTGACCGGCTGTAACAATTTCAATAATAATATAGATACAAAAAATGCTGAATACAAAAAAATTCCTGCCGAAGAAGCAAAGGCTATGATTGACAGCGATGATGTAATTATACTTGATGTCAGAACCCAGGAGGAGTATGACAGCGGACATATAGAAAATGCAATATTGCTGCCTGTAACTGAAATTGCTGATAAATCAGGGGACATTCTTACAGACAAGAATGCCAAAATTCTGGTATATTGCAGGAGCGGAAACAGAAGTGCAAGTGCGGCGAAGAATTTAATTGATATGGGATATACTGATGTATATGACTTCGGAGGTATAAATTCATGGCCATATGGTATTATTAAATAGAGAAAATCGCACAGAGAAAAACTCCTGTGCGATTGCTTTATTGCTATTTATCTTCTTCAGCAGGAGTATCTTCTGCATCGTCAGCTTCCTGCTTTGCTTCTGATTTATCCTTACCTTTTTTTGCTACACTTCCAACAGCCCATTTTGAAAACTCTATTCTTTGTTTTGCATGAGCCATTTCCAATGTTATGATTTCATCATTTACCTTTACTATTTTCCCGTGAATTCCGCCTATTGTTATAACTTCATCACCTATAGACAGGCTGTCTCTCATTTGCTTCACTTCTTTGTCTTTCTTTTTCTGCGGTCTGATCATCATGAAATACATAAGTGCAAATAGTATAACCATCATGAAAATTCCACCGAATTGGTTTGCGTCTTGTGGCATAAGTCCTCCTAAATGTTTAATATCCGTAATTCTCATAAAATTCTTTCTTAAATTTCATGAAATTATCTTCCATTATACTTATTCTAATATGTTTCATCAAATTAATCAAGAAAAATAAATTGTGAATAGAAGCAAGTCTCGCTCCCAATATTTCATTTTCGCTGAAAAGATGCCTTATATATGCTCTCGAATAATTTCTGCATGTATAACAGCCGCAATTTTCATCTATTGGACCGAAATCTTTTTTATATTTTGCATTTTTAATTGTCAGCTGTCCCCTGCTTGTCATGAAGGCTCCGTGTCGCGCCATTCTTGTGGGGAGCACGCAATCGGCCATATCTATGCCTCTTTCAACCGCCTCGAACAGATAATCAGGACTTCCTACTCCCATGAGATATCTGGGCTTATCCTTTGGCAGAAGATCAACGGTGTAGTCCATCACCTCACACATCAAATCCCTTGGCTCACCAACACTCAATCCTCCCACAGCATATCCGGGGAAGTCAAGCTCAGTAATCTGTTTTGCGCTTTCAATTCTTAAATCCTTGTACATACCTCCCTGTACAATTCCGAAAAGCGCCTGATTCTCAGTGTTCTTATGGTAATCCTTGCATCTCTTAGCCCATCTTGTGGTTCTCTGCATGGATTTTTCCACATATTCATGAGTAGCTGGATATGGCGCGCATTCGTCAAAGGCCATCATGATATCAGAGCCTAGGCAATTTTGTATTTCCATGGACTTCTCAGGGCTTATGAAGTGCTTTGAACCGTCAATATGTGAACGGAACTCCACTCCCTCCTCGGTGATTTTTCTTAAGTCTCCAAGGCTAAAAACCTGAAATCCGCCGCTGTCTGTCAATATTGGTCTGTCCCAGTTCATAAACTTATGGAGACCGCCTGCCTCCTTAATCAGGTCATGCCCCGGCCTTAAATATAAATGATATGTATTACCAAGAATAATCTGCGCCTCTAAATCCTTCATTTCCTCCGGAGTCATAGCCTTAACGGTAGCCTTTGTCCCAACGGGCATGAATATGGGAGTTTGAATATCACCGTGATTGGTATGTATTACTCCAAGCCTTGCCTTACATTCCTTTGATTCTTTTAATAATTCAAATTTAAACATAGTACCCTTTCTACTTAATCAGCATGGCATCACCGAAGCTGAAAAATCTGTATTTATTTTCTACTGCTGCATTGTATGCGTTCATTATATTTTCCTTGCCTGCCAGCGCACTTACAAGCATTACAAGCGTGGATTCGGGCAGATGGAAATTTGTTATGAGAGAATCAATAACCCTGTATTTGTATCCGGGAAAAATAAAGATGTCTGTCCAACCGTTTTGAGCTCTTACAAAACCATTTTCATCACCTATGGTCTCCAATGTCCTCGTGCTGGTTGTACCCACCGAAATTATCCGACCGCCGTTTCTTTTGGCAGAATTTATTTTCTCTGCTTCCTCTTCGGTAAGCTCATAATATTCAGAATGCATTATATGCTCCGAAATATATTCTGCTTTTACGGGTCTGAATGTTCCCAGCCCCACATGAAGAGTAAGCCTTGCTATGCTTACGCCGCTTTCCTCAATTTTTTTAAGCAGCTCATCATTAAAATGCAATCCGGCAGTGGGTGCCGCGGCAGAACCGGGATTTCTTGCATAAATTGTCTGATATCGGTTTTTATCGTCCAGTTTTTCATGTATATACGGTGGCAGCGGCATTTCTCCCAGCTGATCCAGTATTTCTTCGAATATTCCGCTGTAGTCAAATTCAATAATACGGTTTCCGTCCTCATGTACTTCCACTATGCTGCCGGTGAGCAATCCTTCCTTGAAAATTATTTCAGTTCCGACCCTCGCCTTCTTTCCCGGCTTAACCAGTGTTTCCCACCTTGTATCGCTTATTCTTTTAAGAAGGAGCAGCTCAATTAAAGCATTCGTATCTTTTTTAGTTCCATAAAGCCTTGCCGGTAAAACCTTGGTGTCGTTGATTACAAGACAATCTCCCTCGTTCAGATATTTTGTTATATCATAGAAGTGCCTGTGCTCAATCTCCCCGTTTTTTTTATCCAGAACAAGAAGCCTCGAATGATCCCTTTCCTTTATTGGAGTCTGTGCTATGAGCTCCTCCGGTAAATCATAATAAAAGTCACTTGTTTTAAAGTCATTTGTCATTTAATTGTTACTCCAGTATAATAGTGTTTAAGTATTTCATCATATGTAAATCCTTCAACGGCCATCTGCTTCGCTCCGTACTGGCTCATACCTATGCCGTGTCCCCAGCCTCTTCCATTGAAATTGTAGTCCTCTGAGTTTTTATTCTCAAGTATTGAAACTCCCTTTGAACTTATTACAGCAAATTTGTCGCTGCTTATTTTTTTCGTTCCACCGGAAGTAATTGCATATTTTCCGTCTATGTTTCCTGAACTGAGCTTTATTTCGGTACTTGTGTCCTCTCCGTTCACGATGTCTTCCGTTATGGAGTCTAGTACTCCACCTCTCGAAAGAACGGAGGTACCTTTAACTGCATCATATGTATATTCGTTTGTAAAATAAAACACACTTCCGTTTTCTATTGTGAACCAGGAGCTCATGAGCCCTAAAACAAGTCTCGCATTTTCCTTGTAATATACAATTTCTCCAATGTCCGTTAAAAATATGCATTCTGTAACTCTGTTGTTTTTAGTAATTTTGGTTATTTCAATGCCATAAAGATTTTTGACATTATGGCCGTCGTCCTTAAGCTTTTTAATAATTTCTTCTTTTTTATAGGACTTCTGCCATTCATTGTATGGGGAGCCCGACCTGTTTGAATATTCATCCTTCACTCCTACCGCGTACGGAAGGCTTGCAGACCACACATTTTCCGAATTTTCGGTACTGCCGCCGCTTGTTGAATGATAAAACGCCTGAATGAGCTTGTTGTCATAGTAAATCATCTCTCCCCGTGTATCGTCAACAGCATTGTTTGTGG
>DAMAEI010000029.1:3732-4421 GCA_031997345.1 Sedimentibacter sp. | reverse complement strand
CAGAAATAACTCCTCTGTAAACCTGGCTGTTTTGATTATCATCCAAATCGTAGCCGTAGGCAGCTTTTGGATTTAGACAATACACCGCGTAGGTTCTTGCAGCCACAGCCTGTGCCTTAAGAGATTCCTCACTCCAGGATGCAGATATCTCATTGGGTACAACTCCGTAAAGATAGCTTTCTAAGCCCACGTAATTTATTGAGATAAGCTTGGAATTTTCTATTATCCTGAATCCCATGAAGCCTCTGTACGGCTTCCCATCAATTTTTATCATATCACAGCCTTCATCACTGCTATATGAGGAAAAATACAGGCTCAGATTGTTGCTGTACATGAATACAACATTGTTGTCTTCATCATATACCGCAATATTTCCCATATTTGTTGATACGGTTGCTCCGCTGTATCCCGCAGAATTCAATTCGCTGAAGAGGCTCTTTGCTTCCCCCGCAGAAGTATAAAATCCTCCGTATATCGCATATTTTCCCTTTCCTTCTTTTGAAAGGTAAGGGCTGAAATCAGCATCAAACTTCTTTTCAAGTTTCATAGATTCTTCAAAAGCTTCATCGTAAGATGAATACAAATTGTCCATAACAACATGGTGCGGACCATAGTAAGCTTTGCTGCCTTCCGGGTCATAATTGTATTTTCTGTCAAAATACGAGTCCAGGAGTACATTTACCTTATTC
>DAMAEI010000029.1:0-3722 GCA_031997345.1 Sedimentibacter sp. | reverse complement strand
GCTCGCATCGTATACTGTTACACTTCCGTAGCCCTGAAGAGATGCCTGCTCGTTGTACAGTCTCGGTGACCTCACCCTGACTCTCACATACTCTTCTCCCGACGCTCCGTAGCACACATATGAAAAAAGCATGAGCATCAATGCCGTTATTACTGTTGTTTTATATATCTGCTTCACTTTGTACCTACCCCTCCATGTCTATCGTCATCTGATCCGTATGTTTTTTTATTTTATTTACATGCCTGTATCCAAGCTCTGTCACAACTCTACCCCGTGGAGTTCTGTTCAGATAGCCTATCTGAAGCAGATATGGCTCATACACATCCTCTATGGTTCCCTTCTCCTCTCCGATAGAGGCTGCAATTGTTTCGAGACCCACAGGACCTCCCTTGTAAAATTCTATAATGGTGTTCAATATTTTCCTGTCCAGCCTGTCCAAACCCTTTTCATCTATCTCAAACATCCTCAAGGCACTGTCGGCTGTTTCCGTATCTATCGCTCCGTTACCCTTTACTATGGCATAGTCCCTGACACGCTTTAAAAGTCTGTTTGCGATTCTTGGTGTACCTCTTGAGCGCCTGGATATCTCCTCCGCCCCCTGGTCATTTATCTCGATATTGATTATGCCCGCAGACCTCAGCACAATTTCCTTCAAATCCTTAGTATCATAAAAATCAAGGTTGCACATTACTCCAAATCTGTCTCTTAGAGGTGATGCCAGCATTCCTGACCTGGTTGTGGCTCCTATGAGGGTAAACTTGGGAAGGTCGAGACGTATAGACCTTGCAGAGGGACCCTTACCTATTATAATATCCAGCGCGAAATCCTCCAGAGCAGGGTAAAGCACTTCCTCTACATTCTTATTTATTCTGTGTATTTCATCTATGAAAAGAACGTCATTTTCATTTAAGTTGGTGAGTATGGCTGCAAGGTCACCCGGTCTTTCAATTGCCGGCCCTGATGTTACCCTTATGTTTACACCCATCTCATTTGAAATGATATTAGCAAGTGTAGTCTTCCCAAGACCCGGAGGGCCTGAAAGAAGGACGTGGTCCAGCGGCTGGTTTCTCATTCTGGCAGACTCGATAAATATTTTCAGAACTTCCTTGACCTTGGTCTGTCCTATATATTGAGAGAGTTTCTGAGGTCTTAGGCTGAGCTCTAAATCTTCTTCGCCTTCGTTGATCTTGCTGCCCACAATTTCATTTTCTCTTTCAAACATTGTTATACCTGCCTGTTAATATTTTTTAGTGCTTCCATTATGATTTCATTTTCTGTCTTGCCGCCGAAATCTATCGCATCCAGAGTCTTTTTGGCTTCATATGAATTAAACCCCAGAGCTATGAGAGCGTTCAGCACATCCGAGGATTCTGAAGACTGCTGTGGAAGGCTGAATTCCTCGCTTCCGCCTGCTATGCCATCCAATGTTCCAACCTTGTCCTTCAGCTCTAATATTATTTTGCTTGCAGTCTTTTTGCCTATTCCAGGCACCTTTGACATTCTTGCTGCATCATCTTTTAGTATTATTTCTTTTACAGTATTGGACTCGTATGTTGATAAAACAGAAATCCCCGCCTTTGGCCCAACTCCGTTGACCGAAATCAGCTTTTTGAAAAGGTCTATTTCATCTGTTGTCATAAATCCGAAAAGTGCAATCACATCTTCTCTTATGTGCATATATATATGAATTAATACATGTTCACCTTCCCTCACCTTATTGAGAGTGGAAAATGATGTATGTACATGGTATCCCATATTGTTATTATCTAAAACTATGTAATCGAGGCCTTTTTTTACTACCTCTCCTTTTATGTAACTTATCATGTTTCCTCCGGAAATTAATATTTCAATATTTTACAATTTTAAAATTTTCTGCAAACTTCAGTGAATGAGCATGACAGATTGCAGCCGCCAGTCCGTCGGCAACGTCGTCAGGCTTGGGCACACTTTCTAGTTTCAATATAACCTTCACCATTTCCTGAATCTGCTTTTTTTCGGCTCTGCCGTATCCTACTATTCCCTGCTTTATCTGCAGAGGAGTGTATTCATAAAGGGGAATTCCGCAGTTCTCGGCGGCAAGCAGATGCACACCTCTGGCCTCGGCTATGGCAATTGCTGTTTTTACATTTTTGTTATAAAACAGCTCCTCTATGGCAACGGCCTCAGGCTTGTACCGCTTAAACAGCTCCATATAGCCGTCGTAGATTGTTTTAAGCCTTCCGGGAAACTCCTGACAGCTTTCAGTTGTAACTGCTCCGTAATCTATAACCTCAAATTTGTTTCCTATATAATTTATAACGCCATAGCCCGAAATAGCGAGCCCCGGGTCTATTCCCACAATAATCATAATTTCTCCCATCCTTTACGCTATCACAAATTATAACACAGATTCAATCTCATGTTAAGAACTTTTTATCTGATTTCCAACCCTTGTAAATATTACCTGTCGAAAATTTTTCTTTGCAATACATTAAAATATGATATAATAACCTTAAATACTAAAGTTGGAGTTGTATATGTTCAAAAAAGACAGCAAACTTAAAAGGTTTGATTTTATTTTGTTTTTAACCACAATTGCATTATGCATATATGGTTTCATAATGATAAGCAGCGCTGCTATGAGCAAGACCTTTGGAAGCCAGCCCTATCTGAAAACACAGATTACCGCATTCATATTAGGTATGGCTGCATTGATTGTATTGGTTCTCATAGATTACGACATTTACGGGAGCATCTATCTTCCCATTTATGGAGTTACGGTGGCATTTCTTATTTACGTATTAATAAATCCCGTAAAGGCATCCGAATGGGGAAATGTACACAGCTGGATGGCCATAGGGCCTGTAGTGTTTCAGCCGTCAGAGATGGCAAAATTCGGCGTGATTATCTCATTATCCAAATATATAGACATTAACAAGGATAATCTGAACAATCCCGTCGTATTGATAAAAGTGCTTATATTCGCATTTTTTCCTGTTGCATTAATCCTTATGCAGCCTGACCTTGGTACTGCCCTCGTTTTTATATTCTTCATTGCAGTAATGCTTTTCATAGCGGGAATTGACAGAAAGTACATCATTACGGTTCTCATTCTCATGCTCATACTGCTTGCCGTGGGCCTGGTAGCCTTTTACAACATTATGCAGGATTATGTTCCCGGCGCGGATTACCGGGTAGACAGAATAGTGACATTTTTCTATCCTGAGCTCGACCCTGAGGATACGGGGTATCAGGTTATACAATCCAAAACAGCCATAGGCTCTGGAATGGTTTACGGCAGAGGACTGTATAAAGGTGTTCAGAACCAGCTTGGATATCTCCCCACAAAGGAAACGGACTTTATATTCGCCGTAATAGGTGAAGAGCTGGGTCTCATGGGAGGGCTGCTTCTGCTTTGCCTCTACGCGGTGCTCATGTACAGACTCATTAAAATAGCGCGGAATGCATCAAATCTTTTTGGCTCTCTCATTGCATCCGGCATAACATCCATGCTTTTCTTTCACATTTTCGAAAATGTAGGAATGACAATGGGGCTCTTGCCCGTGACAGGAATTCCTCTGCCATTTATCAGTGCAGGCGGAACATTCATGCTGGTGAACATGATAAGTATCGGTCTCGCTTTAAGCGTTGGGATGAAAAGAGTTACAACATTATAATATAAAACAATAAGAGACCGCTTCAAGTTTTGTGTAAACACAAAAAACTGACGTAATTTTAAAAGT
>DAMAEI010000028.1:0-39634 GCA_031997345.1 Sedimentibacter sp. | reverse complement strand
ACCGGAGTTTCAAACACCTTGTTTATTTTGTCCATGGAGAGATCCAATACCCTCAAGAGTGCACTGAAATTGCCAGCGGATTCCAGCTGACCATACACCATAAATGATGAAATAACAAGCAGAAGGCAGCTTATGAGCTCCATGGTCCCGTTTATATAAAGTGTTACCGAAAGGAAAATCATTGCGATGCCAAACAGCTTGAGAACTAAACTCTGAAGGCAGGTGTACGGCACAAAAGCTTTTTCCAGACCAACGTTAATTTCCTCATTTTCCCTGATGGCAAGGTCCACTGTTTTGTTTGCCTCTTTGTCAAGGTTGTAGGAGCGCACTACTCCGATACCCTGCACATACTCCAGGACAGATGCCACCAGTCGTGTATCAGACTCAGTTTTCAAGGGAGAAATCTCGTGGGATTTTTTCTGCATAAGAGCATTGATGCCGAAGAATGCTGCAATCCCCAGCATGAGCAGCAGTCCTATGCGCCAGTCGTAGAACAAAATTGCAAGAGTGAACATAGCGGTGGTCAGAATTCCCTGAGTGGTAAGCATAATCACTCTTGTGGCAACATCCTGCAGGTTTTCGGCAGTGTTTGTTGTAATAGAAGTGATGTCACCTATGCTGTTGTCGTTGAAATAGCCCATGGGCATGTATTTCAGGCGCTCTCCTATTTCCACGCGCTTGTTGGCGGCCACTGTGTATCCGCCGACGGTTTGCTTCATGGCATAGCTACGTCGGGTAACAGTGCAGCCTGCAATGCTTACGAGCATTACTCCAAGTGAAGCCCAAACAGTCTGCATGCTGTCATTTCCGCGTATGAGAGCCTCAAGCACGATGGCTATTGCCGGAATGCGCAGCGCCTCAAACAGTGCATGCACCAGTGAAAGCCCCAGAGACTGATAAAACAGGCGGCTCTGTTCACCGCAGAAGTGAAAGAATTTTTTAAATATGCCAATCATGAAAGCACCTCCTGAGCTTTTGTCGTCATTGTATCTATGCTGTCCTTAGCTGACCTGTGAGCGTCCCACATGTTTTTATAAAGCGCTCGTCAAGAATTATAATCGGTGCATCCTTGAGCATGGCCCGGGCAATGGTTATGCGCTGACGCTCGCCTCCGGAGAGATGGCCGCCTGCACCTCCTGCGCCTGTTTCGTATCCATGTTCAAGCTGCATAATAAAGTCGTGGCACCCGCTCTGACGGGCTGCCTGCTCCACCTCCTCATCGCTTGCGGATGGTTTGCCCATGCGGATATTTTCACGTATGCTTTCATCAAACAGGTAATTGTCCTGAGCAACGTATGCCACCATGCTGTTCAGCTGAGAAAGCGGAATGTCCTGTACGTTTGTTCCGCCTATGGTTATGCTGCCGCTGCCTGCGTCCCACAAGGATGCAATAAGCTTTGCAATGGTGGATTTTCCTCCGCCTGAGGGTCCAACCAGCGCAGTGACACCGCCTGCGGCGATTTTGAGATTGATTCCGTTCAGCACTGTCTTTTCATGGTAAGCAAAGCTTACATTTTCAAAACTGATGTCATAGCCGTCCACTTTTGCCAAAGCAGTCGGGCGCTTAAGGTCAGGCTGTGTGAGCACGCTTGTTACTTCACTTACAATTGTATGAACCTTGCCTATATCATCAGTATAGCTCATGGTAGTTATGAGCGGTCCCATAACTCCGAGAGACAGAATAATTGATACAAGGAATGTATCCATAGGCAGGCTGCCCCTCATGTACAGCATGGTTCCTATGGGCAGTACGCTTACCAGCACAGCAGGAAATACAGACATGGCCGTAGAGAAAAAGGGAAGTGTGGAGTGCATCCAGTCTATGGCAGAATCAGCCGCCTCCCTTGCGTCAGTTGTGAATTTTTCATATGAGGAAGCCGATTGGTTGAATGCCTTTATAACCTCGATGCCTCCTATGTATTCTACCGCAATATCGTTAAGGTGCTTATTTTTATCAACATAGTTGGCAAAGCGCTTTTCATAGCTTCCCATCATGCCCATGTAGCATATTATGCCAAGGGGAAGCGGTGCAAGAGCAGCCAACGCCATTCGCCAGTCCAGCGCGAAAAGATATGCCATGGTTGCAGCGGATACCAAGACATTGCTTCCCATTTCAGGTACAACGTGAGCAAGCGCAGGCTCTATGCTGTCCGCACGCTCCACCAGTATATTTTTCAGCCTTCCCGACGGTGTGTCCAGCAGGTAGCCCATGGGAAGTCGGGTGAGTTTTTCCGTCAGCTTCAGCCGAACCTCTGATATTACTGCAAATGTAGATTTATGAGAAAGGGTTGTGGAAATCCCGTGGAACAGATAACGCAGCACCCAAAAGCCCGCGGCAGCAGCGCAGTAAAGCCCGTAAAATCCTATGGCCGTCTCGCCCCTCAGCAGCGCCAGCACAATTTGCGCCACGCAGAAATAAGGCACCATTCCGCATGCAACACCTAATGTAGCAAATGTGAGCGAGGCAATATAACCTCCTTTGTGGGGTGAAGCAAATTCCCACAGCCACGATACTGTTCCCCTTGAATCTTGATTCATTTTGTTTCCTCCTAATAATGTATTTGGTTAGCGAATGCTAACTTATGGTTAAAAAATTTAGGACTATTTCAGCCCTAAAATGGTATCCCAGCCGGCACTGTAAAATTTATTTAAAGTCCGGATGTACTCCAGTGCTCTCTCCCTTGGCATATCATGCGCCACAGTTTCAAATATGCCGTAATAGAAAGCTCCTGAAAGAATGTGGTGCATATCATCATCAATAAACGGGATGTCGTGTCCCAGACTGCGCATGGCAACTATAAACCGCCGTGTGTGTTCTATTTCGATTTCAAGCAGGCTGTCAATATAGTGCTCATATTCGGTTCCGGCAGAGTGGCATACCACTAACTTAAATGCGTCAAAATGGAGGTATACATAGTTTATAAATTCCTCCAGAGCGTTGCTTGTATAGCCGCGCATCTGCTTTTCCTTATATTCCGCAGGAAACGCATCAAATTCACGCTGTACCGACAAATACCACTCCCGCAGGCAACCGGCAGGTTCCGAAACAAGCGCACCAAACAAGGCAGCCTTGTCAGGATAATATCCATAGATGGCTCCCGTGGTAACCCCCGCCTTCTGAGCAATGCTGCGCAGCGATGCATTCTTATATCCCTTTTCCAAAAACTCAGCCTTACCCGCATCTAAAATCCGCGTTTGCGTAGATTCATCAACCATTATGACGCTCCTTTACATGATATAACACAGTTATATAACGGTGTTATATCATGGAGAGAGGTAGTTTGTCAAGAGTGTTTTTGAATTTTGTATTTACTATTGTTATTAATAAAAGATATACAAATATTTAAAAAATAACAAATAAAAGGAATCATTCTTTTTATACGTAGTAATATAATTTATAGCAAAAAAATTGTAATTACTGTATAATATAAAGTAAATGAACTATGAATTTTGTTGAAGAAAAGGCGTTTTCTGCTCTTTATAAGGAATTGGGATTATATTTTAAGGTCAGGCTTTCGTATTAAAAATAATTATTCACGTGCTATAAGATTAGTGTGACAGGCGAGGAAAAATGAAAAAAATAATCATATAATAACGGATCAAAGTGAAAACATTGTTTTTTAGGTGATAGTACTTTAAAATACTTAAAAAAGGATAGCAAGACCCATTGCTTATCAGAGTGGAAGTTTTGAAAAAGGTAATGCTCTGATCTATTTCCGATTCTGTCGAACCTGTTGAAGAATGCACCAAGTGGAATTTCAGCCCAATTGATGCTTATCGTTCAAACTCTGATAAACTTTTTCATTCCATCAGGTTCAGGCCAGGCAGTTGCTACAATGCCTATCATGTCTCAGCTTGTTGATATTATCGGTGTATCCCGCCAAACAGCAGTACTTGCATTCCAGGTTGGTGATGGTTTATCAAACATCTTCTGGCCTACAGCAGATATCGTTATTATCTGTGGGTTAGGTGGAATAAAGCTTGAAAAATGGTATAAATGGTTTACCCCATTGTTTCTGATGCTGCTTGCTGCCCCAAATGGTTATGCTTGGAATCGCTGTATTGATAGGGTATTAAAAGTAAAAATAATATGCTAGTATTAATGTAGAACCCTTAGCTTACTAAATATATTGGGCTCGGCAAAATACTTCAATTTGGAGAATGATATGTATGATGGATAAAGGAAATTTGGTCAAATTAGTTGAAGTAGACAATGACTTTATTATATGTCTAAAATATGCAACGACTGATAATTTTACAGGTAAAAGGATATATAATTCAGGTGAATGCTGGATAGACAGACACACTGCAGAAATTTTAATAAAAGCTAAGAATATATTTAAGGCTGCAGGGTACAGGGTGAAAATCTGGGATGCATACAGGTCTATTAGTGCACAGACTAAGTTTTGGGAAATAATGCCTGATAATGACTTTGTGGCAAGACGCCTGACATGAGTAAGATAAAGGAATTCAGACCAACTCATATGAATGGTCTTTGTGTGGATATTACTTACAATTCTATAGCTTTTGATTATAATAAGGATAATCTAAGGTTGCGGAACAATTTAACATTTGATACGACATAACGCTGAAAATTGATGTGAATATTTATGACTTTAACCAAGATACGGATAATCAGTTTATTGAAATATTGTATTCTACTTATTAGCAATAGAAGTCAAGAAATAAAAGTCTTTATGGAATATAATTCAGACATCAGGAGGTGAGAAAATGGATGAGGCTGAAACTATTATGGCGGTACAACGAATGCAAGAATATATAGATGATAATATCTTAAGGAAGATTACGTTAAAAGAAATAGCTGTTGCGGCAGGATATTCGCCATGGCATGCTGCAAGATTATTTAAAGAAGTTATAGGAAAAGCACCATTTGAGTACATTCGTGCATTAAGACTTACCAAGGCGGCATTAATACTGAGAGATAGCAATGAAAAGATAATAGATGTAGCAATAGATTTTGTGTTTGATTCGCATGAGGGGTTCACAAGAGCTTTTTCAAAGGAATTTGGGATGCCGCCAAGTAAATATAGTCAATATACACCGCCAATTAAATTGTTTATGCCTCAGAAAGTTTTTGATACCTACCGAGCATTTCATAAAGGAGAAAAAATGATGAGTGAAAATAATACTAAATCAGTATTTGTACAGGTGATTGAACGTCCTGTACGAAAAGTTTTGTTAATGCGAGGAAAAAAGGCAACTGAGTATTTTGCATACTGTGAAGAGGTAGGATGTGACGTTTGGTCAGTACTTTCAAGTGTAAAAGAAGCTATGTATGAACCTATTGGAATGTGGCTTCCAAAACATCTTATAAAAGAAGGAACATCGCAATATGTGCAAGGGGTAGAAGTTCCGACAGACTACGCAAATGATATACCTGATGGGTATGAAATCATTGAATTGCCTCCTTGTAAGCTAATGGTTTTTCAAGGAGAACCTTTCGACGATGGTGATTTTATGGATGCAATCAACGAAGTTTGGAATCATATTGAAAAGTTTGATCCTTCTATTTACGGATATCAGTGGGCACCAGAAGCTGCACCAAGATTTCAGCTTGTACCAATGGGGTACAGAGGGTACATTGAGGCACGCCCTGTTAAAGCTATAAACTAAATAGTAAATAAATATGTATAAATGGAAAAAGGCTAAGGCTTAGGTCAATTAAGACCTAGACTTAGCTCTTTTTATATCTGCTAAAGCTATTCCCTAAATTGTTGATTGTCAATATTGTGAGGTTTGTACGAGAATGTATTACGCAATACCTCCGGGTTAGAACACAATCTCCAAGATGTTATTTTTCATTATAATCAAGCCACAAGATGGATAGGCGCAGTGTGGATTATTTTATTTCCTATAAAGAAAATTTACTTTTAATAATCAATGCCGCTTCTTCCGGCGAAAGCTCCGTATTATTTATCCTGATATAATTTTCTTTTGTTATTTCTCCCTCATATGAATTTAGACGGTATTTTGATTCTAAGCTCCTGAATAAGGTTTCTGATTTTTCCAGATTCCTTTTTGTAGGCTTATTGAGCAGGCGATTTTCAGTTTTATTTCTTTCTATGCGCAGTTCATAATCTGCCTCCAGTTCAACAAAATATACTTCTGCACCCTTGGAAGCAAACAGCTCTTCAACATAACTAATATAATTCCAATCATCTTGACTATCAAACGCCCACATATATGTGAAAATCATCCCGTATTCTTCACTGTTTGAAAATGCTTCAAATATTTCTTTTCTGAATAGGTTAATCAATCTGCTTCTCTCTTTGGGTAAGTTTTCAAACAAATCATTTGCCATGTCGATTGTCATATGATTATGAAATAATTTTAAATCAGTAATTTTTGAAAGCTCCTGACCCACCGTCATTTTACCGACTGCATGTGGTCCAAAGATAATAATTAATTTCATATAATCCCCCTATAGTGTTTAATATTAAAGCTTCTGGCCTATATACATAACATGCTCGGAATAACTCAGCAATTCATCTCGTTCACATAATTGCTCAGCAATCTCCAACCATTTATCTATTACTTCCCGAGGTTGATTGAGTATATTTAGTTCGCATGGAGCAAGAATGCCTTCCTGACCGAAAAGATGTTTCTTTTCAAGATGAAACTTATCCATGAATGGGATGATGCTTTTTTGGTCAATGAAAAATGCTTTTGTAAATGCATCTCCGGCATAGGATTTTCCCTTTAAAACAGAATCAATAAAAATTTGCTCGCTTTCCATAATCAGCATTTCAGGGGAAAGCTTCATACCAAAAATCATGCCGGCAAACACAAGGATAAAGGAAACATATATCAGTCCTCTGTCTTTAAGTAAAGATATGGCTTCGTTTAAAGCTTTAATTCTATCTTTTTCTTCAAGCAGATGATACATAGGTCCCATAACAAATATATGGTCAAATTCTCCCTTTATAAATTTGCTTACTTGCCTTGCATCACCTGAAATAGCTTTAATATTTACGCTTAATTCTTTGGATTTTTCGAGTGCAAATTTTACATTTTCTTCAGATAAATCAACAAGAGTGACATCGCAACCCTTTTGAGCATAATAAATTGAGTAACGTCCCGGACCTCCGCCTATATCCAGGATTCTGTCACCGGGTTTAATATACCTATCCATCATTTTCGTAGTAATTGTAAATTCAAAAGGGTGCCTTTCAAGTCTGTCCCACTCATATTGCACATCACTGTCATAATGCTCCTGAACAATACGTATACAGTCCTCCATAGTTATCCCCCTCCTATAAGATTTTTAAAATTTTACCTCTATTTACCATAATAGTCAATACTAATTTGACAACTTATCATAAAGCACAGTTGATTTATCAAGTATCAATCTTGGTAAATGCAGGTCTTGGTAGAAATTTAAGTTCGGATGGTATATACTAATATTATAAGTTTGCATATTTTTATCCATTAATATATAGTTAGCACAAAATATAATGGGTTTAATTAATTATAAAGGGTGGATAAATACAGAGTTTTTTAAGAGGAGTAAAAATGTTCATTAAAATATATTTATACTTTTTTATATACGCTTTTTTAGGGTGGTGTACAGAGGTTGTATATGCGGCCTTGAATGAAGGTAAATTTATAAACAGAGGATTTTTAAACGGTCCCTATTGTCCGATTTATGGGTTTGGGGTTATTGCGGTTGTAAACTTATTGACACCTATTCATGAAAACCCATTTTTATTGTTTCTTGGATCAGTCTTTGTAACAAGCGCAATTGAGTTTTTTACAGGTTTTATATTGGAGAAAATATTTAAGCATAAGTGGTGGGATTATTCGGACAGGCCGTTTAATTTAGGAGGATATATTTGCCCCATTTTCTCATTGATGTGGGGATTAGCATGTCTTATAGTTGTAGACAGGATTCATCCCATGGTATCCGGACTTGTAAATTTTATTCCGGATATGCCGGCAGTGATTATTTTGACTGTTTTCACAGTTGTCTTTGTAATCGATATTATTGCAACAGTCAAAACAATTTTCAAGCTGAATAAAAAGATGGAGCGTATAGAAGAGCTGTCAGCCATGATTAAGAAATCATCTGATGAGCTGGGGGAGAGCCTGGCCGCAGGCACTATAAGCATAGCTGCTAAGAAGGAATCAATTGAGTATAAGATATATCAGGAAAAAGAGAAGCTGGAGGAAAAAATCGAACAGACGAAACGTGAGATGGAGTCCGATATATCCGATATTATACAAAAACGTAGAGAAGCTTTGGATGATGTGAAGAATTCACTCAACAGAGAACTCCTCGAAACAAACATTTTCGGCTCTAAGCGTCTGATGAAGGCTTTCCCCGGCTGGAAGCCAAGACGCAATAAAGAAGCTCTTAAGGTTTTGAAGGATTATATAATTAAAAAGACACAAAAAAGAGAAAGATAGGTAGATGAAATCAGTGCAGTGCTCTTACGTCATATCCCTGCAAGGCAAAATCAGGGTTGGCAGTAATAAAAACAATTGAGCCGTTCTTTAATGAATATAAAACACCCTACATGCAGAAAGAGATAATTGATTTGTCAGAAAACTGGCAATACCACACGGAGGAAGTAAAGATGAAAACTCTGGAAAGCCTGCGTTTCGGACCTAAAATTAAAGCAAACTAGGTTTTGACTCTTTACAAAAAACTGGATGGAAATATTCCTCAAGCTGCTCTGATGCTACGCGTCAACCACCAAAGAAAAAACAGATTCAACGACGCATACAGCATAAGCTCCTGGGCAGTGGAAGCTGTTGAATACTGCTATCAGGCAGGTATCATTTCAGGCAAGGGAGATAATTTGTTCAAACCAGAGGATACAGCTTCAAGAGCGGAAGTTGCCACAATAATTACAAACTTAATCAAAGCGGCCGTATCAGATTTATTTTCTCTTAATCTGACACAGCTGTAATTTATGCACTCAATTTGAAACAAGCTGTAACAACTGATACCCTGCAGAATACAATGATAACAATACAGTACAGGAGTTATGTTCATGCTTAAAATATTATTGTACGGCAATGCCGAGGAGCGTAAAATTTTAGAGGAAGCATTGCAGAAGCCACTGAAGGAAAACAAAATTTCCTTTAGCTTTCGCTATTTGTCAAGTCCGCAGGAGCTCATGAAAAATTATCTTTTCAACAAAAATTACCGGCTTATTGTAGCGTGCTTAGACGGCAGTACCGCTTATGTAATTAAAGGTGACGGCAGCAAGCACGATTCCTATATTGCCAAAGGCACCATGAGTTTTCCACACACTCATGAGGAAATAGATGAGAAGCTTATGAGAAACCATGAACTGGCGAGCCTTTACTCCTCCGGAGAATATACCATAACTCGCCAGGGTATAACTTGTAAAATCCCCTATGAAGAAATAGATTACATCCAGAGAGATAATAAAAAAACCATAATGCATCTGACAAACGGGGACAGTGAAATTATTTCAAAGGGTATAGAAAAGGTAAATGATGAAATAAACAGAAAATATTTTGTGAAGTGCTGCATCGGGGTTATTGTAAACACACGTAATATTCATAAAATCCATCGTTCGGAAAAAAACAGCAGGGTTATAGAATTTAAGTCCGGATCTATGACTCTGATGACAGAAGGATATTTTGAAAGGTTTGCAAAAGTATATTCAATGTCAGTTTCTAGGCTGGCAGACCTTAAAACTCTTGATGATTAGAATTATGCATAAATATTCATAATGAGGGTGCACACTTTTGGGGTTTTTCTTCACGAACTGCATCTTTGTTTTATACCAGTTTAAGTTTTTGTTGAAATATACACATTTCACAAATGTAAATATATACGTATCAAATGTATGCAAATGCAACATGTTATTAACTGAAACAGGAGGAATGATTAATATAAAAAATAAAATTGCCTTATACGGAAACAATGAAAAGCTAAATCAAGTAGAAGACGTATTATCCAAGTACCTGAATGAAAAAGATATTCCCTTTGAAATACACCGGATTTCCGACTCGGAGCAATTTCTGAGGGAATTTCTTCTCAAAGATGAGTACACACTTTTTATGATGAGTGAAAAGAGTTACCTGCAATATCTATTGAAAATTTATAAAAATTTTGATCGTCAGACTGTACGCTATGCTTACGGCAAACTGAAGTTTCCTTTGACACAAAAAGAGCTTTCGAATCAGATTATTGAAGCAGTTAAATCATGCCACACCTGCCCCTATGGTGTCTATCCGGCAAAAAACTCAAAAATGTCCCGCCTTATTCAACACTCAGAAATCGAATGTATTTACAAGGAAAAGAACAAATCGATATTTTATCTTAGCAGCGGAGAAACTATGGAGGTATCGGATTCTCAGTCCATGATATTAAAAGAGCTGGACACAAATTATTTTATAAAATGCAAAAAAGGATATATTGTCAATTTTTTCAATATCGAGCAGGTAAGTGATGATTATAAAACCCTGACGATGAAATCCGGTGTGGAAATTCCAATGTCAAGGACCGGTCAAAAGGAATTCTTCAAGTCGCTTTCACTGTCAATTACGGGCGTAAATGCATTCACCTACTGATGGTTTGCCATAGCTTGTCACCTTTTTTAAGCTCATGTATACAATGGAGCGAAAGGAGGTGAGGTTATGGCAATAATAAAATTGCACAAAAATAGTAAGATTCGATTAGTGCTGAACGCAGGTATGGATGATAATAACAAGCAAATTACAAAATACAAGACTCTGGATAAAGCACGGTCGGAAGCTGAAGATCAAGCTTTGTTTGACATTGCGAAAAAAGTTGCGTCTCTCCAGAAGCATTCTCTTAAAGATATAATCAAGCAAGAAGAATATACGCTTATAGAGGAATAATATGAATATTAATATAAATCTGAATGCAAGGAGGTGACGCTATGTCGACTAAATTGACAATGTCATTCAAATGTGCCGAAGGCGGTACCTTTTCCTGTAACCTTGATGATCCCTTGGATGATCTGACGGCAGTACAAGTCAGTACAGTCATGGACGATATGATTGCCACAGACGCCTTTGATATAAAAGGCGGGCTGAGAGAAAAAGCCGCTGCAGAAATCGTGACAATTATGACGAATAAGTTGTTTTGATTAAAAAAAGAGGGGGCGATGAGCAATGTCATTAAGTTAAGACATTAAAATGAAAAATTTAAGAACAGAGTATGTTAAAAATGCATACCCTGTTCTTTTTTATGTAATTCAGCAAAAAATAATTAATAAATTTAAAAAAAGCTTGACAAATAGGGTAAAAAATGTGGCGAAGCCCCCTTAGTTGTATATATTTTAAGGAGGTTCGCTAATGAACGAGTTTGCAGATTTTATAAAGGAAAAATTGGACACAGTGTTAGCTGAAATGCAAGAATACTCGTGGTTGTTTGTCAATAACCCTGATAAAGGTTTTACTAAGAAAAGGAAACTGGATTTCAAAGAAATGATTAGTATTTTGCTTTCAATGGGGGGAAGTAGTTTAAAACTTGAACTTATGAAATACTTTTCGTATGAAGAAGAAACTGCTACCAGTTCAGCATTTGTCCAACAGCGTGAAAAGATTCTAAAATATTGTGCTTTGCGTCAAATTCTTTCTGCTTGGGAAGAGATAAACCAGATACGATTCCATTACTGTCTATATCTTTTACACGTATAACATAGTTCCATCCTTTCTTAGCTATATGTTCAAAGACATTGTAACTTTCATACCCACGGTCAGCTAGTACTATAGTTTGTTCCTTAATATCAGAACGATCCACCATATCAGTTAATGCCTTAGACTCATTTTCCTTCTTACCTGACTGAACAATTGAATCAACATATACTCTGCTGCATAAATCATACATGGCATTTAAGTGTAGAAGGTTGTATCCTTTCGCATTCTCAGTTGCAAAAAAGTGATTTTCTGTATCTTTCGGATTGTGTGCAATACTTAAATCTGAACCATCAACAGCTAACATTCGATAGCCGTCATAAAAATTATGATTGACTGAAGATGATGTAAATCTGCGAAAAAGAAACTCAAGTGCTTCTGGATATTGACAAGACGTCAGACGAATGAGATAAAGGCATATCCGGAAAAATATAAGTTTATGCCGTCAGTTCAAAATTTTGACTATCTTCCGGTTGGTGATAAAGGAAATTATCCGATAAACTTTAGAGTAGTTCGTTTTGCTATATCAGAGAATGCCTACGAAGTTATCATTACAAATCTTTCTGAAAAAGAATTTCCTGTAGAGAGGATTAAAGAAATATATCACATGCGTTGGGGAATTGAAACATCATTTAGAGAACTCAAATATGCCATGGGACTAACAAATTTTCATTCGAAAAAGACGGCCTACATCATACAAGAAATATTTGCTCGACTCACCATGTATAACTTTTGCGAAATAATCACAACGCATGTGATTATACAAAAGAAAGACAGAAAATATAGCTACCAGGTAAATTTCACCATAGCTATATCAATTTGTTTGCACTATTTCAAATGTAGGAATGCAGTATCGGTGCCTAATGTAGAAGCGCTTATTCAAAAGAATATATTACCTGTTCGAAATGGCAGAAAAGACCCTCGCAAAGTCAGAACCAAATCGGCAGTCAGCTTCATATATAGAGTAGCATAAATTATTGTAATGTGGAAATATTTTTTAGACAGACAAATGTCTCTGGCTTATTTGCGTACAAAAATATAAGTCATTTATTAATTGTATATGCTTTTTTGATTCTTAAAAAAGAAAAAGGTCAATTGAAAGTACTCAAGCTTTCAATTGACTTTAATTTTATTTGTCATATAATGGCTAACTTAATGACATTGGCGATGAGCCCCCCTTTTTTTGTATCAACAATGAACCCCCGGTACTCTGTTTTCTCTATTTATGGCAACTATGCAGAATTTTTAATACGAAAACCCTTATTGAAGCTAATTTAAGACTTAACACTACAAACTCAGTGAATTTCACTGGGGTGTCAGTAACCTGAACTACCGCCCCTTATAGAAGTGTGGTAGTTGATATACAACAAGTCCTAAACTATACTGTTTCTATTGTTGTTTACCAATCTTGCGTTATTTAATATCAATGTCAAATTCAAGAATGAATTCCCCAAAATTTTTTTCAAGATAATCATGTTGCTTTGGATGCGTTTGTCTTAGCTTTTGAAATCTATTATATTCATCAGTTTCCAGATGTACACCAAAGCCACAATACATACATCCATTTCGCAGATAACCCATTTTATATAAATTAGATATTTTAACATTATATTTTTTTATATAATCTTGGATGTCTGATTTGGTCCAAAATGAAATAGGACGGCATTGATTTTCTGACTTGATGTGAAATACGTTGCATCCATAAGTAAGCCAATCTTGTTCTCTCTGTCGGCTTTCTATTGCAAGAATTCCAATTATAGCGCATTCTAAACCAAGCTCTTTCGCTTTTTTCCTTATCGGATTTTTCTTTAAAACATCACAACACTTATCGGATATATTTTTTTCTTTGTGTTCGTCATATTTTTTAAAGTTGCGCTGTATATATTCTATTGAGTTTTGCTTAGTTTTAGGAGTTAAGGCATGTCTATAGGTTCTAATGGCATTTGCAATTCGTTTTGAAAATAGGGGGTATCCATAATAATCAACTACTTTTTTGAAATTCCAAGTATCACCTTTATCATTTCTTGGAATTACTGATATTATATTTGTATGGTTTGACTTTTTTTCCCATTGAACATGCATAATTGTCTCTGGATATTCACAGGTAGTGTTTGCAAAAATGTGTAAAATATCTGGGTACATTTGCTTAGCTATATGTGATACAACTGTTGAATCTTTTCCACCAGAATAAGATATATACACTTTATCTATTCCAAATTCTTCAATTGCTTCCCGGATTATTATTTTTGATTTAATAATTTTTGCATCTAAGGGCATAGCACGAAAGGAACATAAGGTCAAACGTCGTCCCAGAATAAATTCTTTTTTCTGTTCAGCACATTTGAGGCAAAATCTTTTATCGTTTTTGTATGTTGATGTTTCAGTCAATTCACATTTACATGTTTTACAAAAATTCATTGTAATTTCTCCTTTTTAAAACCTACAATATAACAATATTATTGTATTTATTATAAAGTACAACAATATTGTTGGTCAAGAGGTAAAATACAAAATCATGTTGTTGGTATTTGTCGTTTTATAGTATAATAAGATCTTGAAAGGGTGAACTTTTTTATGCAAATTGGCAGTAAATTATCTAAATTGAGAAAACAACATGGATATACACAAAAACAGTTGGCAGATAAGCTGAATTTATCGCAACAAGTGATTAGTAATATAGAAAGAGACACTACAGCACCTGATTTTGAATTTTTACAAGGTGTCGCAGACTTATATCATATAACCCTAGATGAACTTATAGGGAGAAAAATTTATTATCCAAAGGATAATAGTTATGAACAGCAAATATTAAGTGTTTTTGAAAAAATGGATGACGCAAAGAAAGAGTTGAGCATTAGACTGATAAATGAAGTAGCTCGACATAGAGGTAAAAATGATGATAAATAGTTACTTTAATCAGAACACACCCTTAGGATTGATTGATGAAATTAAACGGGTGTATCAATCTGATAATAGACCATGGGTTATAGGATATAGCGGGGGAAAAGATTCTACAACTGTTGTGGAGTTAGTTTATAAAATGCTTCAATGTTTACGTGACAGTGAACGTACTAAAAATGTATATATTGTATCATCTGATACTTTAATTGAGAATCCCTTAATCAAGATTTATTTAAATAAAATGAATGATTTGTTAGGAGAAGCAGCAAAAAGAGATAATTTGCCTATTAAGACATGTATGGTTACACCTCCTGCAAATAATTCATTTTGGGCGAATGTGATAGGTCGAGGCTTTCCGACACCAAGGCTGAATGGAACATTTAGATGGTGTACTGACAGGTTAAAAATTAATCCTAGTGGAGAATTTATTCAGCGTGTTATTAAAGAGGAAGGAAAAGAAGTAGTAGTTTTGTTAGGCGTGCGTAAGGCAGAAAGTATCGCCAGAAAAAGACGAATCGAGGGAAGGAAAATTGCGAATAGACTACTTAATCGTCATGAAACTATACAAAATGCGTACGTATATAATCCTATAGTTGAGTTAACAACAGAAGATGTATGGGATGTTTTATTAAAATGGGATGATGGAAAAACGCCTTGGGGTTCTGATAATAGAGAACTTGTATCTCTTTACGCAGATGCTGATAGTGGTGAATGTCCGTTTGCAGGAATTAGTAAAGTAGATGGACAAACACAGAGTTGTGGTAATTCGCGTTTTGGATGTTGGGTATGTACAGTTGTAAAAGAGGACAAATCATTAAATGGATTCATCAAGAGTGGACATCGAGAATTAATTCCATTAGCCGAGTTTCGTTCTTGGCTTATGAGCATCAGAGATGATGATGATAAAAGAGAAAAAAAACGTAGAAATGGAACGGTTTATGAGACTAAAGATGGGAATATGGGATATGGACCTTTTACTTGGGATGCAAGAAAGCTGATACTTAAAAGATTAATTGAAACACAAAAAGAAATGAAATATCCGTTGATTACTGTTGAAGAGCTAAAAGCAATAGATGAAATTTGGGATGATGAGTTGGATCTATCAAGAAGAACTTTGGTTGAATTTTATCTAGAGTTGACAGGAGAAAAGCTTCCTTGGTTTAATTTCAAAGAACCATTGGTAGATGATGAAACGATAAGTTTATTGGAACAACTTGCAAAGGATAATCATATTCATTTTGATTTGGTAAGGAATATGATTTTATCTGCATATAAGAATAAAAATTATTCTAATCCTAAAATATTAAAAGATAGTATGGACCGACTTCTTAATCAGAAGTGGCTTCATCATGATGTAATAAAGGAGATTGAAAATGAAAATAAATAGATTAATTTTGAAAAATTTTAGCTCCTTTGAAGGAATTAATATATTCGATTTTTCTGTCAACGATAATGGAAAAAATATTATTCTTGTTGGTGGTCAGAATGGTGCTGGAAAAACGTCTTTATTTTCTGCAATTAAGGTAGCATTATATGGTCCTTTAGCATTTGGATACGTAGGAACAAATACATATTATACTCAGAGGATAAAGGAATACATTAATACAAAAGCTTTTCAGTCGGAGAATGTTGAAGCAGCAGTGGTTCTAAATATATCAATAAAAGTGGAAAGAGAATATTATGATTATGAGGTTTCAAGAGAATGGTACTATGTTAGACAGAAAATTGAAGAAAAATACGAGGTAAAGAAAGAAGGAAGACCTCTTGATGAACAGGAATTATCATACTTCCAAAATTATTTTCATGGAATAATACCACCATCATTATTTGACTTTTTCTTGTTTGATGGAGAAGAAGTAGGAAATATTTTTTCTACAAGTAATTATAACAATTATGTTCGTAATGCGCTGTTTACCATGTGTAATATAGATGTATATGAAATTGTACGAAAGTATACAAGTAATTATATATCCAAGGCATCGAGTAATGGTTCGGAAATTGATGATTCGGAGTATAGAGAAATAGAAAAAAAAGTAGAAGATTTTTTATATAATATTAAATTGGTTGAAAATAGAATATCAGATCTTTATATAGAAAAAGAACATATCGAGGTTCAATTACAAGAGTTGGAGACTGCTTATAAGAATGCAGGTGGAATTACAGAAAAAGAGAAAGAACAATTGCTTAAAGAATTTTTAGAAGCAGAAAATATTAAGCAAGAAATGACAATTAGGATTAAGTCATTTGTTGAGGGATTAATGCCTTTCTTAATTGTAAAAGAGTTTTCAGACAGCATATCAACTCAGCTTGATAACGAAGAGAAAGTCGAAATTTTCTATTATGTGCAACAAAGAATTAAGAAAGATGAAATAAGAGATACATTGAAAAAATATCATGTACATAATGAAGAAGCTGTTGATGAAATTGTATATAGTTTATTAAATACATTTAGACCAAAGGGACATTCGGAGAATAAAGCACCTATACATGACCTTTCTAAAGAAGAAATTGGAAGAGTTAATGGTATATTTAACACTTTAGAAGACTTTAATGTTAACATCATGTTAGATATGATTAGTAAAAAGCAAAAGGCAGCAGATAGAACTGCAGAGATAAATAAAATATTAAAGAATTCTATGCCTGATGAAGATGCTAATAGTTTTGCAGAAAAAGAGAATAAACTTTTAAAGCAGAAGGCACAGATTACAAAAGAATTGTTTGAAACAGAAAAGACTTTGGAAGAAGAAAAGAGTACTCTTATCAAACTTGAACTAGAAAAGAGTCAAAAGTATCAGGAATTAGTAGATAGTATTCAAAACAAGCGTGTTTATGAATTGAGTTCTGGAATTAATAATATTATGAGTAGTTTGTTGGATTTTAAGATAAGAACAATTAAAACAAAGTTTGAAGATCTAATAGTCGAAAATCTTAAGAAAATATATCGTAAAGATAATTTAATTACTTGGATTGAAATAGAAGATAGTTTTCAATTTAATTTGTATCAGAATGTAACGTATTTAGAAGAAGAATTGCTTGCGTTGATAAACAACTTGGGATATGAAGAGGTAACTAAATTAGTTGGCCGAAAAGGTGTTAGAGAGTTGTTGGGGAGATATAACGTAGCTAGTATTAACGAATTAAAAAAGGTTTTAGAATTAAGTTCTGAAACGGTTTCAATAGATACCTACAAGAGGATAGAGTTGGGTAGACTTTCAAAAGGAGAGCGCCAGATTTTTATTCTTTCATTATATTGGGCAATGATAATGGTTTCAGGTCATGATATACCTTTTATTATTGATACACCATATGCAAGAATGGATACGGATCATAGGAAAGAAATATCTGAAAAATTCTTCCCTAACATAAGCAAACAGGTTATTATTCTGTCGACTGATGAAGAAATAAATAAAGAGTTTTACAAAATTATTTATCCGTATGTTGCAAAAGAGTATTTGCTTACAAATAATGAAAAAGAAAATAGAACTATTGTTGAGAATAAATATTTTTTTGAGGTATAGTTATGATATTTAGACTAAAAACGTCCAAAAGGACACAAGAAATTTTCGAAGAACTCGAAAATAGGACAAATTATAAACCATATACACTTGTAAAACATGCAATAGCTTGGTCATTAAAGGAAAACACTTCTGTAGTGGATTATATTTCTGATTCGGATGGATTAGACATGAATCGACAGACTATTACTGGAGATAACGAAGCATATTTTAAGATCTTGATTGAGCATGTTGAAGGAAGATATTTACCAGAAGAAGAATATTTTCCTAAATATGTTAAAGCTCACATAGACAGAGGTAGTGTGTTAATGCTTGATATGTATAATCATGCTGGAAATATGGATAGGTATATTCAACATGTATTGGGGGTAGGTGATACAATATGATTTATTTTGATAATAGTGCGACATCTCCTGTAGACGAAGAAGTTTTTGAAGCTATGTTGCCTTATTTAAAAGAAGAATATGGAAATCCCTCTAGCAAATATTATTATAAGGCAATAAATGCAAAAGAAGCTGTTGAGAGTGCTAGAGAAAAGGTGGCTAAATTAATTGGTGCTAATTCAGAAGAAATAGTGTTTACATCAGGGGCTACTGAGAGCACAAACTTTATTATTAAAGGATATCTGGATTATAGGAAATATTATGGAGATGGTAGAAATCATATAATTACATCTCTTGTAGAACATAAAGCAACACTAAATACTTGTAAGTTCTTGAATGGAGAGATTTACTCAAACAATGATCCTTCGACTAACTTGTTTGGAGAAAAAAAACGAGTAGATAGAGGATTTGAAGCAAGCTTTATAGGGGTAGATAAGACAGGTGCAGTAATTATTGAGGACATCGAAAAAAATATTAAAGACAATACTGCAATGATATCTATTATATATGTAAACAATGAAGTTGGGACAATTAACGATGTTAATCAAATCTCTGCAATAGCACATAAGTATAAAGTAGCATTTCACACAGATATTACGCAAGCATTAGGGAAAATGCCTGTAGATGTCCATAGCCTGGGATGTGATTATCTTTCTTGTTCAGCTCATAAAATATATGGTCCAAAAGGAATCGGCGCTTCTTATGTAAGATCTGATAAATATGGAGTTGAACCAATTACTGCATTTATACATGGTGGGGAACAAGAACAAGGATTTCGAGCAGGAACTTTAGCTGTGCATAATATTGTTGGTTTTGGTAAGGCAGCGGAAATTGCATTTGAAAACATGAAAAAAGAAGAAAAAAATCTGGTAGAAATGGATAGTTATTTAATAGGATTGCTTTCAAAAATTGAAGATATAGCTTTAACAAATCCATCAGGCAACAGAATGAGAGGAATTGTAAGTGTTATTATCAACAAAGAACATTTCAATAATGAAAGATATATCAAGGAGATAAGCGATGAAATCGCTTTGTCTACGGGTTCTGCGTGTAGTGCTGCAGAACCTTCGTATGTAATTGATGCCATGGGACTTAGTGATAAAGTAAACAGGGTACTTAGAATTACAATTAATAAATATACGACAAAGAATGAAATTGACAAGTTAGTTAAGTTTCTGATTCAAGCATAGACGATAACAATTGGAAATACAAATATATTAGTGTACATAATTAAAATTGTTTTGCGGTAGATAAGAAAAAATTATTTCCAAGATGAAAGTTAGGTGAAGAATAATGGCAAAAATGATTAATGATATGCCTACTGAATTTAAAGGAGAACAGAGAACTTGGGAACAACTTCAAAAAATTCTTCCTGACAATGTAATAGTCTATAACCATAGAGAAGTAAACGGAAGAGAATTTGATTTTTGTGTACTTGTGCCAAATGTTGCGGTTTTCATTTTAGAGGTTAAAGGATGGCATATTTCTCATATAGATAAAGTAATGCCTAATGGTAAAATTAAACTAAAGAATAGAGAGGATTTAGAGAATTCGCCTAAAAAACAATCAAGATCGTATAGTATTGCACTTAGGAATGTATTAAAAGATAAATATAGCATAAGTCCATTAACCATTGGACTTGTATGTTATCCTTTTATTTCAAAAAAAGAATACTATTCAAAAGGTTTAGATGCTGTTTCAGAGGAAAAATTTACGATTTTCAAAGACGATATTAGCGATATTGTTTCATTTGGCAAAAAATTAAATCAGTCATATTTAGCGATGAAAACAATACCACATGATGAGCTGAATAATAAGATGCTATTTCAAATCCGTAAGAATTTTGAGCCATTATTACGTAAAGATGAAACTATAGATGAGATTCAAATTGAAGCATATTCTAAGCTATATTTTATATGTGAGTGTTTGAAAGAAAAAGAAGTTGATAAGTATTATGATCTTTACTTCCAAGGTACAAAGTTATTAATTTTCGTAACAGATAAAGAAACATATAATATATTTGCACGTGTACATAAAGAAAGGATGTCTGAGAGAGGCATATCTATTAAATCAGATGAATTATATTTTGCTAAAGAAAAAGAATCATTTTTACCTATGACAGAAAATTTTTATAGAAGCTTTAATCTGGAGATATATTACATCTCAAATACTGATTTGAGTAAACAAGGTGTGGAAATAGTAAACGGAGAATTAAGCGTGGAAGATAAACTTCTATTAAAACGATTAGGAAAAATAACGAGTTTTAATGAAAAACAATATATACTTGAACATGAAAAAAAGGATAAGAATATTATAGTAAGTGCTGGAGCCGGAACAGGCAAGACATATTCAATGGTTTCAAGAATCTCATTTCTTTGCTTATCGGACGATGAAACAATAAGTAACATATCTAAGGATATAGCTATGATTACATTTACAAATGAAGCTGCTGAAAACATGAAACAGAGACTAAAAAGATGCTTTATGAATTATTTTGTTCTCACGCAAAGACCTAAATACCTTAGATTTGTTGAAAATATGGCTCAGATGAATATATCTACAATTCATAAGTTTTCAAAAGAAATTATTAAGGAGGCCTCAATGTCTATGGGGCTAGGTAAAGAATTCCGTATAACTTCCAATGAATATGATAGAGAAAAAGTATATGAGGAGCTCCTTAATGAATTTATAAGGAGAAAAAAAGAAGATAATGAAAACTATTTTAATAACCTTCAAATTCCAGTTTATAAGCTTAGAAAATTATTAATATCATTTTCAAATCAGCTTTACAATAAAAGTATTGATATTAGAAAAATGGATGCAATAGCTTTGGGAGATAGCATTAAAAAAATACCATACTTCAACAATCTAATTATGGAGGTAATTATTCCTGCAGAGCTCAAGTATGAGAAACTTATTAGAAATAACAATAAAATAGATCTGAAAGAAAGTATGATTTTGTTGGCAGAGTCAGTTAAATCAAAACGAATTTCAAGGAAGAGTTCAGGGCTGAAATACCTGTTTATAGATGAATTTCAAGATACAGATGATATTCAAATAGAAACATTTAAAATGTTGCAGCAAAAGACGGGATACAAGTTGTTTGTTGTTGGTGATATAAAACAAAGTATTTATAGGTTCAGAGGAGCACAAGTAGGAGCATTTAAAAAGTTGTCTCCTGATAAAGAAATCTGGGAAGAAAAAGAATTAACCCGTAATTACAGAACGGACAAGAGATTGTTAGAACGGTTTAATTCAATATTTAATTCAATGGGTGAAAGAATAATTGACGGGATGCCATATATTCCTTATGTAGAAAATATAGACAAACTAGAAAGTGATTTGTTATTTGATACGGAAAAAGAAGATTTGTTAAGAGTAATTGATTATGATTCAAAAAGTGAAAATGGAGTTTACAATGAGTTGTTTGAAGAAATAGCATATCTGAAAAATAAATTACAAATAAAATCTAATGAGAAAAAGTTATCAAAAAATGAAGAGACAATAGCTATCCTTGTAAGAGAGAATTGGCAGATTACGGATATATTGAAGGAAGCTAAAAAAAGAGGTGTTGATATTGAAACAAGAATTGGAGGTGATCTATATCAGCTGGAACCTGCATTGGATTTATACCGTCTAGTGTTAGCCCTTACCAATTCAAGAGAACCTGTATATCTGGTAAATTTCTTGCTCTCTAACTATGTAAAAGCTAAGATTAATGTAGATTACCTAATTGGTTATGAAAGAGAAGAAAAAAGAAAACTAATAATTTCTATTCTTGATGATATTTTTGAATCTAGAATGAATATGAAGTGGCATGAGTTAATCAAAGAAATTCAAACTAAGCCTGTTCTTAAGGTTATAAAAGATATAACAGACGCGTGTCAACCTTGGAATAATTATTCGGACAACTATGATGTGCAAAACTATTATAGAACTAATTACGATTTGGTCATTGAGAAAATTATACATAAATGTAATGTTGACTATTTAACATTGAATAGGATTGAAAAAACATTGCATATAAATATTGTAACAAAACAAGAAGTGAAATCAAGAAGCATAGAACACGAAATAGGTATAAGAGTGGTATGTACGACTATACATAAATCAAAGGGATTGGAATATGGTACAGTTTTAATTCCATTTACCTCTCAAAGAATAAATGATTATAAGAAGTCGCCACTAGATGTAGTGTATGACGGTAAATGGTTGGGATATGCAGTGAAAATTGCTGGTAAGAAAGATCCCAATAGTAATTATAATGCTCAAGAAGAAGTATCAGAGCGTGTGCAGGAAGAATCAAGGGTATTATATGTAGCACTTACAAGGGCAATTCGGAATGTAGTCTGGTTTAGAGATATACAAGTTCATGATGGAATAACATGGAGGAACTTATTGGAGGATTAAATGGGATATATAGTTTATACATATAGTAATCCTTATGAAATAGATAAGGAACCATACTGGGATGAAATTAAAGATTGTCCTCAATTTTGTGTTTCACAAACAATGGTTAATGGCTTGTTTGATACATTAGATTACTTTAGAAGAGGGCAATTGGCGACGGTAACAAATCTGGTTAATTGTATTTATTCAGACTGGAATGATAATGTTAAAAACAAAATTGAGCAATACACCATAATTGATGGGGTAATTAGAGAATTAAAAATAGATGAGAAGACGAGAAGTTCATTGCTATTTAATAAAAAATATATTGTTGATTGCATACGTCTATTGTCCGAAATTAATATTGATTTCTCAAATATGAAAATAGAAGAGTTGACGCAAGGACAGATTTATTTAATTAAAATTATGAAAAAGCTTTCATCACAAGAAAAGGAAAAGTTTAAACTTCGCAATGATAGACTTACAGAGAATGAAATTAATAATACTATAATAGAAAGTTTGCAAAAAGCAAATATAAATAAAAAACATGCTTCTACTAAAAATATTGATATAAAGAAGATTGTATTTCATGGTATCCATCAATTTACTCCCTTAATATTAAGAACAATTGAAGAGATATCAAAATATAAAGATATTGTCATGATATTTAATTATCAGAAGCAATACAAAAATTTGTATCAAACCTGGATTGATGTATATTCTTGTTTTGATGCTGTTATAAAGAGTCCAATGAACAGTGAGTTTCAGCCCTCATTTCTTTTGACGAATAGTTTTGAAGGAAATAGTCTGGCTGCAAGGATTGGCGATATATATGAAGGTGTGCTTGATAAAGAATATAATATATCAGGCTGTAGTATAATTGAATTTGATAACAATACAGAATTTGCAAATTATGTTGCTAAAGTTTATGAAGATGCATTATCTACTTACAATAAATTACAAGAAAAAGTACAACATAGATCTGTATTATATTATATGAAGGAACAATTTTATTCTGCTAGTAGTGAAGTCAACGATATTCTTAAGACTTATTATCCAGAACAATTTGGAGAACGCCATTTTTTATCATATCCAATTGGGCAATTTTTTGTTGCGATATCAGATATGTGGAATCCTGATACAGAAGAACTTGTTATTAGTGATTTGAATTCAATTATGGAATGTCTTAACTCAGGTATTGTTGTGGAAAAGACTCCTGGAGTACTACTAAATACATTCTGTACTATTCAAAATTATTTTTCTTTGTCACAGATTAAAAATATTGATGGAATTGTCATAAAATTGAAATCTCTCCAACGAGGTATCGAGAGAAATACTAGACAGTATGATGAAGTGGTAGATAGACTAATTTATTTTAAATCATCTAAAGAAGAATTGGAAGAGTTGATAAATGGGTTACAAGAATTAAATTTAGTGGCAAAATTCTTTTTTGAAGATTTTAAGGACAATCGTGCGCAGTTTAAAGAATTTTATCTTAAAGTTAGAGGATTTCTTGAAAATAATATTAATGAATCAAATGAATTAGATGATGAATTTAGAGATATAATTAAGAGATTATTGGTTCGACTTAATACAGCAAATGATATTGAGATAAATGGAACGTTTATGTGCCTTAAAGAGACAATGAGTTACTATCTTGGTGTGGCAAATGAAATGGACAATGCTAAATGGATAGTAAGAGATTTCGAACAAATAGATGGGGATGTCTTAAAAAGTGAAAGACAGGATGCGGATACAGTTTATCATTTTTGTTGTTTGTCAGATGATGATATGAATGTTGGTGAAGATGAAAGATTACCTTGGCCACTTGATGTGAATTTTTTTGAGAAAGCATGTGAGCCTATAGACTGGAAATACCAAGTATATATTAAATCGATTAAAGAATTTAAAAATTTTAAAAGGTACGCACTAGTATATGGTTTAGAATTTAACCGTGCAAAATATAAACTTAGCTATGTAAAGAATGCTGGTGATAAAGAAAAAGAAGTATATTATTTGCTCAAAATACTAGGTATTAAGAAAGAAGCTCATACATTTATAAAAGAAGCAAACACACCAAATAAGAGTGTATTTAATATAGAGAAGCGTCCAGTAAATTTATCTGAAATTGATTATATAAGATATAAAATATGTCCTTACAAATATATTTTGGAAAGCTGTATTGAGGGGAATTCAGTCATAAAAGAAAAATTTTTGATCAAAAAATATTGTGAATCTGTAATTGAATCAAGAGCAATTAAGGAACTTAAGGGTCAAAGATACGTTGAGGCAACAGTGCTTGAGGAAGTTAAGTCACAATTCTCATCATTAAAAAGTAAATTTGCTTTTATTGAAGAAAGTGATGAAATTGATATAGAAACTAATGCGTGTAGTTTTATTAAATATTACTCTTTTGAAAGTAGAAATAATCTAAGAAAGGGATATATACCAGAACTTGCAGATGATCATCTTAGTAAAAAACAGGAATTCATCAAATTGTCTTTAAAAGGTAATGAAAATGATACAAATATTCTTGCATCAAAAATATTTCCTAAGCAGCCCGAGTATAAAAAATGGAAGATGAAAGTAGGAAGTGGAGATATAAGTATAGATATGATACCGGATTTATGGTGTCAGTATTGTTCAAATAAGGAAATCTGCTTGGCAAATTATAGCTTATTATACAATGATGTTGAAGACAATTGATTGCCAATGAATTGGTCATGCATTAATAGGAGGAGTTTTATGGAAAAGGGAATGTATGTTAGATGTCCGGCAGATTACGAAGATAACGTAAATCCGAGAATCTTTATTATGGGTAAAATTGTAGATGTTAACATAATATCTGAAAATGTATCTGTTGTATTTGAAGATCCATATAAAGTTCGTGATTTTTATGATATGTTCCCCAAAAACGGGGTATATTCATTTGATCAAATTGAACGGTGTAAGGCTTTTAGAGGGAGCAAAGTAAAATATTCTGGAAAAGATTACGAGGTGTTAGAATTTTCAAAGGATACTCAAGGTTGGATATCTTATTATTTAAGGTCTTATATTTCTGGAAAGACTGAATTGATACGAGAAGACAAGATTTCAATATCATTTACTAATGGGAAAGTAGATCCAATTTATCAACTAAATAAATACGAATTTCAGAATCCAAAATGGTATTTTGGCAGAAACGTTGTTTCAAGAACAATGAGTACAATCGATAATTCAATGTATGGGTTTAAAGAAATAGCTGGTTGCAAAATATTTTTAAAACCATATCAGCTTAAATCTGTGATGAGATGTCTTCAGGAAGAAAATTGCAGATATATGCTGGCTGATGAGGTTGGATTAGGAAAAACAATTGAGGCTTGCTCTATTTTAAAAATTTATTTAAATTATAAGTCGAATAAGAGGGTACTTATCGCTGTCCCAGATAGCTTGGTAGAACAATGGAAAGTTGAGCTGTTTGTTAAATTTAATATTACCGAAAATTATAATTATGCTAATAATTTTGTAAAAATTGTAGACATCGATAATGTCGAAATTAATGACAAAGAATACGACTTTGTAATAGTGGATGAAGCGCATCGCTTATTACAAGATAATGATAATTATAAAAAAATATATACTATCAGTAAATCTGTAAATAATATATTATTTCTTAGTGCAACTCCTGTGCAACAACAGAAAAACGAATATTTAAAATTGTTGAGACTTATCGCACCACAAAAATATGATAATATTTCAACTGTCGAATTTGATGAGATATTAATTAAGCAGCATGAGATAAATAGTCACGCTTACCTTGCATTGAAAGGACTAGATTCATTTCAACACTTAATTGCTAATTTAAAAGAAGATGGATTTTCAGATGTTGAAATTCTTGAAGATGAAGAGTTTCATGATAGGTATGAAGAAATAATGGAAGGATTAGAGGACCTTAGAGATGCAATTAAGAATGAATTATTTGCTGAGTTTGTTGAAAAAATAGACATTAAGAATGAAGATTATGGACAAAGAAATATGCAAATTGCCCTATCCTATTTATGCGAAAATTATCAGATTGAGAAGAACATAATTAGAAACCGTCGACTTTTTATTGATGATTTTGCAGAACGAAAATGTGAAGAAATATTTTATTCATTGAATATAGAAATGAATAGTGCAGAGACAAAAACATATGAAAAAATATTCTTGTGGATTGAACAGGAGAATTTCAGTAGAGGAGAATTTGTAAATCGTATTATACCATTATTGGCAGCCTTCTATAGTTCACCATGGGCATTCATTGATTATGCAGAAGGTAAGGATATCCCAGATGTAATAATAGATGAGGCTGAACAATGGAAAGCAGATGAAGATTTGTTATTAGTAAATATTAATAAAGCACTTGAAGATCCGGATGAATCAAATAATCGTATCTTAAAGGTTATTGATTATATTGATCAGGAATTAGGAGATAAAAAAATTGTTGTATTCACAAATTATGAGGCTACCTTTAAAAAATATCAGGAATGTTTTAATCAGTATTTTGGGGAAGAAACATGCGCATTCTTTGAAGCAGGAATGAGTCGGGATGATATGGAATTAAATGTGTATAGGTTTCAAAAAACAAAAGAATGTAGAATTATATTATGTGATAAGACTGGTGGAGAAGGACGTAATTTTCAAGAAGCAGATTGCGTTGTACATATTGACTTGCCGTGGGATGCTAATGCAATTGAACAAAGAATTGGACGACTAGATAGGGTTGGACGAGATGCTGATAAAGACGTCATATCTATAGTAATTCATACAATTGATACTATAGAGGATCAACTTTTTAAATTCTGGAATAATGGATTGAATATATTTCAGAAGTCATTAAGTGGACTTGAAATCATTATGGCAGATATTAATGAAAGCATAATATCGGCAATTACAGATAACTTTAGATATGGTCTAGAAAATGAAATAGATAGAATTATTTATAAATCAAAACAGTTGGAAATAGAAGTTCAAAAAGAACAGTACTATGATACCGCAGCGTACAGGTATAATGACTTAAATAAAGAATTAGAAAACATTATACGTCGATATAATAGAAATGAAAATGAATGGTTTTCAAAAACTCTGATGAATTGGGCGTATATGGTTGGGTTTAATGCATATAAAGGGGAAGAAGAAAATGTAATTTCATTTAGTGAGAGATCTTTTTCGCCAAATTCGGCAAAAAAAGCACTTTTTATTCCTCCAAAATGGGAAGAGTACATTAATAAAACTCATAATAAGTATGTAAGCAATATTTTTGAAATGTATGAAGAAAAATACGGTGAGGCGAAAAATAGTAGAAAAAATTCAATGAGGAAAATTGTAGGGACTTTTTCAAGAAGAGTCTCTATTCAAAATGACATGCTACACTTTTTTGCACCTGGTGATGATGTGTTTGATTGCTTAGTTGATAACGCTTTATGTTCAAGCAAAGGACAATGCACGGCATTTGCTTTTCCATCAGACATCGAATGGATTGGCGTTGTATATACATGGTCATTTAGAGCTAATGAAAAAATTATTTTAGAAAAGGGATTATCTCCTTTGATATTGAGTCAATATAGATATTTTATTTCTTACGATTCTATAAATGCTTTTATTCCAATGCCTGACAGTGAAGATGTGAATATTTCTGAAGTGTCTGAAGAGTTTCTAAGAATAATTGAAAGTGGATATGATGTAAAACGTTTTGCTCATTTAGGAAAAAGGAAAAAATCAAAAGATTTTATTTCAAATAAAAAGAATATGGAACTTTTCAACCTTGAATATATAAAACAGCGTTATCCAGATGAACTATGGAAAAATATTGTTAAGGAAGGGTATGATGCTTCTAAAAAGGAAGCTGTAAAGAAGTTTATATCTAATTCAAACTTTTCAGGGCTAAAAGTTGAATTGGAGAAGATGTTGGCAACAAAAATTGCAACTGACCTATACTATGGTCTTTGTGATCATTCGTCAGAGTACGAAGAGTTGAAAGAAACAATAATAAAGAGCTTAGAAAAACCATTAATTAATCTTGAAAGTGCATGCTTAGTATGGATGGTGAGAATATGAATAAGATATTAGATATCATACAGGAATTATTAATAAATGAGAATCATATGACATTTAATGATCTTTTAGTTCCCCAAGAGATTTCCGTCTATAAAAGAAATTCAATTATTCGTTTAGCTAAAACAGTCATTTCATTTAGAAAAAATAATGTAAGTGAAAATGATTTGTTATGTTCATTGAAAAACTGCTTATTACCTTTGCAACTTAGTCTTTATGCCGATAATCATATTACAAATTTGATAAATGAAAAAGGCAAAGAGTATGGACTTTATTTAGAAGCAGATAGTAGGATTTATGCGTTAGTTCAATGTGATATGGACTTGAATAAAAAATATATTACAGATGTATTCACAGAAAATAATGGAGATCATGTTATTTTAGAAAACAAAAAATTATTATGTACTTCGCCATACATTTATAATTTGACAGGGTTTGAAGATTTTCGTTCGCTTGAACAAAAGATTATAATATCATCTGCTTTAAAGGTGCCGGAAGGTTGTACAGCATTACTATGCCTATCGACAGGTGGAGGAAAAAGCTTAGTTACGCAAACAATAGCATATCAAATTAGCGGAAAGCTTACTGTTGTTATAGTTCCAACTGTAAGCTTAGCATTAGATCAGGTAAGGGTGGCTTCTTTGAATATTAAGCATGAGACAGAAACTGAAATTTTTTGTTATTTTAGTGGACAGGATAATGAATATTTTAATAAAATGCTTTCTGCTATTAAAGAAGAAAAGGCTCGACTAGTGATCCTTTCTCCAGAAGCAATTATAAAAAATAAGAAAATAAACAAATATCTTTATGATGCTAATGAAAAGAAATATTTAGCTAATATTATTATAGATGAGGCTCATATATTAATAGAATGGGGTGCTTTTTTTAGGACAGATTATCAGTGTTTAGAAGCATGGAGAAAGAAACTTCTATCCCAAAACAGTAGTATAAGAACATATTTGCTTTCTGCGACGTTTGAAAGAAAAACTGTTAACAATTTAAAATTACTATTTAGTAATAATGATAATTGGATTGAAGTCAGATGTGATTCATTGAGAAAAGAACCTAGATATATATATATTGAAGCTAAATCATATATGGATAAGATAAAAAAGATGAAACGATATGTTAAGCAACTACCACATCCAATGATTATTTATGTAGCATCACCCAATATAGCAGAAGAATGCAAAAGAATATTGAATGAAGAAGGGTATTGGAATGTTGAAACTTTTACAGGAAAAACAAATTCATTAAAGCGTAAAGAACTTATTAAAGACTGGGCCGAAGATGAATATGATGTTATGATTGCTACATCAGCATTTGGCGTGGGTGTGGACAAGCCTGACGTGAGAACAGTACTTCATATGTATGCGCCTGAAAATGCTAATAAATATTATCAGGAACTTGGACGAGGAGGAAGAGATGGATCACCATGTTTGAGTGTTTTATGTATCGAACCCAATATAGATTATGATATTGCATTTAATATGACAAATAAGGTTATGTCGGAAGAAAAAATTTTTGCAAGATGGTTTAGCATGTTATATTTATCTGAAAGATATAACAATCGTGCATTAATTGACACTTCTATAAAGCCTCCATACATTGACAATGGCAATGGCAATGATATTATTATTGACGATAATAATGATATAAATAGAACAAATATGAAATGGAATTTATATGTTATTCTATTACTTAGAAGGTATGATTTAATAGATATTGAAGATATGATATATGAATATGATATTCAGAAGTATTATATCCAAACGGTGGTAAAGGAACCTAAATTATTTTGTGAAGACTCCAGTACACAACAACTGGTAAGAAAAATTCGTGAAGAAGAATGGACAAAATATATAGAAGACTTCTCTTTAATCAAAGATGCTATAAATTCATTTGATATTCAATGCTTTTCTGAAGTTTTTAGAGATACATATGAGTTGGTTTCAGAATATTGTGCAGGATGTAAAAAACATACAAACATAAGATTTACAGATCCAAATAGATTTCCATTGCTTAATAAAATACAAAGCCCTATTCTCGGTTGTTCCGCCAAAATTGAGAAATTATTCAATGGGTCCAGTGAATGCTTGGTAACAGGTGCAATTAGCGACTTTGAGGTAATAAATAAATTAATTAGCATGGGAATAAGAAATGTTGTTATTGATGATTATTATTTTAAAAGAAAAACAGAATTGCTAACAAAAATGAAAGATGATACTAAGCTTATGATTATGGGAGTGAATGAATTTTCAAATATATGCTCAAGAGAAAATTGGTATTTGTTAGATGGAGGAGTTCTTTTATTATTATCTTCAGAAAGCAAAGACGATCACTATAGGATGGTTTTTACGGGGAAGTGCTTATCAAGAGAGAAAAAAATGCGAATTATTTTTTTCTCTGAAGAAGATGAATATATTAACTTGTTGGGTAAAAATTTGTACGATTTGATTGATGGTCCAAGGTACGGGTCTTATATAGTGCAAAGAATGGAGGATTAAAAATGTTCAAAGATAAAATGTTTAAGGAAGCCATCCCAGAAAGGGTGTATGCATTGTGCTGCGTTCTTATACCTGGAAGTTTAAAAAAGGATACTTTAAGAGATATTTTGGAAAAGACATATATCTCAGGCGAAAATGAAGTTAATAACTTATATTTTAATAATGTTTACACTGCAGCTATAGAATTGGATTTGGTAAAAGAAGAAAATAAGAAATGTGTATTGTTGGTGGAGAAAAAGGTACTATCAAATTTAGATTCATTTAGAAAATATGTAATGCCTATTATCATTGCCAAGAAAGACAGCTTGTTTTATAAAGTCAGTGCAACTATGTTAGCTGCAAACGAAAAAGTTCTAGGCTATGACAGTTTTACTGGAGATGCATGGTATAAACTGCAGCAGGAAGCTAATGTTAAAATTGAATTAGATCCTAAAAGAGATATTTTAGCATGGAGATTCTGGGCAACATTTATTGGTCTTGGAATACTACATAAAAATGGTTTTTTGCCCAATATGTATATAAATATTTGTGACGCAATAGAGTTATCAAAATTAGAAAAAAATAAAGAATATATTGCAAATGAATTCTTTCAGGAAATATATCCATATATTAGTGAAGCAATTGATATTTATGGGGAAGATAAACATCTAAATCTCGGATTGTCTAATGGATTAAGAATGTTACATGATACTGGTGTCATTGAGATGAAATACAAAATGGATGCTAGTAATGTATGGTATTTGTATGTAATGGAGGCACATGATATTCTTACAGAATTATCCCACATTATAATTAGGAGGTGAGAATTTTGAATATTGAAATTGCAAAAACAAGGATTAATGAAGTTATTAAAACAGATGTAGTTACAAGTTCAACAGCAGATTTTATAGCAACTCATGTACCATTAAAAAAGATAAAAGTGATTGATGATGGATGGAATGGAATTCAAAGTAATCGTTTTACATATATGTCTGAGAATGATATTTTTGAAAAATATGCACGGAACAAGGATAATAAGCACCAGTTTGTGATTGTTAAAGGAAGCAATGGTGTTGGAAAGTCACATTTAATAAGATGGATGGCTACGAAGCTGAAACAAGATGACGATCCACATGAAGAAATATTATTCATAAGAAGAAGTGATAATAATTTAAAAAGAACTATAGAACAATTGTTAAAACTTGAGGCTGTATCAGATATACCGGATAAAGATATATTGGAGAGATTAGTAAAAGCGTCAGCAACAATTGATGATCTACGTTTTAAAAATGATATTTACAATAAATTTATTTCTATTAGCCAAAGTGATACGGATACAAAAATACTTAGAAAGAGTACTAAAGATGAATTAGTGGCATTATTACAAAATGACTTGTTTAAGTCGAGGTTGTGTGAATTGGGAGGTCCAATTGATAGAATATGTGCAAAAGTATCTGACAAATTAGCTACTGGTAACGATGAAATTATTGCTTTATTTACTGAAGAAGATTTTACAATAGATTTGAGATTTTGTGAAGAATTGACAAGACAAGGAGCAGATAGAAAAGCAATTAGCATGGCAGAAAATCTAAATGTAAAGCCTCAAAAAATAGGTAAAGTGATAGAGTTTTTAAATGGATTTGTTGACGAGGTTATTCAATCATCGGCAGGCATTAAAACAGGTGATTTTGAAAAAATCTTTTTTGAAATTCGCAAAGAGTTAAAAATAAAAAATAAAAATCTTACGCTACTCATTGAAGATATTACTTCTTTTACAGGTATTAACAAAGCATTATTGAATGTGTTAGCTACAGAGCATACTGGAGATTATGAAAAACAAGAAGTTTGCAGAATTGCGTCATTTGTTGGCACAACAATTCCATATTATGAATCTTTCGAAAAAAACTTTATGGATAGAATCACAACACAAATAGAGCTGGAAGATAATCCATTTGGACAAAATAAAAATGAATTATTTGAATTTGTTGGTAAATATTTGAATGCGATGTCATTAGACAAAAGTCAAATGGAACTGTGGTTTTCAAATGGTGCACAGAGTGAAGAATATCCTATTCACACTGAATTGCAAGGTGGAGAATGGGAACATTATGAAATTGTCAAAGGAAAAAAAGTGTCCCTATATCCATTTACATTTTCTGCAATTTTATGGTTGTATGAAATTCTTGAAAATAAAACTCCAAGATATTTATTAAGAGATGTAATAGAACCTGTAATGCATGATGTAATGACTGGAAAAAATCATTTTCCAGAAATTACGATTAAAGAAATGCCAAGAATGAGTGAGGCGGATAGTGCTATTTTAGCTTCAAATATACAAAAAATATATCCAGATGATGACAAAATGAAGGAAAAGCAGATAAACAGAATTGAAAAGTTTATTAGAGTTTGGGGGAATGCGACTCTTGGTTCGGAAAAAAAAGATGGAGTAACTTATCTATCTGGTCTTCCAATTGATATATTCAAAGAATTTGATATGCCGGTGATTCCTGGACGAAAGATAAAACATGGTGAAAATATAAGAAATAATGTTAATGGTGGGAGTATCCAGCAGGTCGTATCTGAGCCTATTATAGCACCAAAACCAACATCATTGTCACGTGAAGAAAAAGAATATCAGGAGTTAAATAAGGATGTTGATAATTGGCTGCAAGGCGGAATATTTGAGAAGTTTAAAGAGGTTAGAGATAATATTAATAACTTTTTATATGACTCAATAAATTGGCAGAATGAAGGGGTATCATATGACTCAGTAATAAGATTAAGAAATTCTCAATATAGTTATTTAGTTTCGTTTGAAAGACAAAAAGCAAATGCTGATAATGGATTGATTATTCTAAAATGCGATAGCACAACAGCAAAGGTTATTCGTGCATTTCTTGCATGGCAATATAGCGGAAAGAAGAAATGGATATTCGAGGGAGGGACTTACCTTTTATACACAGTACAATCGTGGTATTACTCTATTAAGAATGACATTGTAGAAAAGGTAAAAAATCTTGCTCAAGAAGATTGTTTTTTTGAAATAGCTTGTGCAGCAGAAATATATAGAATGATTTTGTTTGGACAGTATAAGGAAGTTACGTTATCAACAAAAGACATTACTCCGGAAGCAATTATTTGTAATAAAGTTATTAATTATAGGAAAGATAATCAACACTCAAAAGCATGGAATTCTTTGATGGAAAACATTTATAAAAGAGAGACTAAAAACATTAATGGAAAGGGAATTGATAGCTATAAAACAGCGGTAAAATATTTCTATAATTTGTATCAAGGGGATATTGGTAAAGATTACACGGATAAAGTCTTTATAAACTATGCTCCATTAGAAAATAGAATAAAGGCATTATTGAATGCAAGGTTGGTTATAAATTATCCAAACATTGAAACAACTAACATGTTTGCAAAGACTAGAGAGTTGATTATAACAGAAAAAGAGAACGAAGAGAATATAAAGAATAGTGTAGTTCCAGAAGAACTCAAATTAGCTAAAATATATATGGGGAAGATCGAGAAGTATCTTGGTACATATGAAATATTTGATGATGATATTGAAGAAATTTGCGCAAAGGGGCGAAAGTTTTATAATAGTTTTTCAAAACATAATTTCAATATTAATTCAAAAGATGATACTATTAAAGTAATACTTAGTGAAAATAACAGAATTATTAATGCTGTAAAAAACATAAATAAAGCTATTAGTTCAGATGATTATATAGAAGTAATAATGTTATTCTCACAAGACCCAATAAAGAAAGTGAAGATGCTAACAGATTTTTTGGAAATGCTTGAAGATGACGTTAAACACATGAAAATAGAAGTATCTAATCGTAAAAATCAATTAGTTGTTGATTCAAATGTTTTATGGGATGATTCTAGGCAGGAGAAAATTAAATGCTTAACCGAAAAAATAGCGGAGAATATTAAGAAATGGAGAACGTAGTATGTTAATTGATAAGCTTGATGAGGTTGTAAGGGATTTAGAGGAATATGACTCACTTAAGAAAATAGCAGATAACAAAGAGCGTCAAAATGTTTTAGAGAAAACCCTTGATGATATACTGCGAGAGCATGAAGGTATTATAGAAATTGTCATAGAACTGTTTGAAAGACTTAATATTATACCATCATATAGGATAATAGAAGAATATGAGGAATTTAACTTAAATCTGATTGAATCATATAAAAATCAAATGAGTGATGCAATTAATAATAAAAAATTAGCAGATTCAAGTAAAAATATAGATGAATGGTGTAGGCAGGAATGGAATGTATATTATGAGGCTAATTCATCTGAACAAATAAACATTCTAAATACTATAATAGAAATTACACCAAATAGGGACAAGACTGCACAAGTTATAAACAAAATACTTCAAGGAAAAAAGGTAATTGATAATAAAAAAAATCTTGCAATGTATATTTCTGGTATTGAAGAGGCTAAGATGCTTAAAGAATCATTAAGATTGGAGCCAAATATTATTGAGTTTTTAAGTAAGGTCAATGCTAAACAAGTTAGTTTGTTTGACTTGACTGAATCAATTGATAACTGGATAAAGAGGGAAGGACTTGAAAAGAAATTTAAAATAGTATTTTAGAGATTGAGGGGGAGCCCATGTTTGCAGAAGAAAAAAAACAGAAGATTTTTATAATACAAATGCGGAAGAATATATTTTGGATACGAAAGATTTGAATATGAGTGTGTTATATGCGAAATTTTTACGATACATACCAAAAGATTCATATATTTTGGACCTTGGTTGTGGTTCTGGAAGAGATTCATATTATTTTATGAATCAAGGATATATTGTGGATGCAATCGATGGTTCGAAGAAGATGTGTGAATTAGTGTCTAAAAACAGTTCTATAAAAGTAACAAATCTACATTTTACAGATTTGAAAGAGTATAATAAATATGACGCGATTTGGGCGTGCGCCTCACTTTTGCATGTAAAATATATAAATTTAGTGGATATCTTGGCAAAAATCGAAATGGCGCTCAAAGTAAATGGATTCTTATATGTTTCCTTTAAATATGGTGATTTTGAGGGAATTAGAGAATCGAAGTATTATACAGATATGACAGAGGAAAGATTCGAAAAAATATATTCTAATTCTGGACTAATCTTGGTTGAACAATGGATTTCAGAAGATGTTATGAAGGAATATTGACTCTAAAAAGTATGATATTGATCACTTTGTTCCTTGGACATACATAGCTAATGATGAGTTGTGGAATTTATTGCCGATGAATAGTTCTTTAAACAGTAGTAAGAGTAATAAGCTACCTGATTGGAATGAATATTTCTTTCCTTTTGCATCAAATCAGTATATGTTATATAATTTGATTTTTAATAAGAACATGTATGTAGACAAATTTATGAAATGTCAAAGAGACAATTTGATATCCCTGTGGGCAAATGAGGAATTATACATTTTGAATTTAGAAAGAAATGATTTTATTGGAATATTGGAACAGCGTCTCAAGCCTATTTATGATTCTGCGAGGATACAGGGTTATTCAATTTGGAACAAAAGCGTTATTTCGTAATATTGTTATTTTCAACGTGGAAATATACAATTACATAATAAAATAATTCTGAAACATTATTCAATACTAAATAATATGAAAAGATGTAAATTTTAATTATAGTATAGAACGGCATAAAATATCAATTTTATTTATTTTTTCATTTTTTTACAAAATATGCTATAATATATAAAATGGGTAATTCATTTACTTTATAATTCGAAGAGATAAATTTAGGAGGACATACAATATGCCAGAGCTAATTGGTATTATAGCTCCACTGCGAAAATTTTTATCAAATAATAATGAAACAATTCAAGTTCAAGTAAATGGATCTATGAAAGAGATTTTGTCTTTGCAAAAAGATCGTGAATATATTATTCCTGATTTTCAGAGAGAAATTAGATGGGATAAAGACAATATATCGCAGTTAATAGAAGATATAAGGTCAGGTCCTAAGTATCTTGGAAATATTATACTTACACAAAAGATAGATGAAAATAAATTTTTGATTATAGATGGACAACAGCGTATAACGGTGTTATCGATGATACTTTCTTGTTTGAGGAACCTTCATAACGGTCAAATTGAAACAATTGTTCCGTGTAAATTGAGTATAGAAAGTTTTATTGGATATGAAAAAATAGTTGAAAATAATTTTCCTAACAAGAATGATTTGAATATAGAAATCTTATGCTCTGACAAATTGAATCAAACAAACAAATATTATGATTTATGGAATCATATTAAAACCATGGAATGTATCACTAATAGGCGTGAAGCTTCTTTATTTATAGAAAATTTAGAGAAAAGTAACATAAATATAATTTTAAATAGATCTGATGATCTAAAAGATGGCATACGCTATTTTATTGATGTAAACTTAAAAGGAAAGCAATTAGATACAGAAGATATTTTCAAGGCGTACTTATTTAGGAAAGACTCAGGGTCCGATATTCGAGAAGAGTGGTATACCCTGAAAAGAAATGTATCTCGAATTGAGAATACGAAGATGAAATATCCATTATTGAAACTTCTGGAACATTATTTTTTTTGTGATCTTTATAATGATGTTAAATTTAAAGGCCTAGTATTTGATGAAGACTTTTTATTGAAAAGTGAATTTAAAACACATGAAGATAATCCTATTAAATATAGAGCAAGAACACATATTATTGAGGTTATTAATAACAATTCACACATGTTAAAATCACTGAGAAAATTAAATAAAGTTATTGATATAATGATAAATATTGTCGCAAATGACTCTATAAATGATAATTTTAATGAATTGTTTTTATGTCTTCCAGAAAATAATAGAACAGTTCGAATAGACAATAGTGAACTAAGAATAATTCACAACTTTATAGGAAAAATTCTTAAGGATGAGAAAATACTTCCTAAGGCATTAGTGATGAAATATATACTCTCAGTTCTTATTAATAACGAACCAAGGAGTAAAGTTGAATATAAAAAGATATATGGTGTATACTTACTTTCTATTCTATTTATTATTTTCGAAAATAATAAAAGCAAAGATGTATTTATGAGTACATTAAAAGCATCAAATGATGACTGGTATACAGAAACTGTAAAACAAATAAATTCTTATTTTACACCAGATAAAATTACTGATAATAAAATTATTTCCCAATTCAAGCAAGGTATAAATGAAGATGATGAAGATTATAGATTTAGATGTAAATCCTTGGCTACTATTTATAATTTTTTTAGGATTGAAGATAATAAGGTTACTATTAGTGGGAGTTTAGATAATGTAAAGCGCTTTGTTATAGATGATGATTTCACTACAGAACATTTCATTATAAGCGAATCGAGAGGAAGGGCAATGAAAATTGTTTGTAACGGACAAGAAAAAGATTACATTCATGTAAACGAGGTTTATAATAAGTATATAAATAGTTTGTTTAATTTTATTTTTATAAGCAGAGACTTAAATAATAATTTAAAAAATTACTGGTTGCCACAAAAAATACAGTTAATTAATCCCAGTGACTTAGAATGTGACTATTCTAAAATGATTATTAATAATATAAAAAACATTAGTGATAACATGCAAAAAGATGTAGATGAAAATAACTTCCAAGATAATTTATATTTGTTTTTTGTTAGGGATTTTAAAGAACAATACATAGAATATGCGAGAAATGTATTAAATGAAGTAATTGACAAAATAAAACGTTAATTTGTTTTATTTAACGTATATAGAATGGATCGGCTATAAAAACAGCCGAATTTTGAGCCGACCCCCAAAAGTTAGACAAAAATCTAACTAAATGGAAGGTCGGTTTTTAGATGGTAACCGTCAAACCTACCGGTATATTTACAGCAAAGAAATAAGATGAGATAATACTCCAAGAAAATCCGGTTAGAGATAGCTGGAGAAAATAAGAAACTAAAAAAGACTAAAGGAGTTAAGCTCATGAATATGAAGAAGATTAGCCATGAAATGAATTTGAAGAAATGGGCACAGATAGTAGAAGAATGCAGAAGCAGCGGACAAACAGCAGTAAGCTGGTGTGCCGAAAGGGAAATAAACATCAATATTTTGAAGGCAAATAAAGCTTTAATAATTCAGTGAAAATTTATTTATCGAGGACGGGGGTGCGGACAAAAACCGGGACTCCCTAAGGGCTCCGAAAGGAGCAAATA
>DAMAEI010000027.1:31289-40869 GCA_031997345.1 Sedimentibacter sp. | reverse complement strand
CAATATTTATTTTGAAGGGAGAGTTACTATGTTTCAAAGAGAGATTGAAGATTTTATTGAAAAGGTAAGATCGAGACGCGAATTTTTAAAGATGAGCGGTAAGGGAGTTGCAGGTATAACTGTTACAGCTTCCGTGTTAAATCTGATAGGCTGTTCGAACACAAAACCTACGGATAATCCACAGGAGCCTGCTCCTGAGGTTAAGGCATTTGTTACTCCAACAGGACTTATCATTGCCGAGCCAAACAAGTGTACAGGATGCCAAAGATGTGAAATGGTATGTACAGTTGCAAATGACGGGAAGATACACCCGTTGATTTCCAGAGTTAAAATCAGCAGAAATTTCAACTATGGTCCTGAAATGACGGATAACTACCGTTACGAAAACGGATATTACGGAAATTTCCTGATGACACCTGAAACATGCCGTCAATGTGAAGATGCAAAATGTGCAGCAGCATGTCCGGTTAAGGCTATAAGCCAAAGCGAAGCTACAGGTGCATGGACGGTTGATAAAAGTGTATGCGTTGGATGCGGAGCATGTGTAAATGCATGCCCATGGCATATGCCTACATTAGATCCGGAAATAAGCAAATCAACAAAATGTATTTTGTGCGGCGCATGTGCAGATAACTGCATAACGGGAGCATTGCAGATGGTTTCATGGAAAAAGCTTGAGGCAATGCTGAGAAGAAAAGGATATATTTTCTCATAACAAATAAATTTAATAATAATGATTTGATTGGAGGAAGAATTAATGGCTAAAATAACCGGATGGACAGGAAATTTACTTAGAGTTAACTTGACTACAGGTAACATAAAGACCGAAGATACAATGAAATATAAAGATTTAGTAGGAGGAGCCGGTATCGGATACAAGATAATATTCGATGAAGTTCCTCAGGGAACAAAAGCTTTTGACGAAGCAAACAAAGTAGTGATTGCAGTGGGACCGCTCACAGGAACAACTGCACCCTGCAGTGGAAGAACCAACATTACTTCGTTAAGTCCGACCAATCCATATCATGCTGTAGCAGACAGCCATATGGGAGGAAACTTCGGAGCATGGCTTAAGTTTGCAGGTTATGATGGAATTATAATAGAAGGTGCTTCAAATAAACCGGTATGGTTGAAAATTGAAGACGACAAGATCTCTATAGAAGATGCGGGAAACCTGTGGGGCAAGGGTGTAATTGACACTACTTATGCCATAAATGAAATCATGGGCAAGGAAGCATGCGTTGCAGCAATAGGACCTGCAGGAGAAAAACAGAGAAATCTTGCTTCGATAGTTAACAGCGTAAACCATTCAGCCGGAGGACACGGCGGAATTCTGGGAGCTAAAAAGCTTAAAGCTATCGGAGTTAAGGGAACAAAGGCAGTACATATTGCAGAAGGTAAAGCTCAGGATTGGCTGAAGCTTAATGAATATATGATGACAGACATCATCGGTGCAAACAATCAGCACGTTGTGCCTAATACTCCGCAGCCATGGGCTGAATATCACAACCCAGGAAGTCGTTGGACTGCACAGCTTGGATTGTTCTGGGGAGCGGCAAATCCACCGGTTGAAACAGGTGAATGCCCTGCAGGAAACAAGAATAAGGTTGGATTGCGTACACAGAAGGCCGTATTTGACTTAGGACCTCTCGCAGAAGAAAGAACAATAAAAATGGGTGGATGCTATTCATGTCCTATACGCTGCCAGTCAAACATGCATATGCCGGAGCTTGAAAAATATGGCTTGAGCCCATACGCTACAAGCACATGTATTAACTACAGCTCACCGAATACAGCAATGGTAAAGGGATTCTCAGACGGAGAAAAGCAGGGAATGGATTCCATAGTTGCAAAATGTCTGGGATCAAGACTTGCAGATGATTACGGTATCTGGAGCAACTACGGACAGCTTCCGAGAGATTTCAGATATTTATATAACAGCGGAAAATTAAAAGAGGTTCTTCCAAAAGAAGAATATGACAGCATTAATTGGGAGCTTTTAGAAAAAGGCGATCCCGGTTGGATGGTTGAATATTATGGAAACCTTGCAGGTGATGGAGAGTTTGCTCACATCCTTGATGGACCGTACTGGATTGATCAAAAATGGAATTTAGGTAAAGAATACTGGGATGCATACGGAAACAACCTGTGGTCCAAGATGGCATTCCCTAAGCATCACAGCAATGAGGCAGGAGCACAGGTAGGAGCGCTTATAAATGTAATATTCAACAGAGACCCTAACTCTCATACTCATATGAATATGATAGGAGCAGGCCTTCCGTTAGAAATACTAAAGGAAGTAGCGGGCGAGGTTTGGGGTTCTCCGGATGCACTGGATGCACCTCAGAACTATACTCCTATGAACGAATACAAGGCTAAGTTTGCAAAATGGTCATTGGACAGAAACTTCCTTCATGACTCCATTACATTGTGCAACTGGGTGTGGCCGATGACAGTTTCTCCTTTAAAAGCTAGAAATTACAGAGGAGACACTGCACTGGAAGCAAAATTCTACAGCCTTGCAACTGGAGTAGAAACATCAGAGGCTGAACTGGATTTAGCTGCAGAAAGAATATCAACTCTTCACAGAGCACTGACAATTAAAAATATGAATACCGCAGATATGAGAAATGAGCATGACACTATACCTGAGTGGGTATTTGAAGTAGATCCGGATAAAAAGCCGTTTACAGAAGGTACTGTTAAGCTTGACAGAGAAGATATGCAGCTTGGGCTGACAATGCTTTACAAGGAATACGGATGGGATGAAAAAACAGGAGCTCCAACAAGAGCTACACTTGAAAGATTGAATTTGAAAGACGTTGCAGATGAACTTGAAAGGTTAAACTTACTTCCCTAAATAAATATTGAAACAGCAAGACAGGAGAGCGCCGCTTTCCTGTCTTGCTGTATGCCGGTGTTACTGAGGAATAGAATAAATTTACTGCCTTCAAAAAACTATTGACAAACAAAGGTCAGTGTGTTAATTTTATTGTAAATATGTTGCTTGAGGAAGAGTAATCATAGTTGTGTCGGTTATAGAGAGACAGTTGCGGTGGAATACTGTCATCGGCATATGGTGAAGACGCCTCAGTATGGCACGATCTAATTGAGTGGGACGTAAGTCCAAATAGGGTGGCAACGCGGGTTATACTCGTCCCTAACAGGGAGGAGTTATTTTTTTTGATAAATGTGGAGGTTATTATGGAAACAATGGGTAGCTTAAGAAGAAATAATATGTGCGGAAATTTGAGATTGGATGACGTTGGCAAAGAAGTTGTGCTCATGGGATGGGTTCAGAAGAGAAGAAGCCTTGGCGGACTTATATTTGCCGACATGAGAGATATAACAGGCATGGTGCAGGTTGTATTTGACACAGATGTGAACAAAGAAGCTTTTGAAAAGGCAGAGGGACTGAGAAGCGAATTTGTTATTGCCGTAAGAGGAAAGGTGCTGGAGAGACAGTCCAAGAATCTTGAAATGGCAACCGGCGAAATTGAGGTTTATGCAGATGAACTTAAGATACTGGATACAGCCGAAACCCCTCCTATATATATAAAGGATAACGACGATGTTTCCGAGCAAATGCGTTTGAAATACAGATTTCTTGACTTGAGAAAGCCGCAGATGCAACGAAATCTCCTTCTGAGGAGCAAGACGTCAAAGGTAATAAGAGAGTTCCTGTATGAAAATGACTTTAATGAAATAGAAACTCCGTTTTTAACAAAGCCTACCCCCGAAGGTGCAAGAGATTACCTTGTTCCAAGTAGGGTAAATACCGGAAAATTCTATGCTCTTCCACAATCACCCCAGCTTTTCAAACAGCTTTTGATGGTTTCGGGAATGAACAGGTATTTCCAGATAGTGAAATGCTTCAGGGATGAGGACTTAAGAGCAAACAGACAGCCTGAATTTACCCAAGTGGATATTGAAATGTCCTTCGTGGATGTAGAGGACGTAATTTCAATAAATGAAAAGCTCATTCACAGAATATTCAAGGAAATTAAAGGGATTGATATAGAGCTTCCAATAAAGCGCATGTCCTACCAGGTAGCAATGGATAAGTACGGCTGTGATAAGCCTGATCTGCGCTTTGGATATGAACTTATAAATATATCTGAAATATTTAAGGATTCTGAATTCAATGCGTTTAAATCAACCTACGACAGCAATGGAATGATAAAGTGCATTAAAATAGACGGCTCTGCAGACGAATTTTCAAAGAAGGGTATTTCCAAGCTTGAGAAATTCGTTAAAACATACGGAGCAAAGGGGCTGGCTTGGCTTAAATATGAAAACGGAGAAATTGACTCTGCCATTGCCAAGTTTTTAAGCGATAAAGAGAAGAATCAGCTTGTTTCAGTTCTTGAATTAAAAGAGAAGGACATTGTATTTATAGTTGCTGACAAGGAATCTGTGGTAAACACAGCTCTCGGCGCATTGAGAATTGAAATAGCACATGAGAAGAATCTTGTTGATGAAAATAAATATGAACTTGTATGGATAACAGACTTCCCGCTTTTCGAATACAGCGAAGAGGAAGACAGATATGTGGCAAAACACCATCCGTTTACATGCCCTGTTGACGAGGATGTTGATAAAATAGAATCAAATCCGGGAGAGGTAAGAGCAAAGGCATATGATATAGTAATAAACGGAGATGAAATAGGCGGAGGAAGCATCCGTATAACAAACAGAAGCTTACAGAGCAGAATGTTCAGGGCATTGGGCTTCAACGATGAAGAGGCAAATGAGAAATTCGGATTCTTACTAGAAGCATTCAAGTACGGAGTACCGCCGCACGGAGGAATTGCATATGGCCTTGACCGCTTTATGATGCTTCTCACAGGAAGCGATAATATAAGAGACGTTATAGCATTCCCTAAAACACAAAGTGCAACATGCCTGATGACCGAGGCACCGTCATATACAACGGAAAAACAGCTTAAGGAATTAGGAATTGAGGTAACAGAGGTATAACCGTGTATCAATAGTACAGGGTTCATTGGAAAGGAAGAGGATAATGAATCAAGTAGGTAAAATAGAAAAGATAGAAGGCAACAGGGCTACGGTTTCTGTAAAAAGAGTATCTGCATGCGGGGATAACTGCAAGAGCTGCGGGTCTGCGTGCAATCAGCCCAGCGTCATATTTGAAACGGATATAGAGGGAGAATTTGAGGAAGGGGATTATGTTGAAATTACCACAGAGAGTGATGTTGTATTCAAACAGATTTTCATGCTTTACGGCATACCTTTCCTTATAATGATGGGAACCATAGGAGTTGTGCAGCTGGCGCTTTCCGGCAATCCCAACAAGGATATTATTTCCGCATTAGCTTCCGTAGCATCATTGGCAGTATCATTTTTCATTTTGAAGGCCTATGATAAAACTGAAATGAAAAAAAATACTCTTAAATTTACCATTGGAAGAAAACTGTAACAGGGATAAAGGATATGAAATGAATATTTTTGAAATGCAATATGAAAATACAATCAAAAACAGAGGGCCTCTTGCGGAACGCATGAGGCCTAAAGGGCTTGATGGCTTCGTTGGACAAGAGCACATAGTGGGTAAGGGAAAAATATTAAACCGTGCAATTGAAGCAGACAAGCTTTCGTCCGCAATATTTTATGGTCCGCCAGGCACAGGCAAAACAACACTGGCAAGAGTTATTGCTGAAAATACAAACAATAATTTCACCACCCTGAATGCTGTTACAAGCGGAATAAAGGATATTAAGGAAAAAATAAGCTATGCCGTGGATGAGCTGTCAATTTACAATAAAAGAACAATTCTTTTCATTGATGAAATTCACCGCTTCAATAAGGCTCAGCAGGATGCACTGCTTCCCTATGTGGAAAACGGGACAATAATATTGATAGGCGCTACTACGGAGAATCCATATTTTGAAGTAAATCCCGCTCTCATATCCCGTTCGCTGGTATTTGAATTCCAGAAAATAATCGGTGAAGATATAAAAAAGGTTGTTCGAAAGGCAATACAGGACAAGGATTTGGGCTATGGAAATAAAAATATTGAGCTTGATGAGGATGCCCTGAATCACATTGTGGAAAATTCAAACGGCGACATAAGGAAAGCTCTCAGCGCGCTGGAGATTGGAGTAGAAACAACAAAAGAAGACAACGGAAAAATAAAAATTGATATAGATGTTGCGGTGGAATGCATTCAAAGGAAAAAAATTGAATATGATAAAAATGGCGATAGCCATTATGATACCATATCCGCCTTCATTAAGAGCATGAGAGGTTCGGACCCTGATGCTGCCATATACTGGCTTGCAAAAATGATTAAGGCAGGAGAGGATCCCAAATTTATTGCAAGAAGGATAATAATATGCGCTTCGGAAGATGTGGGTAATGCTGACCCCAGAGCCTTAGAGGTTGCTGTTAATGCATTCAAGGCTGTAGAGATCATTGGATTCCCTGAGGGGCGCATAACTCTCGCTCAGGCTGTGACCTATGTGGCATGTGCGCCCAAGAGTAATGCTTCCTGCATGGCTATTTCAAAGGCAATGGAAGCGGTTGAGAAAAATTCTCTGGAGGTTCCGGCACATTTAAAGGATTCTCATTACGGAGGAGCTGAAAAGTTAGGCAGGGGAACAAGTTACAAATATCCACATGATTATGACAAGTTTTACGTTAAACAAAGTTATCTTCCTGAAACTTTGAAGAACGCAAGTTTTTATGAACCCAAGGAATCGGGCTATGAAAGTAAAATTAAAAAATTTCTTGAATACCTGAGGGGTTGAAGGAGGGACTATGAATTACAAATTATACCAATTGAATATAACCGATGCTGATGTTGCTGAAGTTTTAGAGAGCAGGATTGATTTCAGTAAGCTGGATAAAAATCAGGAATATGACATAAATGCAGAGTTTTTCAACAAAGGGCTGCAGGATGAGGTGCTTAACGACAATATAGCATTTGAAATAAAGAGAGAGCACTATGTATTTATTAAAAAAGCAAGAGATTTGTTTGAAAAAAACAACATAAAGATAAAAAAGTTTTATCTCATGGGAACAATAATAGATTTGAAAGAAAATGAAATTAATATCTCATTGCTTAAATCCTCCGGCAGCAGAAGAAGCAATATAGTATGGCCATGCAAGGAAATATTTATATTTGAAGACAGCAAGAATAAGCTTGATGATATGTTGTTCAACAATCAGATATCCGAAGAGGATTATGAATCAAATCTGGAAATGCTGAAGGACGAATTGAGCATTTATGACAATGATGATGAACACCGCTACCTGAATTAGAATTGTACTGTAACCATATGCATTTAAGTTAATAAAATAATATAGGGTTCTCAGCATCATAAAGGAGGAATGTTATGGAGCTTTATATTATAACCTTTAAGCATGGAAGTTACGCAGTGGCGGCATACAATAAATTACAGGGATATGGTGTAAGGAATATAAGGGCATCGCAGACGCCCTTTAGTATAAAAGGCGAATGCGATATGTGTATAAAAGCATACGGGCAAGATACACTGGATATAGTGCTAAATGAATGTAAAGGAAGGTATCCCGTAAGCAACGTATATCAGGAAGTAGATGAAAGCGGCAGGACATATTACAGGCTGCTTTCATAGAAAATTATAGCAGGCTGTTGCATAAATAATGCAGCAGCCTGTTTGGCATAAAAGCTGACAGAAAATAAGCTGAAAAATCTTCAAAAAATTTTTTCTGATTATTGTTGACAAAAATAGTAGGGTATAATATAATTAGCCGTACCCTACTAAAACAGTGGGAATTAAATGAGAGGAGAACAGTTATGATTTTATCTACAAAGGGCAGATATGGATTAAAAGCAATATTTGAGCTTGCCCTGAATTACGGTTCGGGACCTGTTTCTCTGAAAAAAATATCAGATAAATATAATATTTCCGAAAGTTATTTGGAGCAACTTTTTGCAAAGCTTAGAAAAAGCGGTTACATAGATACGGTGAGGGGACCTCAGGGCGGCTACATGCTGGCTAAAAGACCGGATGAAATAACAGTTGGTATGGTACTGAGAACATTAGAGGGTGAGATAACGGCCTCTGAGTGCATTAATAAAGAAAGATGTACAAGGGAGTCTATATGTGCCACAAGAAGTATATTTGAAAAAATTGAGAATAGCATAAATAACGTTATAGACAGTATAACTTTAGCTGACATGCAGGCCGATCAAAAAAATATTTTAACGGAGGAGAACAAATGAGCAAGAAAATATATCTTGACAATGCTGCCACAACAAGAGTTAAAAAAGAAGTAATAGATGAAGTAAACAAGTATTTTCAGGAGCTTTACGGAAACCCTTCATCACAGCTGTACGAGCTGGGAAGAAAATCTAAGGAAGCCGTTGAAAATGCAAGGAAGACTGTTGCAGACTTCATAAATGCCGATGAAAAGGAAATTTATTTCACAGGCGGAGGCTCTGAGGCTGACAACTGGGCACTTAAAGGAATTGCGTTTGCAAATTTCAATAAAGGCAAGAACCATATAATCACAACTAAAATTGAGCATCATGCAATACTTCATACATGTGAATATTTAGAGAAATTTGGTGTTCAGACAACTTATCTGAATGTTGATAAATACGGTATGATTGATCTGGATGAACTGAAGGAAGCTATTAGACCGGAAACAATGCTTATATCGATTATGTTTGCCAACAACGAGATAGGAACCATTCAGCCCATAGAGCAAATAGGAGAAATTGCTAAAGAAAACGGCATTGTATTCCATGTTGATGCTGTCCAGGCTCTTGGAAGTGTAAAAATTGATGTTAAAAAGCAGCATATAGATTTGTTGTCCGTATCTGCCCATAAACTCGGCGGCCCGAAGGGTGTGGGTGCATTGTTTATAAGAAAAGGCGTTAAGATAGACAATTTTGTTCATGGAGGCGGTCAGGAAAGAGGAAGAAGAGCAGGAACCGAAGGTGTTCAGAATATAGCAGGCTTCGGTAAGGCTGTGGAGCTTGCTGAAAGAGATTTCGACAAGCGGATTGAAAGACTTACATCTTTAAGAAACAAGTTTATAGAAGGAATTAAAAGCAATATCCCTGAGGTTGTACTTAATGGTCATCCAACAGAAAGGCTTCCGAACAACGTGAATTTCTCATATAAATATGTTGAAGGAGAATCGATTCTGCTGCTGCTGGATATGGAGGGAATTGCTGCATCAAGCGGTTCTGCATGTACATCGGGCTCACTTGATCCATCCCATGTGCTTCTGGCGACGGGACTTGACCACGGAACTGCTCACGGTTCAATACGCTTCACTTTAAGTGAGGAAATTACGGAAGATGATATTGATTATACTGTTGAAGCAATGAAGAATATTATTGCAAGATTAAGAGCGATGTCACCGATTAAGAATGACGAAGATTTGTTGAAAAAATAATAGCGGAGGAAGAAAATGTATACAGAAGTAGTTATGGATCATTTCAGAAACCCAAGAAATGTGGGTTCATTAGAAAATGCTGACGGGGTGGGCCAGGTAGGCAATCCGAAATGCGGCGATATAATGAAAATTTACTTAAAAATAAACGGTGATGAAATAATAGAGG
>DAMAEI010000027.1:16538-31279 GCA_031997345.1 Sedimentibacter sp. | reverse complement strand
GCGGTTCTGCAATAGCTGCATCAAGCAGGGCGACAGAGCTGATAAAAGGAAAAAGCATCAATGAAGCTGTTGAATTTACAAACAAGGCGGTTATTGAAGCTCTTGGAGGACTTCCACCTGTAAAAGTGCACTGTTCAGTGCTTGCGGAGCAGGCTGTTAAATCTGCACTGTATGATTATTCGCAAAAAACAGGCAAGGTAATCAAGGGACTTGAAAATTACAAGCCGGCAGACGATGAGGATATTCACTGTCATTAATAAAAGAACGCGGAATCGGGTGCTGATTCCGCGTAATTCGTTTCTTGGAGGATGCATGAAAAAATACAGTATTGAAGTTGCCGGTGTTAAAAGAGAGCTTCCGGTTATACAAATCAGCGATAAGCTGAGCATAGCAAGCTTTGTTATTTTGGGAGATACTGAAATTGTCTGTGCTTCCGCTGAGGAAATAGTAAAAAGGCTTCCGGAGGTTGATGTGCTGGTGACTGCCGAAGCAAAGGGTATTCCTCTTGTATTTGAAATATCACGGCTGCTTAAAATGAAAAAATACATAGTTGCACGCAAAAGCATCAAGCCATATATGAACAACCCTCTGGTTCACGAGGTTGTATCCATCACCACGCAAAAGAAGCAACTGCTTGTTTTGGAAGAACAGGATGCTTTAGAAATCAAAGGTAAAAGAGTTGCAATAATTGATGATGTAATCAGCACCGGTGAATCATTGTCAGCCATTGAGAGTCTGGTGAAAACCGCGGGAGGAAAAATTGTTGCAAAAGCAGCTATACTTGCGGAGGGAAATGCTGCTCTCAGAGAGGATATTATATTTTTAGAGGCCTTACCGCTTTTTGAAAACTAATAAGAAGCTTAAGATGTTAAAGTTTAAATATAGTTGACAATTTGGGAAACAATACATTATAATTTCATAATAAGATACATAGTGAACGAATAAAACGGAACGGAGGAAACATGGATACATTAGATAGATTTTCAATAAACAACATAAGAAAAGAGTACCTTGATTTTTTTAGAAGCAAGGGTCATCTTACAGAAAATAGTTTTTCATTGATTCCCAAAAATGACAAGAGCCTTCTTTTGATTGGGGCAGGCATGGCGCCATTGAAGAAGTACTTTACGGGAGCTGAAACACCTCCTTGTAAAAGAATGGCGACAGTGCAAAAATGCGTAAGGACAGGTGATATTGATAACGTTGGGTTGACGGCAAGGCATCTGACTTTTTTTGAGATGCTCGGAAATTTCTCCTTTGGAGATTATTTCAAAAAAGAAGCAATTCAATGGGCATGGGAGCTTTTGACCGATGTGCTTAAAATAGATAAGGACAGACTTTGGGTTACAGTTTATTTAGATGATGACGAAGCTGAAAAAATCTGGCATGAGGTTGTGGGAATTCCTAAGGAAAGAATAGTTAGACTGGGCAAGGCCGATAACTTTTGGGAGCTTGAGGTAGGACCTTCAGGACCATGTTCTGAAATTTACTACGATACGGGCGCAGACAGAGGCTGCGGATGTGCTGACTGCAAACCGGGATGTGACTGCAACAGATACATAGAAATATGGAATCTTGTTTTCACGCAGTTTGACAAGGATGAACAGGGCGTATACCACCCTCTTCCGAATCCTAACATCGATACGGGAATGGGGCTCGAGAGAGTTGCTGCCGTATTGCAGGATAAGCCTACAGTATTTGATGTGGAGCCTCTTTTCTCTGTCGTGAAAAAAGTTTCTGAGTTGTCTGGAGTGCCATACGGTTCAAACGATAAAAAAGATATTTCCATGAAAATTATCTGCGACCATTCAAGAGCAGCAACATTCATGATTGGCGACGGAATTATCCCTTCAAACGAAGGAAGAGGATATGTTTTGAGAAGACTTATACGAAGAGCAATAAGACAGGGAAAATCTCTTGGAATACATAATGCATTTTTGACAAACACTATAAAGGTTGTAATAAATGAATGGAAGGAAGCTTATCCGGAGCTTGGTGAAAAGGAAAGCTACATATTGAAGGTAGTTCAGCTCGAGGAAGAAAAGTTTAAAATAACCATAGACCAAGGACTTGAGCTCTTAATGAAAGAAATTGATCTGCTTAAGGAAGAAGGAAAGGATGTTTTGGACGGAAACGTTGCATTCAGGCTTTACGATACATACGGATTCCCTTCGGAGCTTACAGATGAGATATTGACAGAAAACGGAATGAAATTTGACAAGCAGGACTTTGCTGCCATTATGGAAGAGCACAGAAAGATGGCACGAGAAGCAAGGGGCAAGACAGGAAGCTCAGGCTGGAAGGATGAAGAATTCAGTATTGACACAGCTGAAACTGTATTTACAGGTTATGAAAAATTAAATGATACTGCTGAGGTTACGGCCATTATTGTTGAAGGTGAGCAGGTGAATGCAATATCTGAGGGTCAGTCCGGAATCATAGTTCTCAACAGAACACCTTTCTATGCGGAAGGCGGCGGACAGACAGGAGATACAGGAAGTATAACCACCGAGGAATCTGAGGCACAGGTTACAGATACTAAGAAATTCAAAAAGAGCATTTACCTTCATGAGGTTTCTCTTGTTAAAGGAAGCATATCCGTAGGTGACAGCGTGAGCTGCAGCGTAGACGCAGACCAAAGAAAAAATACGGCCAAGAATCACACATGTACACATCTGCTTCATAAGGTGCTTAAGGAAATGCTGGGAGACCACGTAAATCAGGCAGGATCCTATGTTTCTAAGGATAGACTGAGATTTGACTACACTCATTTTGAAGCGGTTGATCATGAAACATTAAGAGAAATTGAAAAACGTGTAAATGAGGCAATACTTGCTGACTACATGGTTAAAACGGATGTTCTCAATATTGAAGAGGCTAAAAAATCAGGAGCAATGGCTTTGTTTGACGAAAAATATGATGAGGACGTAAGAGTTGTAAGCGTAGGCGACTTCAGCAAGGAGCTTTGCGGAGGAACTCATATTGACGAAACCGCTAAAATAGGAATGTTTAAAATCATTTCTGAAAGCAGCATAGCTTCGGGAGTAAGAAGAATAGAAGCAATCACAGGAAGAGCAGCCATAAATTATCTGGAAGAGCTTGACAATATAACTGAAGAGCTGTCTTCAGTGATGAAATCATCGAAGGAAGAGCTTTTAGGGAAGGTTAACAACCTTAAGAAGGAAGTTAAGGATAAGGAAAAAGAAATTCAAAGACTTAACAATGATATTCTGAAGAATAACCTGAGCCAGATGCTTGACCAGTATGAGGAAATAAACGGAGTGAAGCTGTTTGCCATCAAGCTTAAAGACAAGGATGCAAATTCTCTGAGAGAAATTGCCGACAGAATTAAGGATAAAAATGAAAGCTGCGCAATATTGTTAGCTTCTGATTTAGGTGATAAGGTGCTGTTTGTATCTGCGGTTACAAAGGATCTAATTGAAAAAGGAGTCAACGCAGGAAATATTGTGAAGGAAGCTGCTAAGGTTGCAGGCGGAGGCGGAGGCGGAAGACCTGACTTTGCACAGGCTGGAGGCAAGGATTCCCAAAAAATTGATGCGGCAATAGAAGCGGTAAGGGCTCAATTGAGATAAAATAATTATTATGTTGTTTTTTACAGGATAATATAGTACAATGAAGTGAATGCAAGAGGTGGTTTGAATGGATAATAATGCAAATAACACGGCAAAGTTTGATTACAAGCTGGAATCGCTGAATGAAGCCAGAGAAATATTATCTCAGGTTTATGATTCGCTGAAAGAAAAAGGATACAATCCTAATAACCAGCTCATAGGGTATATATTGTCCGGAGACCCGACTTATATTACTAATCACAACAATGCAAGAAGTTTAATAAGAAAAATCGAAAGAGATGAACTGTTAGAAGAGATATTAAATGTTTATTTGGACGTAATAGATCTTTAAAGGGAAGGGCTGTTGTCAAGCATGTTGCCTTCATGGTCGTCGTGTGCTTGCGGCAGCCTTTGCAATTTGAGAGACCGGAATAGCTATGAAATATACAAAATTATTTGAAAAAAATAATGTATCGAAATTGTGCTACGGCACACTGTCCCTGAGCTTTTTACAAAATCGTGACACACTTGAACGCAAGGTGGAGCTTTTGAATTATGCTTACGAAAAGGGAATTAACTTTTTTGATACAGCCGAGCTTTATGACAACTACCACATATTAAAAGAATTCATAAAAGACAAAGACAGGGATAAACTAACAATAGCTACAAAAAGCTATGCGTATGACAGGAAGACTGCGGAGTACAGTGTCAATAAGGCTTTAAAGGAATTAAACACGGATTATCTTGATGTTTTCATGCTTCATGAGCAGGAGAATGGAAATAATTTTTTAGGACATTATGAGGCCGTGGAACGCTTTATGGAGTATAGAGACCAGGGTGTAATAAAGCACTTCGGTATTTCTACCCACAGGGTTGCGGCTGTGAGAGACAGTATTAAGTTCAAGGAAATTGAATTTGTTTTTCCTCTGCTGAATATGAAGGGTATCGGAATTCAGGACGGCACCGTCGATGATATGATCGATGCCATAAAAAAGGCAAAGGAATATAATAAGTTCGTAATGGCAATGAAAATTTACGGAGGGGGACACCTTATAAATGATGCCGAAAGAGCATTTGCTTTTGCAGGCAACATACAGGAAGTGGACTCAATCGCGGTCGGTATGAGTACAATTGAAGAAATTGATGCAAATATCGCTTACTTGGAAAACAATGAGTTAAATATTAATATAAAAAATAAAATTAGAAATCAAGAACGCACTCTCGTAGTAGAAGAGTGGTGTGTTGGTTGCGGAAAATGCGCGAAGAAATGCAGACAGGGTGCACTGACTATCATAGACGGCAAATGTGTTGTCGATATGAGCAAATGTGTGCTTTGCAGCTATTGCGCAGGTGAATGTACGGATTTTTATATCAAAATTGTGTGAGGTATCTATGGAAAGATTGATGGGCCTTGATGTGGGAGACAGGACAATCGGAGTTGCTGTCAGTGATTTGTTGATGATTACGGCACAGGGAGTAACTACGGTTAAAAGGACGAATATTAAAAATGATATCAACGAGCTGAAAAAGATAATAGACGAATACAAGGTTACCAAAATAGTTGCGGGACTTCCCAAAATGCTTGACGGTACTGTGGGCATACAGGGAGAAAAGGTTCTGAGCTTTCTGGAAAAATTGAAAAACCACATTGATTTGCCTGTTGAGCTTGAGGATGAGAGATTTACCACGTCAATATCGGAAAGAATGCTGATAGATGCCGATGTAAAAAGAAAGAAAAGAAAAGAAGTAATAGATAAATTAGCCGCAGTTCATATTCTGTCAGGTTATATGCAGCGTACTAAATTACAGAGGAGCTAAATATGGAAGAGAACATAATTGAATTGGTAAATGAAGACGGTAAGACCGAGAAGCTTGTTGTGGAAGCTACCTTTCATATTGATGACACTTTATATGCAGTTCTTCATGAAATTAACTCGGATGAGGGTATGATCTATTATGTAGAGGAAGCTGATGACGGAAACGGAATACTGGTAAAAGTCGAAGACGAAGAAGAAATCAAGGAAGTTATGGAAATTTATGAAGGCATTGCAGATGAATTAATTTAATGCCTGTCAAGGGGTGGAAATTATGAACGGATCAGATCATTTAATTAAGATACTCGAGGATAAAGGGTATAAATCTACAACTCAGAGAATTTTAGTGTATGATATACTGGCTGAAAATAAAGATAAGCATTTAAGCACTGAAGAAATCTATGAGCTTATAAAGCATAAGAACCCCAAGATGGGAATTGCCACTATTTACAGAACCCTTCAGCTTTTCGAGGAAACAGGGCTGGTTTACAAGCATAACTTTGATGACGGCTGTTCGAGATATGAGATATTGTCGCCGAATAGCAATGAAATTCATCAGCATCATCATTTGGTATGCAAAAAATGCGGAGAAATAATCGAGGTCAAGGAAGACCTGATGAACTCATTGGAAGAAATTATTGAAAAACAATACAATTTTGAAATATTAAATCATGTGGTCAAATTCACCGGAATCTGTAGTCAATGCAGAAATAAGGAGAATGAAAATGGCAACAGAAAAGAAACACAAGCTTAAAGTAATACCTCTGGGAGGACTGGGGGAAATCGGAAAGAACATGACAGTCATTGAATATGGTTCAAACATCATTGTTATTGACTGCGGAATGTCATTTCCGGAAGATGAAATGCTGGGTATTGATATAGTAATACCTGATATAACGTATTTAATTAAAAACAAAGACAAAATAAAGGGTATATGCCTGACACACGGTCACGAAGACCACATAGGCTCTATTCCCTACCTGCTGAAAAAGATAAATGTTCCCATTTATGGAACGAGACTTACTCTCGGACTTGTGGAAAACAAGCTTTTAGAGCATAAAATTGAAGATGCGCAGCTGAATGTGGTGGAGGCAGGTTCAACCATTAATTTGGGATGCTTCAAGGTAACATTCATACGAAATAACCACAGTATTCCTGATGCCGTATCATTTGCAATAGATACGCCTATAGGTATGGTTGTGCATACAGGAGACTTTAAAATTGACTATACGCCAATTAACGAAGAGGTAATGGATCTCGGAAAAATGGCGGAGCTTGGCAGAAAAGGCGTGCTGCTTGCCATGTCGGACAGCACAAATGTGGAAAGAGCAGGATTTACAGAATCGGAAAAAGTCATAGGAAAAAAATTTATGGAAATTTTCAAAAATTCCGATTCAAGAATAATAGTTGCATCATTTGCGTCAAACATACACAGATTGCAGCAAATTATTGACGCCGGCGTTGCAAACGGCAGAAAAGTTGCCATATCGGGAAAAAGTATGGTAAATGCCGTAAAGGTTTCTCAGGACTTAGGATATCTTAATGTGCCTGAAGGGACACTGATTCATGTAAATGAGCTGAAGAGCTATAAGGATAATGAAGTTGTAATAATAACAACAGGCAGCCAGGGTGAGCCCATGTCTGCACTCACACGAATGGCAAACAGCGATCACAAAAAGGTGCAGATAAAGCAGGGTGACTTGGTTATTATATCAGCGAACCCAATACCAGGAAATGAAAAAACCGTTTCAAGGGTAATCAACATGCTTTATGAAAAAGGAGCCGATGTTCTTTACGACGCCTTGACTCAGGTACACGTTTCAGGACACGCAAGGAGAGAAGAGCTGAAAATCATGCTTTCTCTGCTTAAACCAAAATTTTTCATCCCTGTTCACGGTGAGTACAGACATCTGATGCAGCATTCAAAGCTGGCGCATGAGCTGGGAGTTGCAGAGAGCAATACAATAATAGGCAAGAACGGTGACGTAATCGAGCTCACGTCAAAAACAATCGCAATAAACGGCACTGTTACGTCCGGCAACATACTGGTGGATGGACTTGGCGTAGGTGACGTTGGAAATATAGTTCTTCGTGACAGAAAGCTTTTATCCGAAAACGGATTGATAATTGTGGTGCTTGCAACAGAAAGAGGAACAGGCAAGGTTCTTTCGGGACCTGAAATAGTATCAAGAGGCTTCATATATGTGAGAGAAAACATTGACTTGATTGAAGAATCCAAGATAGTGGTAAGGAAAGCACTTACAAAATGTGAAGAAACGAACGTCAGAGAATGGAATAACATTAAAATGTCCATAAAGGATGCACTGAGCAGCTTCATTTATGAGAAAATCAAAAGAAATCCAATGATTTTGCCTATAATTGTAGAAGTTAAACCCGAAGAAATGACGGATATGAACAATTTTGAATTTTGATAAAGGGAAGCAGCCGGCGATATTTCGCCGGCTGCTTATTTGCTTATTACTTCAATTATTTTTTGATCATGTGAAAGTCAACGCCCATCATGGGCTTGAACTGAGACGTCTTGTTGTTAACAATTTTTTTGTCGGCCATTTTTGTATTCTCTTTTTTGGAAAGAATACTCATATCCGGTTCAAGTTTGTTCCTTATTTCATGACCTAATTGAAAACTTCCGTCTCTCTTGATTTTAGCTTCACTTAACTTATCAATTTTTCTTTCATTTATATCTTTAGGAGTGTTACTCATGTTCTGTTTCCTCTTTCCAAGTCCAATAGAACCAACCCTCTCATGAAAGTAATAAGCATTATTATTATGGCAAGAATCACTTTTATTATTCGTATAAAAAGTTTTTTTTATTGTAATTATAAGCTAAAAGATGTATAATTTAATGGATTTTGAATATAATTGGAGGACCTTATGAAAAAATTAATTACTGTCCTTGTTCTTGCGGCTGTTGCTGCAGCTGTTTATTTTTTCGGCAACGGCTACATAAAAGTCAGCCTTGAAGCAGTGGACAGAAATGATAATACTGAAATTACGACAGAAATACCTTTGGGAAGCACAACAAATGATGTAGCGCAGATATTGCATGAAAAAAACTTGATAAAAAATGTGCGGATATTTAAATATTATGCTAAGAAAACAGACATGGATAGTCATCTTAAGGCAGGAACCTACATCCTGTCAAAAAGCATGAATGCCGATGAATTGCTTCATGCGCTTACGAAAGGCGGAGCTTCGGGAAATACTGTCAATATAACGATTATTGAAGGGTTGACCATAGAAGATGCCGCAAAGGCAATGTCTGATCAGCTTGGGCTGAGCTATGACACGCTTATTGAGATTATGAACAATCCCGGAGCATTTGAGTTTGAGTTTCTGAGGGATAATCCAGGCATAGAAAGCTTACAGGGATATCTGATGCCTGATACTTACAATGTATATAAAAACTCCTCGGAGGAAGATATAGTGAAAGTGCTGCTTTCACAGTTCGATAAATTTTATGTAAATGAAATAAAGCCGAGAATGAAAGACTCAAAGCTCAGCTTTCAGGAAGTTATAAATCTTGCAAGCATTGTTGAAAAGGAAGCGTTGCTGGACGAAGAAAGAGATGAGGTTGCAGCAGTATTCCTGAACAGGCTGGACATAGATATGAGGCTGCAGTCTTGTGCAACGGTAAATTACGCTCACGGCGTATGGAAGGAAAGGCTCACCTACGATGATATCGCTATAGATTCACCATTCAACACATATATTATCAAAGGACTGCCGCCGGCACCCATAAATTCGCCGGGAAGAGTATCCATAATTTCGGTGCTTAAGCCCGCGGATGTGGACTTTCTGTTCTTTGTGGCAAAGGGAGATGGCTCCCACTATTTCTCAAAGGACTACAACGAGCATATTAAAGCTGCAAATGAATATCTTGATTAGGGACAAAAAATGGACAATATAAACAGAGAATACATTGACACATATATTAACAGCCTCATTAAGAATGAAGATGAAAAGCTTCAAGAATTCAGGGAGGAATGCGAGAGCAGGGAGCTTCCCATCATACACAAGGAAGTGGGGCAGTTTATAAAGCTGATTATTAACCAGCTTAAGGCAAGAAACATTATAGAGGTAGGGACAAATGTTGGCTATTCCTCAATATTTATGAGTCACGTCATGAACTTTGAAGGAAAGGTCGTAACCATTGAAAGAAGCGAGAAATTTTATCAGGAAGCATTGAAAAATGTCGAAGGCTTCGGGCTTGAAAAAAATATAGACCTTCGCTTCGGAGATGCATCTGAAATACTGGATTCAGTTGACGGAACCTTTGACATGGCATTTATTGATGCTGCTAAAAGCTACTACAAAATATTTTTTGATAAATGCTGTCAAAAAATGAAGCCGGGTGGTATAATCATTTCGGACAATGTACTCTATCAGGGAATGATAGCGACAGATGAATTAGTTGTCAGGAGAAAGAAGACTCTTGTAAGAAACTTAAGAAACTATCTTGAATACATTTCGCATGATGACAGATACGTCACTTCCGTTCTTCCTCTGGGAGACGGGGTGGCTGTTACATTGATAAAATAAAAGGAGAAACTATGCTGCCAAAGTTATTAGCGCCTGCAGGAAGCCCCGATAAATTGATTATGGCCGTAGAATACGGTGCCGACGAAATTTATTTTGCCGGAAAATCAATGGGGATGAGAGCGGCCAGCAAAAATTTTACGGACAAAGATTTAGAAGAGGGCGTTGAATATTGCCACAAGCATGGAAGAAAAGCAAATATAACAGTGAATATATTTCCTCACAACGATGATTTGATCGGAGTTGAGGAATATTTGAAATATCTTTCGAAAATAGGTGCGGATGCGCTTATAGTTGCGGATCCGGGGCTTATTGACATAATAAAACAGACAATTCCTGATATGAGGATACATCTTTCAACACAGGCAAACACAACAAACTATCATACTGCAAACTTCTGGTACAAGCAGGGGGTTAACAGAATTGTGCTTGCCCGTGAGCTTTCATTCAAGGAAATAGAGGAAATTGTTAAAAAAACACCTGGAGATTTGGAATTTGAAGCATTTGCTCACGGAGCCATGTGCATATCATATTCCGGAAGATGCCTTCTTTCCAGCTTTATGACAGGGAGATTTTCAAACAAGGGAGATTGCGCTCAGGCGTGCAGATGGAAGTACAACCTTGTGGAAGAAAAAAGACCGGGAGAATATTACCCTATAGAGGAAAATGAAGAAGGAACCTTCATAATGAATTCCAAGGACATGTGCATGATTGAGCATGTGCAGAAATTCAAGGACATTGGCGTAACAGCAATGAAAATCGAAGGGAGAAACAAAAGCGAATACTATACTGCAATTGCAGTTCGCTCCTACAGAAATGCACTGGATGAGCTCAGCAAGCCCGAAATCGAAAGGAATACGCAATACTGGAAGGAAGAGCTTGAAAAATCATCACACAGAGACTTCTCACACGGCTTCTTCTTTGGCAATCCACACAGAGACGGACAGCTCTATACTTCCAGCAGTTACATCAGAACATATGACGTGGTGGGCATAATCCGTTCATACGACAAGGAAACAAAAATCGCCATAATTGAGCAGAGAAACAAATTTTCAGAAGGTGACACACTCGAATGCTTCGGTCCAAATAAAGCACATTTTGAAGTTATTGCAAAAAACATGCAGGATGAAAACGGCAATGCAATTACCACCGCCCCACACCCACAGATGACCGTAAGGATGGAAATACATCAAAACGTGGAACCATACTATATTTTGAGGAAGAAGACGGAGAGTAATCAGTAATGGATAATTTTGCGGTGCTTAACTCTTGAGAAATTTTGATTAAAAATGACCACAAGCTTAGCCGGTGGTCATTTTATTCAATTTCTCGGAATATTAATAGGTAGAAGTTATATCAAGGATTATTGTATCTGTTATAGTATTGCATGAAACATCAATATTAAGCAATTTCATGATATTTATTAGATTGACATAAGTCGTACCTTCAATCACAAATGCTTCACCGGTTTTATCAATCAAAAATAGTCGATTATTAGTTAAACCAAGAGATACGCCATTGTGAAATGGCATTAATGTTTGTGCCTGACAGTGCACGCCACGCGATATATTGAGTTACTTGTAACTCATAGGCTATTCATTGCATTAAAATAAACTTTAAGGTATCGTTTCTGAAGTTGATTTAAGCTTAATTTTTGAGAAAGACCCTGAATCAAAACCGGGATTCTGGAAAGAACAGCAAGCAGAAGATATGGATTCTTAGACAGTAATATAATAAAAATAACTACTCTCAGGTAGTTATTTTTATGACCGGATATGTACTAACTCCCAATATTTGATACAAGGGCATCGTAGAGTTTTTTTAATGCCTTTTTTTCTATTCTCGAAACATAGGAGCGCGAAATTCCAAGAAGCTTTGCAATTTCTCTCTGTGTTTTGTGGTCGTTGTTTCTTATGCCATATCGCATCTCGATTATGGTTTTTTCTCTTTTTTGAAGGGTTTTATCTAAGATTTCATCAAGAGCTTTAATTTTTTCTTCCTTGTCAAGCCTGCCAACTATTTCTTCACCTTCATACCTGATAATGTCTATGAGATAAATGTTGTTTCCTTCCTTGTCTGTACCCAGCGGTCCCTGAAGAGAAACTTCCTTCTTCAGTTTTTTATCACTTCTTATCGTCATGAGTACCTCATTATCAATGCATTTAGCCGCATATGTTGCAAGGCGTATGCCCTTGCTGTTGTCAAATGTTGATACAGCCTTAATTAGCCCGATGGTTCCTATGGAAATCAAATCCTCCTGATCAATTCCAACGGTCTTGTATTTTTTTATTACATGTGCTACTAAACGCAGATTTCTCTCAATAAGAGTATTTCGTGCTTCTAAATCGCCTTCGTTGGATTTCTCAATAAGCTCAGATTCTTCTTCCTTGCTTAAAGGCTGAGGAAAGGAACTGCCGTTTGTGATGTAGCCAAAAACAAAGATTGACAATGGAAATAAAAGCTGCAATATATTCTCTATCAAATAAACCACCCCCAGAGTTACATTATATGCAGACAGTATGAAAAAACTGTATGTACACTAAATCTCATGTTGGAAATAAATATTATTGTCTTGGAAATACATAAAATATGATAAAATTCGACCGGATGAAATTAGATGCACTATGTAAAGACGGCAGGCAGAAGCCTGCCATCTTTATGGTGATGATTTATTTCATATTGCCATTCATGTTATTATTCATCATGTTGTTCATATTGTCGTTCATGTTATTTCTGTTATTCATCATCTTGTTCATCATATCCATATTACAATTCATGCGCATCATCATTTCCATTAGTTGCTCACAGGTTAATTCAGGAGTCTCGGGCATCATTTTCATGCCATCCTGAGGCACTTCAGGCATTTGCATTCCGGGCTGCGTGGGCACGTATGGCATACTGGGTATCTGAGGCATACCCGGCAGTCCCGGGAAGTCCGGCATAAGCGGATATTCAGGAATTCCGGGATAAATATTTTCACCCGGCATTCTTGGGAGCGCCAGGGCATTGCCATCAGGCGTAAAAGGAATTTCTTCCTCGTGCATAAATGGCATACGAGGCGACATACCAGACGGCATGCCGTTAATCGGCATTCCTGCCATCATATAAGCATCAGCGTCTCCGTAGCTCATCATGCCGGGATAGCCCTTGCAAAAGAAAGGCATTGAATTGTAATGCGGCATATTGTTATTATAATTTGAGTAACTCATATAATCCTCCAATACTTTTTATAGATATTTCTTATATTCAATATACGTGCTAAGCCTATATTCGGTGAATTAATTTATCGATTCAAAATAAATAAACATAATTTTTTTCGGTGTTCCGCTGAATGCGTAATGATTATAATTTATTAATTCTTTCTTTACTAATTTACTAACTTCATTTACAATATAATTACTCAAAATAATGGAGAAGTTTTATGAGACTGACAAACTTACATACTCATACAACATACTGCGACGGTAGCTGCAGCGTGGAAGGAATGATACAATCGGCAATTAAGAAAAATTTTAAATCAATAGGAATATCTTCGCATGGCCCTGTACCATTTGACACCTCATGGAATATTGACAGAAGCCGCATAGGGGACTATATTGAAGAAGTTTCTGCAATGAAGGAAAAATACAAAAATGAAATAGATGTATTCCTGGGAATGGAGCTTGACTACATACCTGAAATCGGATTCGGGCACATTCCCGAAGGATTGACAGAAAAGTTGGATTATTATATCGGTTCCGTGCATTTTCTAGGGACTATGAAAAATGGAACCATGTGGACTGTGGATTACAGCAGAGATGAGCTTATTGCGGGAATCGATGATTCATTTAGCGGAAATGTAAGAAGTGCTGTTGAAAAATATTACAGTCTCATATCAGAAATGGCAGAAAAATACAGCCCGACCGTTATAGGACACATTGACCTTATTAAAAAGACTAACGTAAACAACGCCATATTTAATGAGCATGAAAACTGGTATATCAATGCTGTGGAAAAATGCCTGGATTCAATTAAAAGGTCAGGCTCCGCCATTGAAATAAATACGGGTGCCATTGCGAGAGGATATACAAAGGAGCAGTACCCCTCGGCTCACATCCTAAAAGCTGTAAAGGAAAAAGGCATACCGATTACAATTAATTCGGATGCACATACTGCTGAAGGCATTGACTGCAAGCTTGTTGAGATGTATGCCTTGGCTAGTTCAACAGGGTTTAAAAGTATAAGATATCTCGGAAGAAGCAGATGGGTGGATGAAGAAATTTAAGTAATGAAAAAAATACATATATGTGTTATAATATATTAGTTAATTGTACTTTAACGCATGAAGGAGTGAAATTATGATAAATATTTTACTTGTAACACACGGGAATTTTGGAAAGGAATTATTGAAAAGTTCTGAGCTTATCATAGGGCCGGTAGAAAATGCGGAAAGCATATCATTTCAGCAGGGTGAGAGTTTTGATTCTCTCTTGAAAGATGTTGAGGAAGCTGTAAGCAGACTTTCAGGGGAGGACCTGATTGTTTTTACGGATATGTATGGAGGAAGTCCGTTTAATGCAGTGTCAAGAACAATGAAAAACAATGATTTTTATCATATTACAGGAATAAACTTTCCGCTGTTTATAGACATAGCCATAAATAGAGACGCATACACCTTAGAGGAAATAGCGGAAAAAATAATTAAAAACGGAAAGAAAAGTATTGTGTTTGTAAACGAAAAGTTTATGGCAGACTGACGGAGGAATAATGAGAAACATTGTATTGACCAGGATTGATGACAGACTTTTGCATGGTC
>DAMAEI010000027.1:14594-16528 GCA_031997345.1 Sedimentibacter sp. | reverse complement strand
CATGGTCAGGTGGTGGTTTCCTGGATACCTTATCTTCAGGCAAATGAGGTTATTATAGTGGATGATGAATATGCCGGGGATGAATTTATGGCTTTATTGATTAAAAATGCCGCACCCGAAAATGTAAAGGTTCATGTATTCACGGCCGAAGAGGCGGCTGCCTATCTCAAGGAAGAAGATGAAGGAACAAGGATTCTGATTTTGGTGAGAAATGTCGTATATTTAAAGGCGCTTACAGAGTCGGGAGTTAAGCTGAGCAAAATAAATATAGGGAATTCCGGCGGAGGTGCCGGCAGAGAAAAATACCATAATACAGTCCACTTCAGTCATGAGGAATTGAGCATAATGAGAGACATTGCGCTGAATGCAGAGGTTGAAATAAGGATGTTGCCTAAAGACAAGGCATTGGCTTTCAGTTAGGAAATTAAAATGACTATTACAGAATACTTTTTATTGAGCCTTTTATATTTCTGGGCTAGCAGCACTTCGCTTTCATTTGGTGTAGGATATTATACCGTATACAGGCCCGTTCTTTCAGGACTGCTGGCGGGAATGGCTGTGGGAGATCCTTTTGCAGGGATGGTGGCAGGCGGAGTTGTAAATATAATTTACATAGATTTTGTTTCAACCGGAGGCTCATTTAAAGGAGATCAGTGTCTCACGGCAATAATTGCCGCTTTGGCATCAGTTATGCTGAAGCTGTCTCCATTGGAAGCAGCAGCTGCTGCATACCCTTTCGGTTTTTTGGGAATATTGATTTGGAGGTACAGGCTGAATATTAATTCGTTGTTTGTAAAGGTGTATGAAAGCAAGCACGAAAATGGGAAAAACCCGAATATAAGCCTTTATGACGGCGTGTATCCGCAGCTTACACTGTATGCGATGAGCACTGCGGTCATACTGTCAGCAGTGCTTTCCATGCTTTTACTTAAATCTGTTCTGCTAAGCACCAGAGGTGCACTGTTTATTGCAGGGCTTTTTCTTGTTTATATGTCCGTATGCAACGTCCTTGTTAAAATTGGAGGTAAATGTGGAATTTTGCTGTTTGCAGCATCATTTCTGCTGACATTGGAGACAGATCCCGATTCGAATATTTTGTTTGGGGTATTTATGATGATTACGTTTATTATATCAAACAAGGATTTGTATTTAAATCGCATTGACAGTTCAAAGGGCGGAATTATAAGCAAGAGGGACTTAGTATATTCCTGGTTTATCTGGATGAACTATTCTCACTCGTGCTACAGCTATGACAGACTTCAGGGAATGGCTTTTGCTCACAGCATGAAAAATATTTTCAGAAAGCTGTACGGAGACACGGAGGCCGCATATGATGCAATACACAGACACAGCGAATTTTTCAATACAGAGCCGAATATGGGAACGCCCATACACGGATATATAATTTCAATGGAAGAGCAGCATGTACAAGATAAGGACGCAGCCGGCATAATGTTTATGAAAAAAGGAATGATGGGAATTGCAGCAGGCTTGGGGGATTCATATACTCAGGTTGTCCTGACACCATTGTATCTTTCAATGTGCATAATGCTCTGTATGGACGGAAGCTATTACATGGCACTGATGCCAATGTTAATGCTGACCTTTACAATATTGACACTTTCATACAACGGATTTATGAAAGGATATTACGAGGGAAAGGAAAGCTTGATTGAAAGAATAGATATAGTTAAAAAAAGCAGGCTTAAGATTTATTTTCCATATATATTTGCAGGAATATTAGGAGTTTCTGTTGGCAAACTATTAATGCATGACAGTGTTATGAAAGATTTGACAATTCATGCGGCTGTTGGTATAATTTCAATTGTGCTTACGGCTTTAAAGAACAGAAGGAGCTTAAAATTTCAATGAAAAAGGTCGGAATTATGGGAGGGACCTTTGATCCCATCCATCTTGGTCACCTTGTGGTTGCC
>DAMAEI010000027.1:3891-14584 GCA_031997345.1 Sedimentibacter sp. | reverse complement strand
TTTATAATTTAGATCAGATAATTTTTGTACCTGCTGGAAATCCCCCTCATAAAACAAGAATGGGCGCCAGCTCAGCTGAAAGACACATGATGGCTAACTTGGCCACCGTATCCAATGACAGGTTCACAGTATCTGATTTTGAAATAACCAAGGACAGCAAATGTTATTCGGTTGATACATTGAGAGAATTTCACAATTTGTATCCCGAAACTGAATTTTACTTCATAACCGGTACGGATGCCGTTATTGATCTTCCTAACTGGCATGAACCGGAGGAGCTTATGAAGCTCTGCAAATTTATTGCTGTTTCCCGTCCCGGAACACAAAATTTGGAGCAAATGATACAGAAAGTTGCAGAACAGCTGAAAGGACACATAGAAATTCTTAAGATTCCCATGCTGCAGATTTCTTCCACGGACATAAGAGAAAGAATTAAAAATGGGATGTCCGCGAAATATATGCTGCCTGAAAGTGTGGAGCAATATATATATAAAAATAGTTTATACAGGTGACACATGGGTATAGAAGAAATGAAAAGAATGCTTGAGGATCTCAATCCAAGTATTCACGGCCACTGCATCCGTACTATGGAGGAGGCTGTAAAGCTTTCGGAGCATTATGGAGCAGATACTGAAAAAGCAAGGATAGCCGGATTGCTGCATGATTGCGGGAAAAAGATGGTAAGGGGCAATGATAACCTCACTCATTCAAAAACCGGTGCTCATATGGCCAGTGATATCTTTCATGTGAGTGACGAGGATATATTAAATGCAATAGCTTATCACACAACAGGCCGGGAAAATATGTCTATGCTAGAGAAAATAATTTTTATAGCTGATAAAATAGAGCAGGGTCGTAAATATGAGGGAGTTTCCGAGCTGAGAGAAGCTGCTTACGAAGATATTGATAAAGCAATCATAATGTCCATAGAAAGTACCGTGGAATATGTCAAGATGAAAAATACTGAACTTGACGATGATTCCATAAAGACATTAAAATTCCTTAAGGAGGCAAAATGAATCAAATCCATAAAAAAATAGAAGCAATATTAAAGGCATGTGACGATAAAAAAGCGTATAACTTTACGGTACTGAACGTTTCAAAAACCAGCTCCATAACTGATTACTTCATTATTTGCAGCTGCAACAACGAGAGACAGACAGTTGCTGCGGCAGATGAGGTATTAAAAAAATGTGCCGAGCAGGGAATAGATTTTTACTATCGTGAAGGTTTTAATACAGGAAGATGGATACTACTGGAAACAGATGACATTATTGTTCACATCTTTCACAGGGACGAAAGAGATGTTTATGATTTGGAATCTCTGTGGATGGATAACAATTCACTGGATGTAGAACAATATGGAATAAAGAATTGGAAGTAGGAGGATACCATGGCAAATACAGCAATACAAACAAGTAACGCACCGGCAGCGGTTGGACCTTACTCACAGGCTATAAAGGCCGGAAATACAATTTATGTTTCAGGACAGCTTCCGATTAATCCTGCAACAGGAGAACTCTACAAAGGCGGAGATATCAAAGAGGAAACAAGAATTTCTCTTATGAATGTCAAGGCTATACTGGAGGAGGCGGGAGCATCTCTGAAGGATGTTGTTAAATGCACAGTGTTTATAAAGGACATGAACCAGTTTGGATTGATTAACGAAATGTATTCTGAGATTTTCGGTGAGAGCAAGCCAGCAAGGGTTTGTGTGGAAGTAGCAAGACTTCCGAAAGATGCAAACGTGGAAATAGACGCGATTGCAGTAATTTAATAGTTAGGGCATATAAAAACAAAAATTCAGGTTATCCTGAATTTTTTGTTTTTATAAACTTTAATTTAGTTGCTATATTTTCTGCGTCTTTTTTTTCTGTTAATTTTTATGCGTACGTCATTGTAAATCTTGAATATAAACATTATAACCAATGTAAAGATTACAATATAACCTACGAATTTAAGTATTGATAAAAACAATCCTCCACCGGACTTTTCAACCATCGTGCTTTTTACCGTCGTGGGAGTTATGAGATTAACTGTACCGATTATCTTGCCGTCCATGAGATATTCTATTTTTCCCACAATATCGTCCTTGCTCAGAGGTAGCACAAGGTCATTGATTGTAACTTTTGACTCGATTTTCTTCGAAGATGAAGTCTTTACAATAGTAGCAAAGTCGCTTTCTGTTATTGCTGAAATTTCCCTGCTGTCACCGTTTTCAATCTTTATATTTTTTACAAATGTATTTTTTGTTATGAGCGTCTCAAGCTTGTATTCATTGAAACCAAAATTGAACAGATTATGTGCATCCTGATACATTTCAAGAGATACACCATTCATAGCTACAACAATCAACTCGGTTCCGTTCTTTTCGGCGCTTGCAACCAATGTGTTGCCTGCTTCCGGAGTGTATCCGGTTTTTACGCCTGTTGCATATTCGTACAAAGGACTTATGTAAACACCGTCAACATATATCTGATTTGTTCCGGTATTGTATATTAGCCTATTCAGATTTGTGAAATACCTTGCCTCACTTTTCTTATTGGTTGGTTGTATTTCATATTTTTTAGTTTGTACTATCTTTCTGAAATCCTCATTTTTCATTGCATACCTGGTTATGGCAGCAAGGTCCGCCGCAGTGGTGTAATGATTCGTGTCGTGAAGGCCGTGTGGATTAACAAAATTTGTGTTTAAGGCACCAAGCTCCTTTGCCTTCTCGTTCATGAGCCTTACAAACTCTTTTTCACTGCCGCCGTAATGCTTTGCTATGGCCAATGCCGCATCATTTGCTGAAGGCAGCATCAGTGCATAAAGCATATCCTTGAGCGTAAGTGTCTCAGCCGGCTCCAGAGCTATATGGCTTCCGAATATTTCATAGGGAGTATCGTCATCCACTTTTATGACGTCAGACATTTTCCCCATTTCCAGTGCCAATATGGCCGTCATGATTTTTGTGAGGCTTGCCGGATACATTCTTTTAGCCGGGTTTTTTCCTGCTAATACAGTACCGGTAGAGGAATCAATCAAAATTGCCGAATCGCATAATAAACTTGGTTCTGCATAAGCTTTGTATGAGTTCAAAATAAAGACAGAAAACAGCAATACATATGCAATTATTTTTTTTATCATCTGCAAACTCCTATTATACAAATCAAATAATAGTATAACAGAAAACAGCCCTTTTGTAATTAAAAATTTTTGATTTTTCATCAAAATAATGTATAATATATGTGAGTGTGTCTAATAATTGCAAAAATGGGGGTTTTATGGACAATCGTGCTAACAGAAAAGGACTTGCGGTTGTTTTAGTCATTGCATTGGTAATTATGGCAGCTTTGGGGATTAAGCTTAAACGCAAGGAAAAAGAGCTCATGTTTACAGGTTATGAAAATATTGAGAATGCTGCGATAAGGGTGGAATTAAATGATTCAGGCGGCTATGTCTATGTCGATATGGACGGAGCAGTGAACAATCCAGGTGTATATCGTCTGGAGTCCGGCAGCAGGGTCAGTGATGCCATAGAGATGGCGGGCGGGATCAAGGAAGACGCCAACACAAAGAGCTTGAATAAGGCGAGAAAGCTTACAGATGGGGAAAAAATATACATACTGACAAAGGATGAGGCTTCAAATGCTTCAGAAGGCAGCAAGCTGATAAACATAAACACGGCTTCGTCAAATGAACTGGATTCACTTCCGGGCATCGGACCTGTTTATGCAGAGAGGATTGTTGAATACAGAAAGAGAACCTTATTTCGTTCAGTGGAAGAAATAAAAAATATCGAAGGAATAGGTGAAAAAACCTTCGAGAAAATCAAGGATTATATTACAGTTGATTAAAGATATATGGAGGTTGTTATGTCTATAGAAAACGTACGTTTGACACAGATGACAAAATCATCGGGCTGAGCGGCCAAAATAGGTCCTGAGACCCTTGCCCAGGTTCTGGGCAAGCTGCCGAAATTTAAAAATGATAAGTTAATTGTTGGGTTGGAAACATCCGATGATGCATGTGTGTATAAAATAAATGATGATATTGCAATGATACAGACTGTGGATTTTTTCACACCTGTAGTTGATGATCCATATACATTCGGTCAGATTGCGGCTGCAAATTCCCTGAGCGATGTATATGCAATGGGAGGAGAGCCTGCTCTTGCCCTTAATATAATTGGATTTCCCAACTGCCTCAGCCCGGACATAATGGCTGAAATATTAAAGGGCGGAGCGGACAAGGTCATGGAAGCGGGAGCTACAATCGCCGGGGGGCATTCCGTTGAGGACGATGAGCCCAAGTACGGAATGTGCGTGACAGGCTTTATCCATCCGGATAAAATATTTAAAAACTTTGGAGCAAGGCCCGGAGATGTGCTCATACTCACAAAGCCCTTGGGAACCGGCATAATCAATACGGCATACAAGGCAGGAATGTGCTCTGAAAATGCGGAGGCAAAAGCAGTACATGCAATGACGTCATTAAATAAAAATGCAAAGAGAGCGATAGAAAATTATGCCATAAACTGCTGCACCGACATTACGGGCTTCGGCCTTGCCGGACATTCTGTGGAAATGGCAGAGGCAAGCGGTGTTTGAATATGCGCAAATGGGGCTTGTGCCGGCAGGTGCATACAGAAACAGAGACTATTTCAAGGATAGGGTAGATGCCGGAGGCATTGATGAGCAATATGTTGACCTGGCATATGACCCCCAGACATCGGGAGGGCTTCTGTTCTCAGTAAATGAAAAATATGCGGAAGAAATCATGAAAAAATTAAAAGAAAGTCTTGATACGGATTTTGCTTTGGTGGGAAGGGTTATAGAAAAACAGGGAAGATGTGTTGTGATTAAAGGCTGATCCACAAACGAAGGAGAGGGAATGGAAAAGAACAAATATTACAGATTGATTCCGAAGGTTGATGTCCTAATGGAATCAGAAATTATAAAAGAGCTCTGTGCTTACGTGAACAGAGAGTACGTTCTTGATGCGGCTAGAAAGGTCACTGAGGAAATCAGGGATTTTATCAATGCTTCAGATGATGAAAATAGCATAATAAGCAAGATTGAAAATGCGGAACAAGATATTAACGCAGAGGTTAACAGCTATGCAGCTATGCGCATGAAAAGAGTTGTAAACGGTACGGGTACAATTTTACATACAAATCTGGGAAGAGCGGTTATATCTCAGGAGTCCGCTGCAAGAGTGACAGAGCTTGTTACGGGATATTCGAACCTTGAATACGATTTGGAGTCGGGAGCAAGAGGGTCAAGATACTCTCACTTTGAAAAGCTGATCGCAAAAATTACAGGGGCAGAATCAGCCATGGCAGTAAACAACAATGCTGCTGCAGTATTGCTCATACTTTCGGCACTTTTCAGGGATAGTGAAGTCATTGTATCTAGAGGTGAGCTTGTTGAAATAGGAGGCTCCTTCAGGGTTCCTGATGTAATGAGTCAAAGTGGGTGCTCTCTTGTGGAGGTGGGAACAACCAACAAGACACATCTGTATGATTACGAGGATGCCATAAATGAAGAAACAGGAGCACTTTTAAAGGTACATACAAGCAACTACAGGATTGTGGGATTCACCGAGTCTGTGAATATTGAAGAGCTTGCGGAGCTCGCCCGAAAAAGAGGCGTGCCGCTCATAGAGGACATAGGCAGTGGCGTGCTTGTTGACTTGAGCAAGTATGGGTTGTCATACGAGCCTACCGTGCAAGCATCAATAAAGGCGGGAGCTGATATTGTGTGCTTCAGCGGCGACAAGCTACTGGGAGGTCCACAGGCAGGAATAATAGTGGGGAAAAAGGCTTTGATTGACAAAATAAAAAAACATCCTCTGACCCGCGCCCTTCGCATAGACAAATTTACTGCTATTGCGCTGGAAGCCGTATTCCACGAGTATATGGACGAAGAAAGAGCAGTAAGAAATATTCCTGTTTTAAAATTAATCAACAGAAGTGCCGAAGAAATAAAAAAGCAGGCCGAAATGATGCAAGGAATGCTGACTGACCAAGTTGGAAGTTCATGTGAAATAAATATTGTTGAATGTGAATCTCAAATCGGCGGGGGTTCACTGCCTCTTGAAAGAATTGAAAGTTTCGCTTTATCTGTGAGGCCTCTGAAGATAACAACATCATCTCTGGAGAGACTTTTAAGACATGAAGAACACCCTGTTGTGGGCAGAGTAGTGAACGACTGCCTGATTATGGACATGAGAACTGTGCTGGACGGAGATGAACAATTGATATTGCATGCATTTAAAAACATATTCGGCCTGGAGGACAAATGAAAAATATAATTATAGGTACTGCCGGACATATTGACCACGGCAAGACCTCGTTGATTAAAGCCCTTACCGGACGTGAGACAGACAGGTGGGAGGAAGAAAAGCGAAGAGGTATAACCATAGATTTGGGATTTACATATTTTGACCTGCCCGACGGCAATACAGCGGGAATTATTGATGTGCCCGGACATGAGAAGTTTGTGAAGAACATGCTTGCCGGTGTAATAGGCATGGATATGGTTCTGCTTGTTGTTGCTGCCGATGAGGGAATGATGCCTCAGACAGTTGAGCATCTGAATATTCTCAATCTGCTCGGCGTAAAGAAGGGAATTGTTGTATTGACAAAATACGACCTCATTGACCCCGAATGGCTGGAGCTAGTTAAAGAAGATATAAAGGGGGAACTGAAGGGAACATTTTTTGAAAATGCACCTATGACAGAGGTGTCCTCCAAGACAGGCTACGGTATTGGAAAGCTCATAGAGCTGATTGTGGAGCAGACAGAAACAGAAGTTGAAGAACGAAATGTAAATACGATTCCGAGGCTTCCTATTGACAGAGTGTTCTCCATTACGGGTTTCGGTACGGTTATTACAGGAACGTTGATTTCCGGAGCCCTTAAAAAAGGTGATGAGGTTGAAATATATCCCGTAAATAAAATATGTAAAATACGAAATGTACAGGTTCATTCAAAGGATGCTGAAAAAGCATCTGCAGGCCAGAGGACGGCTATAAATTTATCCGGAATTAAAAAATCGGAAATTTTCAGAGGATGTGTTATTGCGCCCGTAAATTCGATGAAGAATACAATGATGCTTGATGTGAAGCTGAGTCTTTTGAAAGATTCACGAAGGATTGTGGAAAACCGTTCAAGGCTTCACCTCTATACAGGAACAAGCGAAATACTTTGCAGGGTTGTGCTTCTGGACAGAGATGAGCTTTCACCGGGAGAGAGCTGTTACGCTCAGCTGAGGCTTGAGGAGGAAGTGGCGGTAAGAAGGGGAGATAAATTTATAGTGAGATTTTATTCGCCTCTGGAAACAATAGGCGGAGGTGAAATAATTGAACCTGTGCCTAAGAAAAAGAAGAGATTTGATGACAGTCTCCTTGAAGAATTGAAAATCAAGGAAAAAGGAAGCAGCACCGATGTTATCGAAAAAATAATAAGAGAAAATTCCAAGAATGTCCCTACCATTTCAGATATAGCGAAATTAACAGCGCTGTCGGAGGAAGAGATAAGGTCCAATGTTGAAATTCTCGAGGAAGAGGAAAAAATCACCTTATTCAATCTGAAAAACGATAAATATTTATGGCATAAAAGCTTTGAGAGAGAAATAGAGGACAGCATTGAACAATATCTCAGCAAGTACCATGAGGACAACAAATATTCAAGGGGAGCTAAAAAGTCGGAAATAAAAAGTAAGTATCTGCCTAAAATGAAACAGAATGTCTTTGATATGGCAATAAACTCCTTTATTGACAAGGGACTGATAAAGCAGGAGGAAGAATATATATTTCTGCCGTATTTCAGCATTCAGTACGATGATTATTATAAAAAATGTGAAGAAAGCATACTAAGGGCGATAAATAATGCAAGATTTGAATTTATAGGCTACGGAGAGCTTGTTTTAAGTCTTAACGGAAAAGAAGCTGAGGAGATAGTTGCATTGATGCTTGAAAATAAGGAGCTTATTAAAATTAATGAAGCAGGCATAACCACAAATGAGCTGTATGAAGAGGCTAAAAACATGATGATTGAATTTGTTAAGAAGAATTCAAAAATTACAGCAGCAGAATACAGAGACATACTTAATACCAACCGTAAGAATGCCATAGGGCTTCTTGAGCATTTTGATATGCAAAGAGTTACAAGAAGAGTGGGAAATGACAGGATTTTGTTTTAATTTAGAGAAAATTGTGATAACATTATTTTCTTGACAATTCACACAAATCAATGTAATATTAATTAAAAGTTTAATTTTTGTAACAAAATGATTAAGGAGTGTAACAAATGAGAGTTTTAATAGCGGACGATGAGCTTTTATTGATTAAGGGGCTTAAGTACAGCTTGGAGCAGGACGGATATGAGGTTGATTCCGCTCTTGAGGGTAACGAGGCGTTGAGAAAAATTGCAATAAATGAATTTGACATAGTTATTCTCGATTTGGTTCTCCCTGATATGGACGGATTGGAGGTCTGCCAGAAGATAAGAGAGATATCAAATGTCCCGCTCATGATACTCACAGCAAATAACGAAGATATGAATAAAATACTCAGCCTGGAATACGGTGCTGACGATTACGTTACAAAACCCTTTAATATTTTGGAGCTTAAAGCAAGAATTAAGGCCATACTCAGAAGAACGAAGGGAATGACTCAAAAACCAAATGAGCAAACAGTCATAGTTGATGACTTCATAATAAATTCATTGGGAAGGAAGGTCAGCCTAAATGGTCAGGAGATAAATCTTACGGCGAAGGAGTTTGATTTGCTGCTTTTGCTGGCAACTAATCCCGGAAAGGTGTTTTCAAGGGAGGAGCTTCTGGAAATCATATGGGGATACGAATACTTCGGAGATCTGAGAACTGTAGACGTTCATGTGAGAAGATTGAGAGAAAAAATTGAAAAAAACAGTAAAAATTATGAGTACATACTTACCAAGTGGGGCGTAGGTTACCATTTTAGATATGTCCATTAAACTTTCATGGGTATATATGGATGTTGGAAAGAAAAGCTTGAAATAAAATTAACCTTATGTTATCATTAAGCTTGATGGGGATAGATAGGTGCTGGTGTGCCTCCTGGTCTTCAAAACCAGTCGCGGGGCGTTAATCCGTCCTGGGTGGGTTCAATTCCCACATATTCCCGCCATTTAAGGAGAATAACGATGCATAAGAATGTATTGGTATGTGTTACACAGCAAAAAACATGTGAGGCCCTTATAAGGCAAGGCGCTGAACTGTCTAAGGATTCTGAAGACAACTTGTATGTACTTCACGTTGTGAATGAAAATGATAAGTTTTTGTATGATTTCAGCGATGGTGATGCGTTGGAATATTTATTTAGAATTACTAAGGATGTAGGAGCCGAATTAACTGTGAAAAGATCCAAGGATGTGATTAAAGCAATAGTTGATTTTGCAGAAGAAATGGAGATCACACACGTTGTTTTGGGGAGCTCACGAAAAGAGACCGCAAATAATTTTACTTCAAAACTTCAGTGGAAGCTTCCGAATATAGAGTTTGTAATTTAATATGAACAGACTTAGACTGATTTTTAAATTTCTATTTGATAAAAACATATCATTGAGGGAAAAATGGTGGGTCATACTTCCATTAGCTTATATATTGAGCCCTGTGGATTTAATACCTGCTCCAATATTGGGATTCAGCATTATAGATGATGCTGTAATGCTCGTTTTCCTTCTGACTGTAGCAGCAGACAAAACAGCAAAGTATTACGGCTGGAACGCAACAAATAAAGAAAACAATGAAAATATTGTTGGAAATGTAGAATATGAAATTGATGAAATCAATGGCGACGAGGATGAAAAGTAATCCTCGTTTTTTGCATGTCCTAACCCCATTTTTTCGACCGACAGGGAGAAAATTCCCAAAGTATGCGACCGGATGGAGCAAATGCTTTGGGAAAACGGGACTATATTTTATGCAAATATCCAAAATATTAAAAAAATGATAAAAAAATCTTTCTTTTTGCCGAATTTCTTGTTAATATATAATTGGATTACTATAGGGAGGGAGCCTATGAACAATAATTATAAGATTATTCGTACTATATTTGAAAATGGGTTTCAAAGGGTTCTTGAATGCAAAAACGATGATGGAGACATATTTTACAGTAATGTAATAACCAGTCAAAAAGCTATCAATTTAGTAAATTTAGAAGAATTAAAAAACTTTTCTTCAAACATTGTTGAATGCTATAATACTGAAGACCGTATATACATATATACAGAGCCGGTGAAATCAGAATACATAAGTCTGAGAGAAACAGCATCAAAGGGGCTTACGCTCAAGCAGCAGTTCAAGCTGTCTGAGAGTGTAATTACTCTTGCACAGGGCATATTTAACATGACTGATGTGGTACAGCAGAAAATCCTTGATATAGACAAGCTGTATGCAGATGAGGACAACAATGTTATCGTTGACTTAAATCTGGTGTTTGAGCAGGAATATGACATTGCCGACAATGAAACGTTTAAAAGGCTTGGCAACATAATTCATTTTATTTTTTCAGGTGCCGAAATTGTGGATTACAATATTTCCGATGCGATCCCGCCGGATATATTGAAAATTATAGTCAGGTGTCTTACCAGAGAATATATTTTCCCTGAGGACGTGCGTACAGAAATTAAGAACTCACCTATATATTCCATGATTTTCAGCAC
>DAMAEI010000027.1:3277-3823 GCA_031997345.1 Sedimentibacter sp. | reverse complement strand
GGCTTTAAAAAAGGTTGAGGCTCAAGACTCTGCGGAGCAGGAGGATGTTGATGTAGAGAGCGTGAATGTTCCGGATGATTGCAACCAGGACTCATCACCGATTTTTGATATCTACGTGAATGATAACCATCCTGTGAAGAAAAGCACCAAGGCAAAAAAGCTGCTTACTAAAAAAGAAGCAGTGAGGGCGGTTATTTCTATACTTATTGTAGCGCTGCTCCTCTTTGGAGGGAACAAGTTGATTAAAAAGCTTTCTGATGGTAAAGAAGCAAACGCAAACAACGGGAATAGCAATTCACAGAATCAAACACCTCCGGAAAACAACAACGGCGGGAAAAGCGGTACCGGTGAAAGTCCAGATCTCGGCTCTGAAATAACAGATTCAACGGAAATGTATTTCAACGAAGGTCTTTTGGAAAAGCTGGGGTATACAGGCAGCAGGGCAGCTGTGGACAGCGATATTTATTTAGAGGGTAAAAGCTCTCTTGTTGTTGCAAATGAGGGAGACGGAAAAGTAAAGGCATTGTTTGCCGCTGTAGATTTCAG
>DAMAEI010000027.1:2407-3267 GCA_031997345.1 Sedimentibacter sp. | reverse complement strand
ATGAAAAGTTCAATTATATGCTGAAAAGGCAAATAGGAATTGCGGTTAAAATGAAGTCGGAAAGTGATGGTGAAGCTCAGATAGTCCTTGAAGCAAGCAAGGGAGGCTCTTTGACATCAAATTTTCATACAAAGGTAAACGTTCATGACGACATATGGGAGCAGTTTACGGTTCCTATTAATGTGACCGATGCGGATTCGCTTAGCATATATTTGGAATATGAAGGGAAAAACAAGGTTTGGCTCGATGACATATACATAGATGTCATGAAATAGTATATATTTAAAGGGCGGTCGATGGACTTTGAGAATTGTCTTACCGAGCGTCCTTTAAAAATTTTCGGTATGGTAAAAAAAATTAAGAAAAATTTAAAATAGCAGAACTTTTTTGTAAGTATTTACGTCTTATTAGTGGACTGTATTTTAAAGAGGTGAAAAATGGAAATCATAAAAATGGAGAATATCTCCAAGCTCTATAAATCTGGGCAAATTGAGGTTCATGCATTGAAGAATATCACATTTTCAATAAAAGAAAAAGAATTCGTATCCATCATGGGACCTTCAGGTTCAGGGAAATCCACGCTGCTGAATGTCATTGGCTGTCTTGACCATGCCACCAGCGGGTCATATGAGCTTTCCGGAACCCTTGTGAATAAGCTTAACGATTCAAAAATGTCGGAAGTGAGAAATATGTTTATTGGATTTGTATTTCAGAACTTTCATTTGCTGCCGAGGATGAATGCCGTTAAAAATGTTGAAATCCCTTTGATTTACCGAGGAATGAACGATAAGATGAGGCGTGAGCTTGCAGAATATGCGTTGGAGCAGGTAGGGCTTAAGGACAGAATGCATCATCTCCCT
>DAMAEI010000027.1:0-2397 GCA_031997345.1 Sedimentibacter sp. | reverse complement strand
GGTCGCAATAGCCAGAGCAATAGTGGGAAAACCGTCAATCATTCTGGCGGATGAACCTACGGGTGCATTGGATACAAAGACAGGTGATTTGATTATGGAGTTATTTGTTGACTTGAATAAGAAAAATTCAATGACTATCGTGCAGGTAACTCACGAGGAAGAAATAGCAGAATACGGTAACAGAATTATCAGATTGGTAGATGGAGAAATAGTATCTGACGAAAGCAGTGGAGGTAAGTTAAATGTATAAAAAGGTGATTTCTATAGTAGTTGTTTTAGCAATAGTATTTACAGGCGGATATTTGACTGCAAAGCAGTTGGTTCCCGATTCAAAGAATGTTTCCGGAGCTCCAAGATATGCAACAAAGGCTGTGGAAAGAGGGGATATAGTACAGGGCGTTAATATTACAGGTCAGCTGAACGGCAACTGGGGCGGCTCAATCGGAGCTCCTAAGCCTGACGGTGCCGTTGATTCAATCGACTATGTAATAGAGGAAATATTTGTAAAGCCTAATCAAATGGTAAAAAAAGGAGATAGCTTAATCCGATTGTCGTCAAGTAACCTTGGAGATAAATTGGAGGAGATGTCCAACACTATTCAGACAAAGCAGGAAGAAATAGCCGAGAAAAACAAGGCCGTTAAAAGTGGAATGGATACCCTTGAAAACTTGCTGAACAGAAAGATAAGTGATATAAACCAGATTAATCCATATGACGGAATTGTATTTACAGCTCCTATAAGAGGAAGACTTACGGAGTTAAACGTTGAGGAGGGAGAAAGGCTTGCAGGCATCAATATTGCAACCATAGTTGACGACAGCAAAGTAAAGATACCTTTTAAAGTCAATACATACGAATATCCAAACATTCAGGTAGGTCAGAAGGTGCTCATACGCTACGGCAGAGAGCTTAAAAATCCGCTTTCCGGAACCACGGAAGTACAGATAGCTTTTGACGGGTTTTATACCGGAACAATCAAGAAAATAAGCTCAAATGCCGTACCTAATTCAGACGGTATAACATATGTGCACAACGGAACTATTGAAGCAGATAACCCGGGACTTGTGCAGCCGGGAATGGTTGCTTTCATCTACACTGAGAAAGATGGCATGGCTGCTACACCGTTCATATACAACAGCAAGGTTGATTCCTTCGTAAACGAAAAGAAAGTGTCTTATTCAAGAGGCGTAGGTTCCGATGCAAATATAGTTGCCACAGAGGTTTATGTTTCGGCAAATGAGTTTGTGGAAGAAGGCGAAATCATTGCAAGAATAGCCGGAAAAGATGTTGCTGAGAATATAAAGAATGATGTGGATGCAATCAAAAAGCTTTATGAGGATATATCCAAGATTAATAAGGAAATAGAAGAAATTCATAAAAAAGTAGACAAGGTATCAAATTTAACATCGAAGTTTATGGTTACATCTCCTTCTGATGGAATGGTTTCATACCTGATGTACAATGTGGGAGACGTAGTAAAAGGTGTAACCGACGGGAGCGACAGATGGTCAATACAGCTGATAGATATGTATAACACTGATGAAATGTTTGTAAACACCACCGTAAGCGACCTTGATGTATTGTACATAAGACAGGATGCCATGGTTACTGTAACTGTAGATGCTCTTCCGGGAGAAGAATTTGAGGGAACCGTAATGGGTATGGATCAATACACAGACAGAGACGGCAAGACGGTTTACAACGTGCAGATAAGAGTTGAAGGAAGAGAAGGCCTGCGCCCCGGCATGAATACAAACTGCTTTGTAAATTCCGGAGAATCAACAAATACGCTGCTTATTCCTATAGAGGCTGTATTTGAAGAGAACGGCAGACAAAAAGTTGAGGTAATGAATGAAGCGGGCGAGGTTGAGGTTGTCGAAATAGAAGCCGGCCTGATGAATGACAAATATGTTGAGGTGTTAAGCGGACTGGAAGAAGGACAGCAGGTTGTAACTGGAAGCACAAAGGACTTGATGCCGAGCCAGAAGGTTCCTGAGAATGATTCGCTGCTGCCAAGTGCTAATTAATAGGGAGTGATGACAATGCAAGATAAAGGAAGAATTTCATCTTCTCTTGTAAGAATGAAGTTTTCAGCCTTGATGGCATTTGACGGAATATCGTCAAATTTGCTGAGAACATTTCTTACGGTGCTTGGTATTTCCATCGGAGTTGCGGCGGTTATAAGTCTGATGGGTATAGGTGAAGGTGCGAGAAGATCTATTGTATCTCAGTTTGAGAGTCTTGGAGAGAATGTAATAGTTATTAAATCCAATTCGGATAAAATAAATTTCAGCGCTGAAGAAGCGGATACATTAGCTGAAAGGATTACAGGCATTGACTATGCCACACCGGTTGTGTATACCACAGATACTCCCATAAGATGGAGAAGAGATGAGA
>DAMAEI010000026.1:36971-41462 GCA_031997345.1 Sedimentibacter sp. | reverse complement strand
GGAATAGATGCGGATATATACAATGATGAAATCAATTGCTGCCCATATTTTATCCCTAAAAAATACAGCGCGGAACCAAGAGGGCAACAATATGATTGATATTAGAAATTTGACCAAAAAATTCGGCAGCTTCACCGCAGTTGATAATCTCAGCCTCCATATTGATAAGGGAGAATTTGTAGGCTTGCTTGGCCCCAACGGTGCCGGAAAAACAACCACAATAAAAATTCTTACAGGACTTTTAAAGGCCACCAATGGTGAAGTATATATTTCAGGAGAACCCATGAACAGCGGCAATAAGAATGCGAAGGGCAAGATGGGAATAGTTCCTCAATATTCAAATTTGGATAAGGAGCTAACCGTATATGAAAACCTTGTTTTTGCATCCAAGCTTTTTCGTGTTAAGAATTACGACAAAAAAATACATGAGCTTCTTGATTTGGTTGACTTGACGGAATATGCAGACAGAAAGGTCCTTTCGTTGTCAGGCGGAATGGACAGACGTCTCATAATAGCAAAGGCTCTTATTAATGATCCTGAAATAATTATATTTGATGAGCCCACCGTAGGCATAGACTTAAACGGCAGAAGAAAGATATGGGACATACTGAAGTATATGAAGTCCGTTGGAAAGACAGTTATAATGACAACCCATTACATTGAAGAAGCGGAATACCTGTGCAGCAGGGTCTGTCTTATAGACAGCGGAAAAATAATCGTAGATGATACCGCAAAAAATTTAAAAGAAAAATTAGGAAGCTATATACTTGAGTATTTTGATGAAAACATGCTTACCAGATATGTGTTTTTTCAAACAAGGGCACAGGCTCTTGAGCATGCCAAGACCATAGAAAATTACAGCTACACCGTGAGAAAAACCACTTTGGAAGATGTATTTTTCAATTACACAAACAGAAAGGTAACATAATGGAAGTATTTACAGTGTTGTGGAGAGAAATGATATTTTTCAGAAGGCGAATAGGGAGAATTACTTCATCAGCAATTATAAGTCCTGTTTTATATCTTATTGCATTCGGCTGGGGACTTGGAAAAAATGTAACAGTGGAAGGCTCATCATACATGCATTTTATAATTCCCGGCATCGTGGCTCTGTCTACCATGAATACAGGCTTCAATGCTGTGTCAATACGAATAACTGTTTCAAGACTGCATGAGAAAAGCTTTGAGTATTATTTGACTTCCCCTGTAAGAATGCCGCTGATGGCTCTTGGACACATACTATCGGGAGCGCTGAGGGGAATGTATGCGGCAGCACTGATTATATTGGTTTCATTCCTATTTGGTATAAAAATCAGCATAAATGCTTATTTTGTTCTCATATGCTTCCTAAACAGCTTTTTGTTTGCGGCCTTCGGATATGCAGCAGCCCTATCAGTGGATAGCCATTATGATATGAGCAGGTTCAATACATACATACTGACACCCATGTCATTTTTGTGCGGTACTTTTTTTTCATTAGATAATCTGCCGGCAGCTGTCAGAACATTAATTAATATTTTACCTCTTTCCCATGCATCCGCATCGCTGAGAAGCATCGTGCTTAAGGGAGAATTTTCATATATTTCAATACTGGTGTTAGCTTCTTATTCCTTGATCATATATGGTATCGGAGTATATATGAGCTGCCGGGAAATGAAATAATCAATAATATATACAAGGAGAAAACATGAAAAAAGCAATTGTTGTAGCAAGTTTTGGGTGTTCAATAAAAGATTCAAGGGAAAAATATATCGAAACTATTGAAAACGCAGTAAAAAATAACTATAAAGATATGGATTTCCACAGGGTGTTCACCTCAGAAATCATCAGAAGAAAAGTGAAAAGAGAGGAAGACATAGATGTGGACAATATGAAAACATGTCTTGAGAAGCTGAAAAGCAGCGAATACACTCATGTATATGTCGTTGCAACACACATTCTTCCGGGATTTGAATACGAGAAGATTACCAGGGCCTGCAATGAATATGAGGACTGCTTTGAGTCAATAAAGGTTACAAGACCATTCCTGGATGACAAAATGGGGAGTGAAGAAATAGATGCACTGACATCCTATATCGGCTCCTCAAAACATGAAGCAACTGTATTGGTTGGTCATGGAACACACCACGGCTCCCACAAATACTACAGAGAATTTGAAGCGAAACTTCGCAGCGTATTTCCCGAATTATATGTTGTAAACATTGAGGGTGACCCGTATATTACCGATATTATAGATGAGTTAAAAGAAAAAAATTATGCCAAGGTTAACTTGTATCCATTTTTAATCGTTGCCGGAGACCATGCATTAAATGACATAGCTTCAGACGAAGAGGATTCTGTTAAGACGATTCTTAGCAAAAATGGTTTAAACCCCAATGCATTCGTAACCGGTCTTGGTGCCGATGAAAAGGCTATACATTTATTCTTAAACAGGATAAATGAAATTATAACAATCTAAAGGAGAATAAAAATGAAAAGAAGAATTTATTTGTCTATGGCATTGATTTCTGTACTTCTATTAATGCCTGAATATGCCTTTGGCATGCACATTATGGAGGGTTTTCTTCCGTTACCCTGGGTGATTTTCTGGTTTGCCGTAAGTGCACCATTTGTTGCGCTGGGCATGAACAAAATCTCAAAGGAATTTAAGAAAAATCCAAGCCAGAAGCTTTTATTTGCCCTTGTTACAGCCTTTGTATTTATTTTATCCGCCCTTAAAATGCCTTCTGTAACAGGAAGCACATCACATCCTACTGGAACAGGTCTTGGTGCGATATTGTTCGGACCTCTTCCCATGGCTGTATCCGGACTTATTGTGCTGCTGTTTCAGGCGCTGCTGCTGGCACATGGTGGTATTACAACATTGGGAGCCAATGTATTTTCAATGGCTATAGCAGGCCCGTTTGTATCATATTTCACTTATAAGATACTAAAAAACAAAAATAAAAAATTAGCAGTATTCTTGGCCGCTGCTTTGGGAGATTTATTTACATATATTGTTACCTCCGCCCAGCTTGCCTTTGCACATCCTGATGCAGTCGGGGGAGTGGCCGCATCTCTTGTTAAATTCATGAGTATATTTGCGGTTACACAAATACCGCTTGCCATAGCAGAAGGAATTCTGACAGTTATAATCTATGATTTGATTGTAAACTATAAAAATGAAGGGGGATACACACTTGAAAACATCTAACAGAAACATATTATTGATATTGATTTTAGTGGTAATGCTTGCAGTTCCGCTGCTTGTTCTGAAGGACGCCGAATTCGGAGGAGCTGACGGACAGGCAGAAGATGCCATAGCAGAGATTAATCCTGATTACGAGCCATGGTTCAGCCCATTTATTGAGCCTGCCAGCGGAGAAATTGAAAGTCTTTTGTTTTCGCTTCAGGCAGCAGTAGGAGCAGGAGTTATCGGTTATTTCTTAGGATTTGTAAAGGGCAAACGAAACGTGCTCAGCAATCCCATTGTGAAAAATTAATTCCGAGGTTAAGTTAAAATGCTTATAATAGATCGATTTGCATACACGAACAGACTTAGCAGGGCTAATCCCTACATTAAGGTTCTGCTGTCCGTTTTATTAATATTTGTTTCAATCATAAATAGTAATTTATATGGGGCCTTAGCCATAGCTGCGTGTATTATGGCATTGACTGTGCTTTATGCAGGCATACCTGCTTCAGCATATATGAAAATGGTCATACCTCCTTTTATATATCTTTCAATAAGCATTTTAACCATTATTCTTGTTTTTGGTTCATCCGCAAACATTACGAGCATCTCTGACGCAGATTATATTTATTTGAAAGTCTTCAATCATGCAGACATATTTATGGGAATAACAAAGGCTTCCTTGAGAAACGGATTGCTTTTAGGACTGAGGTCTGTGTGCGGTATTGTAAGCATGTACTTTTTGATACTTACCACTCCCTGCACCCAGCAGATAAAGGTCATGAAAAAAATCAGAGTTCCTGCTGTTTTTATTGAATTGTACGTGCTCACCTATAGATTCATAGCCGTGTTCTTTGAAGAGGCTATCCAAATTCACGCAGCTCAGAAGATGAAATTCGGATACATAAATTATAGAAATTCAATGAATTCATTGGCAATATTGGTTAAAACCCTATACGTAAGAATGATGATAAGGTTTAAGGATATGGAATCAATATTAGAGATAAAACATTTTGACGGAAACTTTTATGTTGATTGATGAGGTGCTGTTATGCTAAAGATGGAAAATGTAACATATATATATGAAGACAAGACTGTTGCTTTAAAGGATGTCAGCATAGATTTAAGCAGAGGCTTAAAAATTGGGATTGTCGGCTCAAATGGAGCCGGAAAATCAACGTTGTTTATGAATTTCCTCGGGCTATTGAAACCGTCGAAGGGTACGGTAATATACAATGGCAACCATCTTAAATATGACAGAACGTCCCTCAATGAGTTAAGAAGAGATGTTGGTATAGTGTTTCAGGACCCGGACAAAC
>DAMAEI010000026.1:31271-36961 GCA_031997345.1 Sedimentibacter sp. | reverse complement strand
ACAGATTTTTTTCTCAAATGTTTATGATGATATAGCATTTGCACTTAGAAATCTTAAGTTTGATGAATCAGAAATAAAAGAGCGCGTAGAAATGGCTATGAAAATAACCAATACAGATACTCTCAGAGAAAAGCCTGTTCATTTTTTAAGCTACGGCCAGAAAAAAAATGTATCGATTGCCGGAGCCGTAGCCATGGATCATAAAATAATATTTTTTGATGAACCCACGGCTGGCCTAGATTTTGTTTCAAGAGAAAATGTCAAGAAAATACTTGATAAATTAGCGAGCGATGAAAACAAATCCATCGTAATTTCCAGCCATGATATGAACTTTATATATGAGAACTGCGATTACATCTATATTTTAAACAACGGACAAGTGCTGTCTGAAGGCGAGGTACAAACAGTATTTCTCAAAAAAGAAATTCTTGACCGGGCATCGTTGGAAGAACCCTTTTTAGTCAAAGCACATAAATACCTTGGAAAAAATTTATACCGCACTGAAAAAGAGCTGTTTAACAGCTGAAATAACATTGAAAAATAAATCCTTACTATATGGGGATTTATTTTTTTGCACATCTTACAAAGTTAATGATAATAATTCTCATTTAATCTATTGACATATGGCTTGAGTTACCATATACTAACCTAAGAATGTAAATGAGAGTCATTCTCAATTATAAGGAGGGCGTATGTCATTAGCTATGGTTGCACCCGGAGAAATCCGAGAGGTGTTTGAATTTAAAGGCAAGGATGAAATGAAGCGCAGACTTCAGGATTTAGGCTTCGTAAAAGGCGAAAAAGTGCAGGTTATCGGCGAAAACCAGGGCGGACTTATTTTGCTTGTAAAGGGCGTGAAAGTGGCTCTTAATAAAGGGTTGGCTCAGCTTATAATAGTAAAATAACAGGAGGAAGGTATGACTTTAAAAGATTTGAATCCCGGACAGGAGGGAACCGTTATATCTATCGGACAGAAGGGCCCTATGAAAAGAAGAATTATGGACATGGGCGTAACTCCCGGTATAAAGGTAAAAGTAATAAAGGTAGCTCCTTTAGGAGACCCGATTGAAATTAACATCAGAGGATATGAGCTGAGTCTCAGAAAAGCTGAGGCTGAAAATATCGTAGTGGAATTATAGTAATATCTTATTTAGGCGAATTTATTTAATGTTGGGTTAGCTGATGCTAACAAGGAGGTTATATGAATCATACAATAGCTCTTGCCGGAAATCCAAACAGTGGTAAGACAACACTTTTCAACGAACTTACAGGTTCAAGGCAGCATGTGGGCAACTGGCCCGGTGTAACGGTAGATAAAAAGGAAGGAATTTATAAGAAAAACAAAAATATTAATATTATGGACCTTCCAGGAACTTATTCTTTATCTCCATATTCAGAAGAAGAAGTCATTGCAAGAAACTACATAGTAAATGACAGGCCTGATGTGGTAATCAATATTGTTGACGGTACCAATATCGAAAGAAACTTGTATCTTACGCTTCAGATTCTGGAAACAGGTATTCCCACAGTCGTTGCTATAAACATGATGGATGAGGTTGAAGCCTCGGGAAACAAAATTGATTTTAACGAACTTTCAAAGCTATTGGGAGTACAGGTATTACCTATTGTAGCAAGAAGCGGAAAAGGGCTTGACGAGCTTATGCGAGCAGCCATATCCGTGGCTGAAAGCAAGGTAAGCCCCAAAATACTCAAGGTGTTCGATGACAATATAAATTCTGCGGTAAACTCAATTGCTGAAATACTTGAAGACGAATACATGGCAGATTCAAGCTCATCAGTTGGAACGGCAGCAGCTCAGCTTCAGTGGAAAGCAATAAAAATAGTTGAAAATGATCAGATTGTTATTGATTCCTTATCAGGAAGTCAAAAGATTGACGTAGAAAAAATTGTAAAGGAAGCTGAAAAATATGCCGACGGAGACACGGAGGCAAAAATAGCCGATTCAAGATACAAATTTATTTCTGAGCTGGTAAAGATATCAGTAAAAAAGGCAAAAACAGGATATGTTGAAACAAAGTCGGATAAGTTGGACAAAATTCTTACAAACCGTATTCTGGCGCTTCCTATATTTGCGGTAATAATGTACATTTTGTTTGCATGCACATTCAGCGAGAACTTCTTGTTCATTAAGGGACTTGCAAGTCCCGGGGTGTGGCTGGCAGGTGTTGTGGAAACTGCGTGGGGCGCAGTTGCGGAAGTCATAGATGGATTAGTTGCAGGAGCTTCGCCATGGCTTTATTCACTGGTTATGGACGGTATAGTTGAAGGAATAGGAGCTATATTGGGCTTCATACCTTTAGTGCTCGTTCTGTATATTTTGATTTCAATTCTTGAAGATTGCGGATACATGGCAAGAATAGCTTTCGTGATGGACAGGATATTCAGGAAATTCGGATTGTCGGGAAGATCCTTTATTCCTCTCCTTATGGGATTCGGCTGCGGTGTTCCTGCTGTTATGGCTACAAGGACTCTTGATACCGAAAAGGACAGAAGAATAACAACTATTATTACAGCATTTATGCCTTGCGGAGCTAAGCTTCCTATATTTGCAATGTTTGTTTCAATATTTTTTGTGAACGGAAACAAAACTCTTATTACATATTCACTTTATATGTTAAGCATTGTTGTAGCAATTTCGGTATCATTAATATTAAATAAACTTGTTTACAAATCTGCTGCATCAAACTTTGTAATGGAACTTCCGAGGTACAGAGTTCCTACCATGAAGAGTGTATTAATACACGGCTGGGAGAAGGTTAAGGGCTTTGCAATAAAAGCCGGTACAATTATTTTCATATCTACCATCATAATATGGGGATTAAGTAATTTTAATGCTGATTCATTTAATGGTGTCAACGCAGCCAACAATGAAGACGGAAGCAATATGGCTGAAATGGATGAGAGCTTCCTAGCTTCTTTCGGAAATGTAATTGCACCTGTATTTAAGCCTTTAGGATTCGGTGAATGGAGACCGGCCGTAGGTGTAGTTACCGGATGGATTGCTAAAGAAATGGTTGTTGTTACATTTGCTCAGCTTTATGATGATGATGTCAACCCGGAATACCTCGAGGAATATTTTTCTCAATATAGTCCGGAGGAACTGGAGGAATTAGGTTTCGAAGACGGAATTTACGATGAAGAAGCAGCATTTGATGTTTATTCCGAAGCTGTGTTGTTTGAAGGAGCAGATGAGAATGCACTGCACTCCATGAAAGCAGATATTACTACTGATATAGCAGCATACTCATACATGGTTTTCAACCTTCTTTGCATGCCTTGCTTTGCGGCTGTGGGAGCAATAAAACGAGAGCTCAAAACATGGAAGCTTACCGGAGGTGCAGTCGGTATACAGATGTTCACAGCATATATAGTTTCGTTTGTAATCTACACTATAGGAAGTCTTTTAGCTTAATCACACGGAGATGGTATGGATAGTTCATGGGATAATATACGTTACGAAAGAAAAGTTTATAATAAAGACACTATCTTGGCTAAACTTAAAGAAAAAGGGTGCCGAATTACCCGAAAAAGAAAAATACTTATTGACATCATACTAAAAAACGAATGTGCCTCCTGTAAAGAAATTCACTGGGAGGCCGTTCAGACTGATTCCACAATAGGAATTGCGACAGTTTATAGAATGCTTAGGTGTCTTGAGGAGATAGGAGTCATCGACAGAAAGAACTTGTACAAAATTTCTGATGATTACATTGACTGCCTCAAGAGTGAATGTACAATAGTACTAAAAAACAATAGTCTTTTTAAGATACCGGGAGAACTGTGGGAAAAAACAATAAAGAATGCATTGATTGAACTTTGCATTGAGCCGTGTGATGTTGAATCTGTTTTATTAAAAAAAACATATTAAAGAGGAGTGCAAAATGGCAGATTTTATAATATTAGGAATTGTAGTCGCTTGTGTAGCAGGCGCTGTCTTTTACAGAATTAAATTAAAAAAATCTGGAGAATCCGGATGCGGGTGCTCAGACTGCGGCAGCAGCTGTTCATCAGGGTCGTGCGGCAGTGGCATAAAAACTAAAAAATAGTATTTGTACTGGATTATTTCTTTAAAATAGTATATTATATATGTAATATTTGGAGGATATCTATGTACGAATCAGGAGAAATGTATTTAGAAACAATATTGCTTTTAAAAAAGCGTATGGGTAAGGTCAGATCTATTGATATCGCAAGAGAACTCGAGTTCAGCAAGCCCAGCGTCAGCCGTGCGGTTTCAATATTGAAGGATGACGGATTTATTGAGATTGATACAGAAGGCTTCATTGAGCTGACTCATGGTGGAAAAGACAAAGCGGAAAAAATATATGAACGACATGAGCAGCTCACGGCATTCTTATCAGATTTAATAGGTGTTTCTAAAGAAGCGGCGGAAGCAGATGCATGTAAAATCGAGCATATCATCAGTGATGAAACCTTTAGTGCCATAAAGAAATATTATAAGGAACATAAGAAATAAATAAAAAGTTTATAGCAACCATATATGATGCAATTCATTATAGGGATTATAATATATCATACAGTTAGCTTACGCTAACCTCATGATATATGTTAGAACTTAAAAAAACAAATACTTTATCATATGGTTAGCAAAAGCTAACTCAAGGAGGATTTATGAGCGTAGTAATAATAGGCGGACATGAACGCATGGAAACACAATATAAGGAAATTTGCAAGAAATATAAATTCAGGGCTAAAGTTTTCACTAAAATGCCTGTTAATCTGAAGGAACAAATTGGATGTCCGGATTTAATGATACTTTTTACAGCGACAGCATCACATAAAATGGTGCATTGCGCAATGTCTGAATCGGTAAAAAACAACATTGAAGTCAAGCGTTCTCACAGCTCAAGCGCAAGTGCGTTGAAGGGAATATTGGAGCAGTATTCATAGAACACAAGTTTTTTAGTCAGACTTTTTCATATAATTGACCAAATAGGATTTTTATAGTAAAATAGAGTTACTACATATAAAAAGGTGAAAAGCTGTGATAAAAAAACTAGCCAACAATAACAAACATATATCTACACTGTTACTTCTGTGCTTAATTACAGCTTTTTTGCTATCTGTTGCTTTCATTGATATCCATGCATCTCATGTATGCACCGAGCGTATATGCGCCACATGCGAGAACTTGAATTTTGCAGCCGGCGTTGTAAGGCAAATGGGAATGTCTGCAAGAACAGACAGCATCTTTTCTTTAATATGCATTGTATTTTTAATGTACAGTGTTCCTTTTCTGTATTCACTCAAAAAACACATTACTCTGATAAGCTTAAAGGTAAGACTTGATAATTAAATCGACCGAATTTTACACCAATCAATAAAATAAATTCGGAGGTTATAATGAAAAAGATATTAAATGTTATTTTGGTTGCGCTGTTGGCGTCAGCCTTGTTTGGGTGTACTCAAAATCAAAATACACCCAATGTTATAAAAGATGAACTGATAAACAAGAAAATAAAAGTTGTTACAACTCTTTTTCCGCAATATGATTTTGCACGTCAGATTGCCGGTGATAAGGCTGAAATTGTTCTTTTACTGCCACCCGGAGCTGAGAGTCATTCCTTTGAACCCACACCTTCTGATATTATATCCATAAACAAAGCTGATGTATTCATCTACACCGGAAAATATATGGAACCTTGGGC